>JAPOYR010000002.1:0-300000 GCA_026706485.1 Chloroflexota bacterium | reverse complement strand
TCGCAGGTGCGCGACGTGCTGGCCACCCAGTGCATGTCGGTGGCGAAGCCCAAGCTGCGCCGAATTGAGATCAATGGTCGGCTCAGCGAGGGTGTCTTCGCCAAGGACGTGATCCTGCACATCATCGGCAGCCTCGGCGTGCAGGGCGGCGTGGGCTACGCCTATGAGTACGGCGGCGCGGTGCTCGACTCCATGTCCATGGACGAGCGCATGACGATCTGCAACATGTCCATCGAGGGCGGCGCGCGCGTGGGCTACGTCAACCCTGACGCCACCACCGAGGCGTACATCGAGGGCCGCGAGTTCGCGCCGGCCGGCGACGAGTTTCAGCGGGCGGCCGCGTGGTGGCGCTCGCTCGCCTCAAGTCCCGACGCAAACTATGACGACGTCGTGACCATGGACGGCGCCGACATTGCCCCGATGGTCACCTGGGGCATCAACCCGGGCCAGGTCACGGGCGTCGACGACGTGGTGCCGTCCCTCGAAGCGCTCGACGGACCCGGCCGCGCAGCTGCGCAGGAGGCCCTGGAGCACATGTCCCTCGAGCCCGGACGCTCCATTGCCGGCATTCCCATCGACGTGGCATTCGTCGGTTCGTGCACCAACGCCCGGCTCAGCGACCTGCACGAGGCCGCGCGCGTGGCCCAGGGCGGGCGTGTCGCCGACGGCGTCAAGGCGTTGGTCGTTCCCGGCTCGCAGCGCATTCGCGCCGAGGCCGAGGCCGCCGGTCTGCACGAGATTTTCCAGGAGGCCGGCTTCGAATGGCGCGAAGCCGGCTGCTCCATGTGCCTGGCCATGAACCCGGACAAGCTGCAGGGCGACCAGGTTTGCGCCTCGTCCAGCAACCGAAACTTCAAGGGCCGCCAGGGCAGCCCCACGGGCCGCACGCTGCTCATGAGTCCGGCCATGGTCGCTGCCGCGGCGCTGGCCGGCGAGGTTGCCGACGTGCGGCAAATGGTGGCGTCATGAGCGAGGGGGCCGTCATCGCCCGCATCGTGGGCCGCGGCGTGCCGGTGCGGGGCAACGACATCGACACCGACCGGATCATCCCGGCGCGCTATCTGCGGGAGATCACGTTCGAGGGGCTCGGCCCGCACGCGTTCGAGGACGACCGCCGTGCCCTTGACGGCGCGCACCCGCTGGACGACCCGCGCTTCGCCGGCGCCGGCGTGCTGGTCGTGAACGAGAATTTCGGCTGCGGGTCAAGCCGCGAGCATGCGCCGCAGGCGCTGCTTCGTCGCGGCATTCGGGCAATCGTCGGCGAGAGCTTTGCGGAGATCTTCTTTGGCAACTGCGTGACGATCGGCCTGCCTTGCGTGACGATGGATCCCGAGCACGTCGAATCGCTGCAAGCGTTGCTGGACGAAGCACCGGACGCCGAGCTCGCCATCGATATCGAGGCAGAGCGTGTGGTGACGGACCAGGGCGCCTACCCGGCCACCGTCCCCGCCAGCGCCCGCGCCAGCTTCCTGACGGGCCGCTGGGACGCCCTGGGACAGCTTCTCGAAAACACCGACGAAGTCCGAGCGACCAGCGCCCGCCTGCCGTACCTCACCGGATTCCCGGCCTCCGAATGAGCGCCAGCAGGCCTTACAATGCCCTCGGCGGCAGCGCCCGCCCCACTGATCGAGACAGGCCCGAGTCCATGACTGCCCGACGCAAGGAATCTCCGCGACCCGTGAAGTCCATGTTCACGGGCGCGGTCGACATTGCCGCGGCAGTCCGCGTGGCGGCTCGCTAGCCGAACCGCCGGCCGGTGGGCCCCGGCCCACGCCCGTTCGGGTTCTCAACCCTCCAGACTTGCCGAGGAACTTCCGTATGCAACTCTCGCTCTACGACACCACGCTGCGCGACGGCGCGCAGACCGAGGGCATCTCGTTTTCCGCCGAGGACAAGCTCCGCATCGCCGAGCGCCTCGATGCCTACGGCGTGCATTACATCGAAGGCGGCTTCCCGGGATCGAACCCCAAGGACCGCGAGTTCTTCACCCGCGCCGCCGAGCGATCCTGGAAGCACGCACGCATCACCGCGTTTGGCGCCACGCGCTACAAGGGCATCCGGGCCGAGGCGGATGACAACTTGCAGTCGCTTGTGGCCTGCGAGACGCCGACCGTCACCATCGTGGCCAAGTTCTCGCGCTTCCAGGCTGAGAATGTGCTCGAGACCACGCCCGACGAGAACCTGGCGATGATTCGCGACTCGGTGGCCTTCCTCAAGGACGCCGGCCGCGAGGTCATCGTGGACGCCGAGCACTACTTCGACGGCCTCAACCACGATCGCGCCTACGTGGAACAGTGCGTACGCGCCGCGGCCGACGCCGACTGGCTGGTGCTCTGCGACACCAACGGCGGATCGCTGCCGTCCGGAATCAGGGACGGCGTCTTGGCGGCCGCGGCCTGGACCGAGCTGCCGCTGGGCATTCACACCCACGACGATTTGGACTTGGCCGAGGCCAACGCCCTGGCCGGCGTCGAGTCCGGCGCCCGCCAAGTCCAGGGCACGGCCAACGGTCTCGGCGAGCGCTGCGGCAACGCCAACCTGCTCACGCTGATCCCGACGCTCCAGCTCAAGCTGGGCCACGACTGCGTCGCCGCCGCGCAGCTGCAACAGACCGCCGCGTTGGCGCGCTATATCGCCGAGATCGCCAACGTGACGCTTGATCCGCAGACGCCGTTCGCCGGCCACAGCGCCTTCGCGCACAAGGCCGGCTATCACGGCAGCGGCATGCGCAAGCACAGCGATGCCTATCAGCACATCGACCCGCTGCTGGTCGGCAACGACTCCCGCATCCTCATTTCGGAGCTGGCCGGGCGCAGCTCGGTCGTGGCCCGCGCCGACGCGTTGGGCCTCGGCTCCGACACCGACGCCGCGCAGGTCGTCGACGAGTTGAAGACGCTCGAAGAGCGCGGCTTCCAGTTCGAGGGCGCCGAAGCGTCGTTCGAGCTCCTGCTGCGACGACTGTCCGGGGACTACGAGCCGCCGTTTGCCTTCGTGGACTTCCTCGTCCTGGCGGAGACCCGCGGCGGGCGCGACATGCTCTCCGAGGCCATGGTGAAGATTCGCGTGGGCGACGAGATCTTCCACACCGCCGCCGAGGGCAACGGCCCCGTCAGCGCGCTCGACCGCGCCGCCCGCAAGGCGCTGGAGCGGTTCTTCCCCGAGCTGGGCGCCATGCACCTGGCCGACTACAAGGTCCGCATCCTCAACTCCAGCGCTGCCACGGACGCGGCGGTGCGCGTCCTCATCCAGTCGTCCGACGGCGATGGGGAGTGGGGCACCGTGGGCAGCTCGGCCAACATCATCGAGGCTTCGTGGCTGGCGCTGAAAGACAGCTACGAGTACGCCCTGCTCCGGGCGCGCGGCAGCCAATCCACGGTGGCGAAACCTACGTAGCAGTCCACGAACCCCCCGACATACGGCGCCTCGCCGCCGCGCTGCCGCATATGCCGTCGAGTCGTGATCGAATTCGGGCGCCACGGACGCCGCGAGCTTCAGCCACGTGACCGGCGCTGCGCTCGCCGCCGAGCTCCCGGGCCTTGCCGGCCCGCGACGCCTCGCTAAGGGTCCGGTCGACCGGCGTGGCACTCTAGCCCCAGCGCGCATGACTAGCGAACGCACGGAACCGGCCGAACGCCCCGACGCGATCCTCGGGCGTCGGCTCGTGCGCAACGAGCCGGACGCACTGGGCGGGGTCTACGACTTGCTGAGCCCGACGGTCTGGTCGATGGCGCGGCGTGCCTTTCCGCAGGCCGTCGCCGAGGATGTCGTCCAGGACGTGTTCATGCAGGTCTGGACGCGCCGCCACCAGTTCGACGAGGCGCGCGGCTCGCTCGCTGCCTGGGTGCTCCGCATCGCGCGCAACCGCATCACCGACACGATTCGCGCCGCCAGCGCCCGTCCCCAGCTCTATCCCTACGAGGTCGATCTCGATGCTCGCCAGCCGGCCGACGGCGAGCCCGCCCCGTGGGAGCACGCGTGGCTCGCCGAGCGGCGGCAGAAGCTGCGCGAGGCGATCCGGGGCCTCAGTCAGACCGAGCAGGACGTGCTCTGGCTGGCCTATTTCGGCTACACCCAATCGGAAATCTCGAAGCGTCTGGACGTGCCCTTGGGCACGGTCAAGACGCGCACGAGGGCCGGCTTGCGCAAATTGCGCGAACGCCTGGGCGACCAGGACCTGCTGGGCTAGCGCTCATGGCCTCACCGGACATTCACGACCTCATCACCGGCTACGCGCTGGATGACCTCAGCGCGTCCGAGGCCCATGAGCTCGAGGCCGTCCTGGCGCGCGATCCCGCGCTGCGCCGCGAAGCGGAGGCCGTGCGCCAGGCGCTTGAGACGTTGGCCCTCGACGCGGGCGCCCAGGCTCCTCCACCAAGACTGCGTGGCCGAGTGCTGGTGGTCGCCGAGCCTCCCAGGCGGCGATGGCGAATGCCGTCATGGCCGGTGCTGGGATTTGCGGGCATGTCCACGGTCGGCGCGGCGGCGGTCGCAGCCGTCATCGTCCTCACGCTCAGAGTCGGCGACCTGCAGCAGACGGTTGATGACATGCAGGGCGAGCTGTCGGCCCAGAGCGCCGCGCTCGTCGGCATCCATGCGGAGCAACCCCACATCGTCACGCTGAACGGCATGCCGGGGGCCGACGACGCCTGGGCGCAACTGATCTTCGACGACGCGGGCTCTGAGGTCATGCTCGTGGTGGACGGCCTGCACGCCCCGCGCGACCAGCACATCTATCACTTCTGGATGGTGCATGAGAGCGGCGATCGCGTCAGCGGCGCCAACTTCAAGACCGACCACGCGGGCAGCGCGGTGGTGCTGGTGGTGAGCGACCACCCGGTGCAGGTGTTCCACGCGTTCGAGGTCACCGAGGAGCCGATGCACGAAACTCCGAGCGGCCCAACCGGTCCCGCCATGCTCCACGGGACGATGCCGCAGTAACAGTCGAGCGTGCGGTGCGGCTCAGGCCTGCGTGATGAGTTGCGCCGCGACTTGGGTGATGTATCGCAGGGCCTCGTGCGGCATGAATTCGTCGGTGGTGTGCACGTCGATGTAGCCGACCCCCAAGCATACCGAGGTGATGCCGTTGAGGTTGAACTCGTGGGCGTCGCTGCCGCCGCCGGTGCTGACGTGCCGCGGCGTGAGGCCGGACGCCTCGATGGCGCGGTCCGCCAGCCCAACGGCCGGCTCGCTCTCGGCCAATTGATAGGCGACGTAGAAGCGGTGCTCCTCGAAGTCAAAGGAGCCACCAAGGTCGGCCGCCGCGTCGGCTACGGCCTTCCGCATCGCGTCAATCTGCCCGGCCAGCCGGTCCTCGCTGAGACTGCGCGCCTCGGCCTCGATGCGCGCCGTGGGCGCGACGATGTTCGACTGCTGACCGCCCTCGATGCGCCCGATGTTGGCCGTGGTCTCGTCGTCGATCCGCCCCAGCGGCATTCGGTCCACCGCCCGCGCCAGCAGGCTGATGGCGCTGATGCCCAATTCGGGCTCGATCCCCGCGTGCGCCGCCCGCCCGTGCAGCGTGGCCGTGCAGCGAATCTGCCCCGGCGCGCGCATGACCACCGTGCCAACCGGCCCGCCGGCGTCGAATACGAATGCGGTGCGAGCGTCGATGGACGCCGGGTCGAACGCCTTCGACCCGATGTGGCCCAACTCCTCGCCCACGGTTATCACGAGCTCGATCGGCGCGTGATCCAATCCGGCTTCGTCAACCGCGCGAACCGCCTCGATGATTGCCGCCAGCCCGGCCTTGTCGTCAGCGCCCAGCACGCTCGACCCGTCGGAGCGCACCCCGTCGGCGTCCACCACGGGCCGCATGCCCGGCGTCGGCTGCACGGTGTCCATGTGCGCGTTGAGCATGATCAGGCCGTCGCCGCGCCCACGGCCCGGCCAGGACCCGATCAGGTTCCCCGCCGCATCATTGCGAAATCGGATGCCCAGCGGCTCCAGCGTGGGTCGAATGATCGCCGCCACGCGCTCCTCGTCGCCGTAGTAGCTGTCGACCGACAGCATGTCGACGAAGTTCTCTAGCAGGCGGTCCCAGTTGATCGGCACGAGGCCCGGGCTTTCAGGCATAGACCTGCTCCCACGCGCGGCAACCGGACAGTCGGCCCCGGAACCTTGGGTCAGATGCAAATCTGGCCATGGTCCGCACCCCAATCCGTTCGCCCTGAGCTTGTCGAAGGGCGTGGTTCGACAAGCTCACCACGAACGGCGTGTTTCTGCCGCACGGGCAATTAATGGGCGAGGCTCGTGGGTGCCGCAACTACTACCCATGGACGATGGCCTGCGCGGCGACCTGCGCCATTTGCCGCAGCGCCTCGTGCGGCGCGAACTCCTCCACGGTGTGCGCCCTGGTGCAGCCCATCCCCAGCATCACCGACCAGATGCCCTTGGCGTTGAACTCGTGCGCGTCGCTGCCGCCGACCGTGAAGACGGACGACGGTTCGAGTCCGGCTGCCCGGATCGCGCGGTTGGCCCAGATCACGACCGGGTTCTGCTGGTTGAAGCCAAACGCGTCGATGCGCATGGTCTCCTCATACTCCACCGTGCCGCCAAACTCGTTGGCCGCCTCCTCCATGACCTCGCGCATGTGCGCGATCTGCTGCTCGAGAACCCTCGGGCGCAGACTGCGCGCCTGGCCGACCAGCGTCACCTCCGGCGGCACGATGTTCACCGCTTGCCCGCCGTTGATAGTGCCGATGTTGGCCACGGTGTAGCGCGAGATGCGTCCCAGCTTCATGCGATCGATGGCCCGAGCCGCCATGGCGATGGCGCTGACGCCGTTTTCGGGCTCGACGCCGGCGTGCGCGGCCCGGCCGCGGAACACCGCGGTGAACGCCTGCGCCGACGGCCCTTCCGTCACCACCGTGCCGACCGGCCCGTCGCCGTCGAACACCAGGCCTCGGCGCGATTCGATGGCTTCCGGGTCGAACGCCTTGGACCCAATGTGCCCCACGTCCTCGCCGACCGTGAAGACCAGCTCGATCGGCCCGTGCGGCAGGCCCGCGTCCGCCACCGCCTGCACGCCCTCCACGATGGCCGCCACGCCGGCCTTGTCGTCGGCGCCGAGCACGCTGGAGCCATCCGACGCGACCCCCTCGTCCGTCACCACCGGTTCCATGCCCGGCGTGGGCCACACGGTGTCCATGTGCGCGTTGAGCATCAGCGGCTCGGCGTCGCTGTCCTGGGCCTCCCAGCGGGCGATGAGGTTGCCGTGGGCGTCGACCTCCGTCGTGAGGCCCGCCGCATGGAGCATCGGTTCCAGGACCTCCACGATTCGGTCCTCATCGCCGTGATAGCTGTCGATGCGCACCAGGCGCAGGAAGGTCTCCAGCAGGCGGTCGTGATCGATGGGGACGAGCTCGGGCATGAGCCGTGGTTCTCCGCGTGGCCAAACAGCGCATTTTGGCTGATTTGGTCGATGGTGGCAGCTTTCGGCACACGTGACCTACCGCGGGGCGTGCTAAACATGCGCCATGCCCGCGCTTGAGATCAACGGACTGCGCAAGTCGTTTGCGGACGTGACCGCCGTTCGCGACGTCTCGCTCACCGTCAATCCCGGCGAGATCCTCGGTCTGCTCGGCCCCAACGGCGCCGGCAAGACCACCACCATTCGCGCCGTCATGGGCATCGTGGCGCCCGACGCCGGGGACGTCCGCATCCACGGCCGGCCGCCCACCATCGAGCTCCGACGCCGCATCGGCTATCTCCCGGAGGAGCGCGGGCTCCATCGCGGCGTGCGCACGCTGGACGCGGTGGAATATCTCGGGCGGCTCAAGGGGCTCGGCCGCGCCCAGGCCCGGTACCGCGCCGAGTCCTGGCTCGGACGGCTAGACCTTGGCGACGCGACGTCTCGAAAAACCGATGAGCTCAGCCGCGGCATGGCGCAGAAGGCGCAGATCGCGGCCACGCTGCTCACCGATCCGGACATTTTGATCCTGGACGAGCCGACCCAGAACCTCGATCCGATCAACGTCAAGCTCCTGCTCGACATCATTCGCGAACGCCGCGACGCCGGCGCGGCCATCGTCATCAGCACCCACGTCATGAGCCAGGTCGAGGATCTGGCCGACCGCATCTACCTCATCGCCGACGGCCGCGGCGTGATTGAGGGTCGCGTGGCGGACGTCCGCCGCGCCTACGCGCCCAACGCGGTGCGATTCGTGTCGCCTGATCGCGTCGCCGAGCTTCCCGGCGTTGGCGAGCTTCGCGTCGAGGACGGCGGCTACTACGCCGTGCTCGATGAGGGCGTTGCGCCCGAAGCCGTCCTGCGCGAGCTGGTGCAGCGCGGCGTGCGCATCGACCGCTTCGAGCGCGCGCTGGCCTCGCTCGATGATGTGTTCATCCAGGCCGTGCGCGAGGCGGCCTAGGATGCGTAACGCAGCCGTCGTGGCGGCCTGGGAGCTGCGGCGCACGATTGGCCGCAAGGGCTTTCTCATCAGCACGGCCACCGTGCCCGTGCTGCTGCTGATCGCGGTGCTGGTGTTCGTCATCTTTGGCGACCGCATCGGCGCGGCGGCGGCCGAGGCGACCACGTCCGATCCCGTCGACGGCTACGGCTTGATCGACCACTCCGGAGTGCTGGAAGGGCGCGAATTGCCGCCGGGATTCACGCGCGTCGCCGACGAGCCGGCGGCCCGAGAGGCGCTTTCGCGGGGAGACGTTGACGGCTACTTCGTCATCGACGCCGGCTACATGGCGTCCGGGGACGTGCGCTACGTAGCCGAGGACTTCGGCACGTTCGGCGAACGCGAGGGTGATGCCCGTCGCGCCATCCGTTCCGTGCTGCTCGAGGCTCTGGTCGAGGCGCACGTGGCGCCCGAGATTGCGCCCCGCATCCAGCAACCCGTCGCACTGCGCGCCGAAAGCGTGGATGGCTCCCCGCCGCGAGGATTCGGCGCCGGCGTGATTCTTGACTCCGTCGTGCCCTACGTCGCGGCCATTCTGTTCATGATCGTCGTCTTTACGAGCGCCGGATACCTGCTGGAGGGCGTGAGCGAGGAGAAGGAAACACGCGTCATCGAGGTCGTGCTGTCATCCGTGACGCCCGACCAGTTGCTGCTCGGCAAGGTGGCCGGTCAGGCCATTGCCGGCCTCACGCAGCTGCTGGTGTGGGTGCTGCCCGCGCTCGCGTTGGTTCCCGTGCTGCTCAGCCAGTTCGATGACCTCGACGACCTGACCTTCAACCTCGCGGTGCTCCCGCTCGCCCTGGCCTATCTGCTGCTCGGCTACCTGCTTTTCGCGGCGTTCTACGCCACCGTGGGATCGATGACCTCGACGTTCAAGGAGAGCCAGCAGCTTGCGGCGTACCTCATCCTGCCGTCCATCGTCCCCTTCATGCTGAGCGGGTTCATTCAGGGCGACCCGGACGGCATGCTGGCCGTGGTGCTCAGCTGGATTCCGATCACCGCCCCCGTCGGGGGGTTGATGCGGGTGGCGGCCGGATCGCAGGACACGCTGTCACTCGCCGTGAGCGTGGGGATTCTGGCCGTTTTCGCCCCGCTCGCCCTCTGGATCAGCACGCGAGTCTTCCGCCTCGGGCTCTTGATCTACGGCAGGCGTCTGCGCTTGGGCGATATCGTCCGCGCGGTTCGCGGCTAACGCGGAGTAGCGCCACCCCTGATCGGCCGTGACCACCCCACTGACCCGAGGGTCCTCGAACAGCCGCTGAAGCAACGCCTCAACGTGCTGCTGATCCACGGCGTCGACGCCCGCGAGCACGGGCCACACGCGGGCCGTCGCCGGGGCACGCTTGAGACCGCCTGATTCGTCCAGCAACACCTTCGGGACGTGCTCAATGCCAATCACGCCGTCCACACGGATGCCCAAAAGGGCTGCCACTAGCTCGGGCCGATGCACGTGCTCGGAAGCGACGGTCCGTCCCACCGCCCGCAGGTTCACCACCGGCATCACCACGCTGGCGGTCTCCGGCATCGCCGGCTCGTGGTCCGCCGGCGCCTTCAGCAGCCGACCCCGTGCCCCGTCGGCCTCCACGATCACGCCGTCGGCCCCCGCCGCGTCTCGCAGGTGCTCGATGCGGTCCGCCGGCACGCCCTGCCAGCGATCGGGTCCCGCCGATCCGGTCACCACCGTCACCTCGCGCCGTTCGTCCAGCAGGCCGGGCAGCTCCGTCGCCCACCGCTCCGCCGGAACCTCCACCACGCCGGGGCTCTGCGCCATCGTCGGTCGATAGATGATCGTCGACTTGGTCGTCAGCACGCGCCGACCTGCCGCGGCCAGCGCGCGGCTCAGCGCGAACATGGTCGAGGTCTTGCCACCGGCGCCCACGATGGCGACGATGTCCCCGGGCGCCGCTATGCTCACCAGGTCAACCGGCCTGAGTTCCTGGCGAGACATCAACCGCGTCGAGCCGGGGTGGCCATTGGCGCTATGGTTCGCCGACCGGTCTCGGCGAAGGAGTGATCGATGGGCACCGCTTCACCCCCAGCGCAGCGATTCAGCGCGGACGATCTCCGCGCATTCACCGCCGCCATCTTCCGCACCGCGGGCGTCGCGGACAAGGACGCGCAGGTCGTGGCGCACGGGCTGGTGGACTCGAACTTGCGCGGCGTCGACACCCACGGCATCACCCGCATTCCCATCTATCTGGAGCGGCTCAACGCGGGACTGGTGAACGCCCAGGCCCGGCCCCGGATTGTCACCGAAACGCCCACCACCGTCGCTGTCGACGGTGACAACGGGCTCGGCCACGTGGTGTGCGACTTCGCCATCGACGCCACCATCGAGCGCGCCAAGGCCAACGGCGCCTGCTGGACCGGCATCCGCGAGTCCAATCACAACGGCTCCCAGGGCTACTGGGCGCTGCGCGGCGCGCGCGCCGGCCTCATGACCTGGGCCTTCACCAACGGCGAGGCCATCGTCGCCCCCTGGGGCGGCAGCGAAAAGTTCGTTTCCACCAATCCCATCTGCATTGCCATGCCCACCGATCCGCCCGACGAGCTGGTGCTCGACATGGCCACCACGCAGGTCGCCGCCGGACACATCTTCCTGGCCCAGAGCCGCGGCGAGCCGATCCCGGAGGGCTGGGCGCTGGACGCCGACGGCAACGACACCACGGACCCGGCGGCCTTCCTGGACGGCGGCTCGCTGCTGCCCTTGGGCGGATACAAGGGCGCCGGGCTGTCGCTGCTCATCGACGTCATGGCCGGGATCCTCTCCGGCGCCGCGTCCACCGTCGACGTTGGCAGCATGTACTGGCAGCACAAGGACCGTCCCCAGCGTGTCGGACACTGCTTCATGGCCATCGACGTGTCGCGCATGATGCCGCTCGAGGAGTTCAAAGCGCGCGTGGCAAGCACCCTGGCCGCCATGCGCGGCGTGGCCCGACGACCGGGCTTCGACCAGGTCTTCGCGCCGGGCGACATCGAAGCCGCCAACGCCGCCGACCGCGAGGCCAACGGCTGCCCGCTCACGGACGACATCATCGCCACGCTCACCGAAACCGGCGCCGCCGTCGGGGTGGAGTTTCCATCGCCCGTGGACGGCTCGGCCTAGGCCGGACCGTGGGGCCGCGTACACTGAAGGCGCAACCGAGCATCGAGACACGCCACTGATGCCGACCGCCATCGTCACCGGGATCACCGGGCAAGACGGCTCCTACATGGCCGAGTTCCTCCTCGAGCGCGGCTACCACGTCGTCGGAATCGTGCGCCGCACGAGCACGGAGAACAACGGCCGCATCGCGCACATCCAGGACGACGTCACGCTCGAACCGGGGGACCTGCACGACCAGTACTCGCTGATCGAGATTCTCAAGAAGCACCGACCCGACGAGGTCTACAACCTGGCGGCGCAGTCGTTCGTGCAGACGTCCTGGTATCAGCCGGTGCTCACCGGCGAGGTCACGGCCCTTGGCGCCACCCGCATGCTGGAGGCCGTGCGGGCCGTCGATCCCGGCATCCGCTTCTACCAGGCGTCCAGCAGCGAGATGTTCGGCGCCGTGCAGGAGTGGCCCCAGAGCGAGGCCACGCCCTTCTACCCGCGCAGTCCCTATGGCGTCGCCAAGCTCTACGCCCACTGGATCACCATCAACTACCGCGAGAGCTTCAACATGTATGCCTGCTCGGGCATCTGCTTCAACCACGAGTCGCCGCGCCGCGGGATGGAGTTCGTCACCCGCAAGATCAGCTACAACGCCGCCCGCGTCCGCCACGGCATCATCGACAAGGTTCCGTTCGGCAATCTGACCACCACGCGCGACTGGGGCTATGCCCCCGACTACGTGCGGGCCATGTGGCTGATGCTGCAGCAGCCCGAGCCGGACGACTACGTGCTGGCGACGGGCGAGACGCACTCCGGCGAGGAGTTTGCCGAGCTGGCCTTCGCCCATCTCGGTCTCGACGCCCGCGATCACATCTACACCAGCGAAGACCTCTTTCGGCCCGCCGAGGTTGACCGCCTGATCGGTGACCCGACCAAGGCCCGCGAGAAGCTGGGCTGGGAGCCGAGCGTCACCTTCAAGGAGCTCGTGACCATCATGGTCGATGCCGACATGGAGCTGGTCGAGAGCGAGCTGGCGCACGCGGAGATCATGGCGTCGCGGCACGGCGCGTGAGCCCGGCCGAAGTCTCGTGGGACGGCGCCCGGGTGCTGGTCACCGGGGCTCGGGGATTCATCGGCAAGCATCTGATCACCAGCTTGGAGGCGGCCGGCGCTAGTGTCATCGCCGCCGACCGCGGCGGGGACGCCGACGTCAAGCTGGACCTGCGCGACGGCGACACCATCCACGCGGCGTTGCAAACCACACAGCCCTCGGTCGTGATCAACCTCGCCGCCATTGCCGATCCGCGGCAGGCCGAGGCCGACCCGCTGGCGGCCTACGACGTGAACGTTCTCGGGCAGCTGCGGATCATTCTGAGCCTGCGCGAGCTTGCGCCGAAGGCTCGCCTGATCGTCGTCGGCTCGGCGCTGCAATACGGACGAGATGGCCACGACCGTCCGGTCCTCGAAGACGATCCGCAGCGACCGGAAGGCGTGTATGCCACCACCAAGGCGGCGGCGGACGTGCAGGCCGCCCAGCATCACCGCTCGGACGGACTCAACATCGTCCGGGTGCGCCTCTTCAATGTCATCGGTCCCGGCCGGCCTGAGGAGTACTTCCCGGCCCCGCAAATCCGACAGGCTGCCGAGATCCTGGATCGCGGCGCCCCGCCGGCCATTCGCACCCTGAGCCTGCGCGACACCCTGGATTTCGTCGACGTGCGAGACGCCGCTGACGCCATTCAAGCCGCGGCGGCGCGCGGGCGGACTGGCGCCGCCTACAACGTCGCCTCCGGGCAGGCCACGCCCCTGCGCGCGGTGGTCGACCGGCTCATCGAGATCGCCGGCATTCAAGCCGAGGTTCACCAAGGTGGGTCGAATGCTGCGGCGCAGGGCCGCGTCGTCGTGGGCGACCCGTCCCTGATTGCCCGCGACACCGGCTGGCGCGTCCGCCGGACCTTGGACAACTCGCTGCGAGATGGCCTGCGCGAAGTGCGCGAGCGCCTCGCCTCGTCCGTGCCAATCGTCGCGTGAGCCGCGCCGTCCCAAGCCAAACATGACTGGCGAAACCATCCGCTTCGGCACCGACGGCTGGCGCGCAGCTATCGCCGACGAGTACACCTTTGCCAACGTGCGCCGCGTGGCCCAGGGCCTTGCCCACTTCGTGCGCCGCGAGTGGTCTTGGCAAAACGGCATCGTCGTCGGCTACGACCGCCGCTTCGGATCGCCCGAGTTCGCCCGCACCACGGCCGACGTGCTGGGCGCCAACGGCATCCCCGCGTTCCTGGTCGACCGGCCCTGCCCCACCCCGGTCGCGGCGTTCAGCATCGCCGGCGTGGGCGCGGCGGGCGCCGTGATGATCACCGCCAGCCACAACCCGCCCAGCGACAACGGCTTCAAGATCCGCACCGCCAGCGGCGCCGCCCTGCCGCCCGCGAGCCTGGAGAAGGTCGAGGCGGCCGTCGCCCGCGTGACGCCGGAGCAGGTCCGACAGCTTGGCCCGGCCCAGTCCGGCCAGGTCAAGACCTTCGACCCGGGCTCCGCCTATCTCCGGCACGTGCCAAACCTGCTCGACCTGCCCGGCTTGCGGCAGCGAGACCGCCGCGTGGTCGTGGACGCCATGTACGGCTCGGGCGCCGGCTGGCTGCCGCGATTGCTCCAGGGCGGCAAGCTCCGGGTCACTGAGATTCACTCCGAGTGGAACCCGGCGTTTCCGGGTCTGGCGCGACCAGAGCCCATCCCGCCCCAAACGGGCGCCCTCGGGGACGCGGTCCGCGAGGCGCAGGCCGCCGTAGGCCTGGCGGTCGACGGTGACGCCGATCGCCTGGGCGTGGTCGACGAGCACGGACACTTCGTCGATCAGCTCCGCACCATCGCCCTGCTGGCCTACTACATGCTGGAGCACCGCGACGACCGCCGGCCGCTGGTCAAGACGCTCACCACGTCCGCGATGCTGGAGCGGCTCGGGCGGCTCTACGACGTTCCCGTGCACGAGACCGGCGTCGGCATGAAGTACGTGGCGCCAACCATGCGCGACACCAATGCGGTGATGGGTGGCGAGGAGAGCGGCGGCTATGTCTTCGGCCTGCATATGCCCGAGCGCGACGGCATCGTCGCCGGCCTGTTCTTCCTCGACCTCATGATCTGCGAGGACAAGACCCCGTCACAGCTCGTCGAGATGCTCTTCGAGAAGCTCGGCCGCGAGTACCACTACCGCCGCCTGGACCTGCGCTTTCCGGCCGAGGAGCGAGCGGCGATCATGTCCCGCATGGAGGCGTGGACGCCCGAGAGCATCGACGGCACGCCCGTGGCCCGGCGCGGCGATTTCGACGGATTCAAGTACTACCTGGCCGACGAAAGCTGGCTGCTGGTGCGCTTCTCGGGCACCGAGCCGCTGCTGCGCATCTATTGCGAGACGACGTCCCCCGACCGCGTCCATCGTCTGCTCGACATTGGGCGGTCTGCCGCCGGAGTTCCATGAACGCGCCGTCCGACGACGTCACCATCGTGGACAAGCCATGGGGGCGGGAGATCATCTATGCCAGCTGCGAGCACTACCTGGGCAAGGTGATCGAGATCAGCGAGGGCCACCGGCTGAGCCTGCAAGCGCACGTCGAAAAGGACGAAACCATTTACGTGCTCGACGGACGCCTGGCCCTGTCCGTCGGATCTGCGCCGGAATCGGTGCAGACGCACGACATGGAGCCCGGCGAGGCCTTCCGCGTTCGAGCCGGCACCGTGCATCGCTTCGCCGCCCCCTACGGCGCCGTGCGAGTGCTGGAAGTGTCCACCCCGCACCCCGACGACGTGGTGCGCTTTTCCGACGACTACGGCCGCTCGCCCGACTAGAAGCTCGTCCCCCTCCGTTCGTGGTGAGCCCGTCGAACCACGCTCCCGTTCCGTCATTCCCGCGAAGGCGGGAATCCACCCCTACGTCGCCGCCCGCGCCACCATTACCTCCGCGCGTTCCTTGCCTGTCATTTCGAGCGGAGCGAGAAATCTAAGGGGCAGGGAAATGGCGCAGCGCCCTTAGATTCCTCACTGCGTTCGGAATGACATGCCTGCCAAACCCGCCAATCCCGCCTTCTCCGTCACTCCGGCGAAGAGCCTGCCCCCTATGCAGGCGCCGGCCGCCGCCGCGTGAGCAGCGCGGCCTCCCCGACGAGGTAGACGAAGGCCACGGCGTCCGCTACGAGGATGACCGTCACCACCTGGCGCGCGCTTTCGTGCGCCACGGCCAATGCAACGAGGGTCGCCACCACCAGTACCGCCAGGGGAATCCACACCCGCAGGTTGGACGCGCCAATGTGAAGACTTGCCGTCATCGTCGCAATCGCCAACATCGCCGCCGCGGCGACGTACATCGGCAGCAGCGTCGTGTTGAGCGTGTATTCGTCACGGAATGCCACGCCGTAGACGAACTCGGGCCGCAGCAGCACGACCACCGCCACGATCGACCCGGCAAACACCATCAGACTCACGCTGATCAGGTAGGCCCGCACGTAGTCCTCACCGCGCGTGGCGGCCTGGACCACAAAGGGGAGCAGGACCAACCCAATCGTGATCCCGCTCCAGTAGACCATCCGCCCGATGACCGCGAGGACGGCGTAGTCGGCGGCGACGTCCGGAGGATGGAACACGCGCATCGTCAGCCCGTCCAGGTGCAGCATGGCGACCATGATGGTCACGATCAGGCCGACGCGAATGTGCACCCATGCCGGCTCGCTTGAACTCGCCGCGTGGGCCGGCTCGGAGTCGCCGCGCAGAAGGCGCCGCAGCGCGACCACACCCGTGCCGATGGCAGCGAGTGCGCCCCCCGGGCCTGCCAGCAGCGCCCCGGTCGATCCACCCCCGGCCAGCACGCCGACGGCCCCTACGCCCAGCCGGCCAAACCCATGCATTGCCACGACGGCGCCGTGTGCCACGAAGTCCCGCGCCCCTTGCGTGATGCCGCGGAACAGCGGCTCCACCAGCCCCAAGCCGGCCCCAACCGCGGCCACCAGCATCGGCCAGGGGCTGGTCAGTTGAAGGGCGCGCACCAGCAGTGGTGTGAGCGCGGCGAGAATCGCGGTGAGCAGGATCGCCGCAATGGTCAGCCGCCGGCCGGCGGTCCAGGCCGCCAGGCGCATATCCGCCAGCCGCTCCAAGGCGAAGAGCCGCGCGCTGCTTCGCGCGAGGACGGTCTGGATGACCAGGGTGGACGCCCCCAGCACCGAAAGGACGCCGAGCACGACGAACGTCTCGCCGTAGACCGTCTTTTCGAGGGTGCGTGACAGGAAAACCTGGAACCCGGCGGCGGCCAGTCCACCTGCGGTGACGAAGGGTATGAGCGTCAGGTTGTCGCGCAAAATTTCGATGGTCGCGCGCGACATGCGCCCGGCGACACCGCCACGCGCGCTCAAGCGGACGCGTCCATCCGCCGCGACGCCGGTTTAGTCGGCATGAGGGGCAATGCGATGCGAGCGGGCGCTAGTCCTTGTAGTCGTCGCGCGCGGGGTTCCAGACTTCGATCACGAAGCTCGGCTCCAGCGCGTGCGCCCCGTGCGGCACGTTGCCCGGAATCACCCAGGACGTGTTGGGCCCGACCACGGTCGTGTCGTCGCCCATGTGCAGCTCGAGGCTCCCGCTGATGCAGTACCCGATCTGCTCATAGACATGGTCGTGCCGCGGCACGGTGCCGCCGGCCTCCATGTGAATCTCGGCCAGCAACATGCGGTCGCCCCACACCATCGTGCGGCGCTGTATGCCGTCGCCCATGTCGATGATCGGACGGTCGTCTCGCTGGTTGATGCTCATCGTGGCTGCTCCTTGGGCCTCGGACGGGTTGCGGGCGGAGTCAGCGCCCGCTCAATGTCGATGGCTGCCATTGTGTCGCAGTTGCGCGCCGATCACGACCCACGGTCAATCGGCGACTCGCCCTCCGGCTAGTCCCAGAGGTCTGTGCTCAGGTACTTGAGTCCCGAATCGTTGATGATCGTGGCCACGGTGCCGCCCTGGAATTTGCCTTGCAGCAGCTCCATGGCCGCCGAGACGTTCGCGCCCGACGAAAAGCCGGCGAAGATCCCTTCCTCGCGCGCCAGCCGACGCGTCATCTCCGTCGCCGCCTCATCGTCGATGGTGAGAAAACCGTCCACCGCCTCCGACGGAATGTTCGCCAGCTCCGCGCGCGAGTAGCCCGCGCCCTGGATGCGGTGGTCCGCGTTCACGATGGGCTTCCCGGCCAGAACGGCGGCGCCGACCGGCTCGACGACGAAGCACTTGACGCCGGGAATCGCCTGCTTGAGCGCCGCCGACGTGCCGCCCACGGTTCCGCCCGATCCCGCCATGTCGCAGAACGCGTCGATGACGCCGCCGGTCTGCGCCACCAGCTCGGGACCGGTCGTGTCCCGGTGCGCCCGGTAGTTGCTCTGCAAGCGGAATTGGTCCGGCCGGAATGCGCCGCGCTCGCGCACGATGCGCTGGGCCTCGGCCTCCACCAGGTCCAGGTCCGCCCCCGAGACCTTGCCCGGGGTCGACTCGGGCAACTGGTCCACCAGCACCACCTCGGCGCCCAGCGCGCGCATCATGCGCGCCCGCTCCTCGGAGTTTCCCCGCGACATCACCGCCACGAAGTGATAGCCCTTGATCGCGCACACGATGGAGAAGCCCGTGCCGGCGTTGCCGCTGGTCAGCTCCACCACAGGCTGTCCGGGCCGCAGCTCGCCGCTGGCCTCGGCGTCCTCGATCATCCGCAGCGCCACGCGATCCTTCTTCGAGAATCCGGGCTGCAAGTAGTCCAGCTTGACCACCAGCCGCCCCGGCAGCCCGTTGGTCAGCCGCGACAGCTCGACGACCGGCGTATTGCCGATCGCGCCCAGCACGGAGCCAAGGGTCCCGTCGGCGCGTATGCTGCTCATCGCTGGCCTCTGGCGCTCGAAGCCATGCAGCCTAGCCGACCCACGGCGGGGCCACGCCATACTGTTTGGCGACCTCGGCCAATGGATCGAGCACGCCTGCGGGAAATGGAATGCCCGTCGCGACGCGCTCGTCGTAGAGGTCCCACTCGATCTGGCCCGGCATGCTTACCCGGTCCACGCCTGCCGCCGGTTCGAGGCCGTTCACCGCGTCGGTCTGCGCGTCCATGGCGACGGTGAAATCCGCCAGCGGCATGACCGCCGAAATGTCCATGGCCATGAAGAACAGGCCGCCGTCCAGCGGGCCGCCGAGCACCAGCGGCTCCTTCTGCAGCGCCGATCCGCCGCCGGTCAGGGCGCCCACCAGCACGTCGTGCACCACGGCCAATGCATATCCCTTGGGACCCGCCGCCGGAGCCACGAAGGCCACCTTGGACGGATCGCGGGTCGGCCGGCCCTCGGCATCGGCCGCGACGCCTTCCGGGGCTTGAAATCCGCCCTCCCCCAGCGCCGCGATCTTGCCCAGGGCCACGGCCCCGGTCGCCATATCCAGCACCGTGGGACGGTGGCGCCGGCCGGGGAAGGCCCAGGCCAGCGGATTGTTGCCGGCGGCTCCGCCGCGGCCCCCGGTCGCCAGGAGCACAGGGCCGCGCAGGTTGCTGGCGCAATAGCCCATGCAGCCCGCCTCCGCCGCCATGATGACCCAATAGCCGGCCGCGCCGAAGTGGCCGGTGTTGTCGACGACGGTCATCCCCACGCCGAAGTCGTGCGCCAACTCGATCGCCCGCGCCATCGCGACTTCGGACGCAATTTGGCCCATCCCGTTGTCGCCGTCGAACGTCGCGTGGCCGGGGCCGCTGCTGACTTCCCGCACCGTCGGCCTGGGATTCAAGGATTTGTTGGCCAGCGTCTTCAGATAGAGCGGCAACATCCGCACGCCGTGCGAATGCACGCCGCGCAGGTCCGCGTGCACCAGCGTCCGGGCCGTCAGGGCGGCGCCCGCTGCGTTCATCCCCACGGATTCCAGCAGCTTGCCCCCGAACGTCTCGAGCTCCTGGCGCGCGACCTGCGGGCCGCTGGTGTCGTAGGTGGTGTATGTCGCGGCGCCCATGGGATCAGCTCCAGGCCGGGGCGACGCCCAGGCTTCGTGCGGTGACGGCCAAGTCTTCCAGCAGGCCGTCGGGGTACTCGATGCCGTCCGCCAGCGACTGGTTACGCTTCCGCCACTCGGGCTCGCCCGGAGCCATCACTCCGTCGGATCCCACCGCTGGCGGGATGGCGTGGAGCCGATCGATCGCATCGTCGACATCGGCTTTGAACTCCGCCACGGGCCGAAACGCGGCGATGTTGATCGCGCCGAACACCTGCCCCACCGGCTGCGGATCGTCGGGCTTCCGGTTCACTCGGGCCACCGCGCCCGCCAGGATTCCCGCCAGCGTCTCGGTCACGATGCCCATTCCGTAGCCCTTGGGTCCCGCGAACGGAATCAGGTTGACGAGCGCGGCCGGGTCGGTGGTCGGATTGCCGTCGGCATCCACGCCCCAGTCGTCCGGGATCGGCGTACCGGCCGCCCGCGCCACCCGCACTTTGCCCATCGCGGCCGCGCCCACGGCCATGTCCGCCACCAGTGCCGGGTGTCTGGCTGTCGGCAGGGCCCAGGCGATGGGGCCGTTGGTCAGGGCCACCTCGCGGCTGCCGTAGGCCAGCACGCCGGCCACGCCGCCGCCGTTGCTGGAGCAGAACCCGATGCAGTCGCGCTCGGCCGCTCGCAGCGCCCAGTGCGCCGCCGGCCCGAAGTGCGTGCCGTTCTTCACGAACACGAACGCCGCGGCGCCGGCGAGGGCAAGCTCGACGGCGCGGTCGACGCCGCGGGCGGCGGACACCGGGCCGAGGGCCCCGTCGGCGTCCAGGACGGCCACCGCGGGTCCCGAAACGACTTCCCGGATCTCGGCGCCGGGGCGCATCCGGCCTTCGCGAATCCAGTCGGTGTAGACCGTCAGCCGCATCACGCCGTGGGAAAACAAGCCGCGCAGGTCGGCTTCCACCAGCATGTCGGCGACGCTTTCCGCCTCGTCGGCCGAGCATCCGGCGGCGGCCATCACATCGGCGGCGAACGTCCGCATGGCTTGGTGGTCCATGCGCCGGGAATCGGTCACTGCTCCGCCACCACCTCGCCCAGGATCTTCACGCCTCTCTCAATAGCCTGCGGCTCAGTGTGACTGAACGCCAGCCGAATGGCGTGGCGCGTGTCTCCGTCCACTCGAAACTCCGCGCCGCTGCGCACTCGCACGCCGCGCGAGGCGCATTCATGCACGATCGCCGCCACGTCGCGCGACGGGTCGAACGTGATCCACACGAAGAAGCCACCCTCGGGAGTCCGCCACGTCGCCCGATCCTCGAGATGCCGGTCGAGCGCCTCCATGATCAAGTCGCGCTTGTCGCGATAGAAGGCCCGCACCCGCGCGATTTGCGACTCCATGTGGTCCTGCATGAACCGCGCCGCGATGGCCGAGGCGAAGGGGCTGGTGCCGCTGTCCGGCTTCAGCCGCAGCACCCGGTCGATCAGCGGCGCCGAGCTGGCCATCCACCCCAGGCGAATGCCGGCCCCCAAGATCTTCGAGAACGTGCCGGTGCGCACCACCAGCCCGCTGCCGCCGTCCAGCTCCAAGAGTGACGGCACGCGCTCGCCCTCATAGCGCAGCTCGTAGTAGGCGTCGTCCTCGAGGATTGGCACGCCTTCCGCGCGGCAGACGTCGAGCAGTTCGCGGCGGCGGGTCATGCCGACGGTCAGGCCCGTCGGGTTCTGAAACGTCGGCATGGTGTAGAACACGAACGGCCGGTCGAGCGCACGCGCATGCCGGGCGACGGCCTCCGGCTGCGGTCCGTCGTCGTCGAACGGAATGTGGTCGACGCGACCGGTCAGCCGGCGCGCCGGAATGGCGCCGTACGACACTTCATCCATGGCCAACGGCCCATCCAGTTCGGTGAACGTCCGGAGTACCAGGTCGATCGCCTGGCTCGAGCCGCTGGTGATGGCGATCTGGTCGCGGTCGAGGTCCAGCCCTTCGTAGTGCCGCAGCTTGGCCCGCACCACGTCGATCAGCTCCGCCGCGCCTTCGGTGTGCGTATACAGCAGGGCCTTGGGATTGCCGGGCAGCGCGGCCCGCGCCGCCTCCGCCAGCTCGTCCAGCGGCAGCACGTCAACCGCCGGCTGACCCACGGTCAGGTCCGCCACCATCGGTCCGGTCGAGCGCCCCGGCGTCACCATCGCGCTGCCGCGTCCACGCCGCCGCCCGGCAGCGCTCAGCGCGGGTTCGAAGTCAAATGGTTCCGGCAGTTGGGTTCGCCCCAGGTGGCAATACGGCGCGCGGCGTCATCGTGGCACACGGGCGGGCCGCCCCGGCGGCTGTCCCGTGTCCTCTCCCCATTCGAGTCCGGCTCCCACTTCCGACTTGAGTCCAGCTCCCTCTCCCCTGGGGAGAGGGTCGGGGTGAGGGGTTCCCCGCCATTTCCGCGCTCCTCCGGCTCCCTCTCCCCGCCGAGGGAGAGAGCTGGGGTGAGAGGGATCGCCTATTCGTCACCCCGGCGAATGCCGGGGTCCAGGCAAAGTGCGAAGACTTTGGCCGCAAACGGCTCCCAAACCTCCTCCTGGCACCCCAATCCGGTCGATTGCCCGTGCGACCGGCGCGGAGCGAACAGATTGGGGCAGGAGTTTTTTGGCATGTTCGGGGTTTAACTTCGACCACGAAATAAATCCCGTAGTCCAGTGGCGGGGCGGCGCATGCGTCGTCCCTATCGCCACGCCATGCTGACCGGCCCACAAAACCGCGCGGGGTAGAATTGGCCTCGACTTCCTACGTTGGCCGAGGCGTACCGCATTGCCCAACCGCTATACCGAAGACTCCGGGATTAGGGTCACTCAGTGTGAGTCCTGGGACGCATTCATCCAGGCTCTTCGAGTAACAGGAGGTAAGCAAATCGGTGGCCGCATATATCGCGGACACGCCAAACCTGAGTGGAAGCTGTCGTCCACCTGGGAGCGGTTTATCGCCTACCTGAGTCGAGGGATGCCGCGCACCCGTGAGGAGTTTTTCGGACCCCATGACGGATTCGAACGATTCAGCAGCCGGCATAGCTCCATCGGCAACTACGAACAAGCGCGCGACGCTAACTTGCTAGCATTTAAGTGGCTAGCCGGGACAATGCCTGAGCTACCAGAGCGAACTCTTGAGACCGATGACGATTGGTGGACATTCGGACGGCACCACGGACTGAATACGCCGTTGCTCGATTGGTCGCGGAGCCCATTTGTTGCCGCTTTCTGGGCTTTCTCGGAGCGGGTTATTTCCGAGAATCCTCATCTGGGAAGTCCCAATCCTGAGGCAATCACGAGTTCAGGGCCGCCTGTGGTCGTCTGGGAGCTTTCGTGCACACGCGATGTCTTTGTCGACGGAGAATTCAGTTTCATCGATAACGTGAGATATGAGCTCCACAGGCAACGTGCGCAGCAGGGCGTTTTTACGCGGCTTGAACATGACGCCTATATCGAGATTGAAAGCTATTTGGCATCGAGGGATCTCGGGCATCTTCTCGAACGCTACGAGATCCAATATGCTCGTAGCGTGAATGCTGCAATCTCCGATCTTGATCGTATGAACATTCATTTCGGCACGGTTTATCCCGACCCGGGTGGCGCTGCAAGGCAGGCTAATCTGGCCTCTAGTTGGCACGGATTCAGTCTAGGGGCAAGCAATGAAATGCCATCCTGGGATGGCAGACCGGTTCAGCAAGAAGCGCAGCCGTTCACCGTAAGCCTTCGGCCAGAGAGCTTCATCGCCGGCAGTCCCAACACACCAGAAGATGGGTAGTCCGAAATAGCCGCTGAGAGCGCTTTCCGCACCTACCTGCGAGAGTTGCGCGCCAACCTGGCCGCCGGCAACGCGACGGAGCACACGCACCGGCCGGCGCTGAAGGCGTTGCTGGAAGGCGCCGCCGTGGGGGTGACGGCGACAAACGAGCCACGGCGCATTGAGTGCGGCGCGCCGGATTTCGTGGTTTCGCGGACAGCCCGCGAGAGCGCCGGTATGCCGCAGCCGGTCGGCTACGTGGAAGCCAAGGACTGCGACGTCGACTTGAGCGTGATCGAGCGGGACAGCGACCGGCGCAGCCCGCGTACCGATAACGGCAAGCAGCTCAAGCGCTACCGTGCGGCGCTACCAAACCTGCTGCTGACCAACTACCTCGAATTCCGGTGGTACCTGGATGGGAAGCCGCGCCAGGTCGCCACGCTGGCGGACCTGGACGACCGCAGTGGCTTGGCAGTGGATCGAGGCGGGATTGAGGCCCTGCGTGGACTGCTCCAGTACTTCCTCATCCAGGGCCCGGTAGAGCTTTCCACTGCCGAAGATCTAGCGCGGCGCATGGCGCGCATCGCCCACATGATCCGCGACATCGTGGGAAGGGGATTCGAGCAAGAGCAGGTTTCCCAGGATCTGCAAGACTTGTACGCGGCGTCAAAAGATGTCCTGGTTCCTGATCTGGACCCGGACGACTTCGCCGACATGTTCGCGCAGACCCTGGCCTACGGCCTCTTCGCCGCGCGCGTGAATCACGAGTCCGGTCCCTTCCACTGGCAGAACGCTGCTCACCACATTCCCGCCGCCAATCCATTCATGCAGCAGGTCTTTGCCATGGTGGCCGGCCCTGGCCTGAGCAGCGAACCCTTTGCCAGCTTCGTGGATGACCTGGCGCAGTTGCTCGACGCTGCTCAGATGGACCTGGTGCTGGCGCACTTTGGCCGGCGCGAGGCGCGCCAGGATCCGATCATGCACTTCTACGAAACCTTCCTGGCCGCCTACGACCCGGAACTGCGGGAGCGGCGCGGCGTGTATTACACGCCCGAGCCCGTCATCTCTTACATCGTGCGCTCGGTGGACCACCTATTGCGGGAGCGGTTCGGCTGCCCCGAGGGCCTCGCGGACCACGGGAAGGCGCGCTACCGCGACGACGGCGGCGCGGAGCGCGAGGCGCACCGCGTATTGGTGCTGGACCCCGCCTGCGGCACCGGCTCGTTTCTCTACGCCGTGATCGACCACGTGCGCGAGCACCATCAGACCAGCGGACGGGCGGGCATGTGGCGCGGCTACGTCAAAGACCACCTTCTGCCGCGGCTGTTCGGCTTCGAGCTACTGATGGCGGCCTACGCCATGGCGCACCTCAAGCTGGGCATGCAGCTGGCGGCCCTCGACCTGCCCGAGACCGCGCGGGAGGACTGGGCCTATCCCTTCGACGCCGGCGAGCGGCTGGGAGTCTATCTCACCAATACGTTAGACCCCGGCGAGAGCCAAACCGCCAGCATGTTCGGTCCGCTGCGCACTCTCACCCAGGAGGCCAATGCGGCGATCGGCGTCAAGCGCGACCTGCCGATCATGGTGGTGCTGGGCAATCCGCCGTACTCGGGGCACTCGGCCAACGCCAGCCGCAGGGACGGCAAGCTGACCTGGATCGGCAACCTTATCGAGGATTACCGGCAGGTGGACGGGAAACCCTTGGGCGAGAGGACCTCCAAATGGCTACAAGACGATTACGTCAAATTCATCCGCTTCGGCCAATGGCGCATCGAGCAGTCGGGCGCAGGCATTCTCGCCTTCATAACCAACCACGCCTACCTTAACAACCCGACTTTTCGCGGCATGCGCCAGCAATTGATGCACGCCTTTACAGACATCTATTTGCTCGACCTCCACGGCAACGCAAAGCTCCGGGAGCGCGCGCCCGATGGTGGGGTCGACCAGAACGTCTTCGATATCCAGCAGGGCGTTGCCATCGCAATTCTCATCAAGGAGGCTGGCAGGACCACTCCGGCCCGCATCCACCACCAGGACATCTGGGGCGACAGAGAATCAAAATACGAAACCCTTGCGATGGAGGACGTATCGACTATCGAGTGGTCGGTTCTGAGTCCGACTACACCACAATATCTTTTTGTTCCGAGAGATGAGGAGAACATTGAGGACTATCTCTCAGGATGGGGAGTCAAAGAGATTTTTCCAATCAATGGTGTCGGAATAACGACCGCGCATGACGATTTTGTTATAGATATCGATAAGTCTGTACTTGTTAGCCGGTTCGACGACTTCAAGCATACTGAACGCAGCGCGGAGATCCTGCATGATTCGTTTCATGTGGAAAGAAAGAAGGGATGGAATATTCTCGATGGCTGGGACAATCTACAGGGCCGAGATGATTTGGATGGCTTCGTCGAACCAATTATCTACCGACCGTTTGACCGAAAGTTCGTATTCTACGAGGACAAGCTTGTTTGGCGCACGGCTCGAAGGGTCATGCGGCATATGCTGGATGGACGAAATGTCGGGCTATGTATAGGTAGGGCCGGACAAGTCATTGGCTCAGATATGTGGGACATTGCCTTCATCTCGAGAAGCATCTCCGAGTTTAACCTATTCCGCAGAGGTGGAAACTGCCTGTTCCCGCTCTACATTCGTCCGTCAGATCGAGAGATTAAGCAAGGCCTT
Source organism: Chloroflexota bacterium (assembly GCA_026706485.1). Classification (NCBI taxonomy): domain Bacteria; kingdom Bacillati; phylum Chloroflexota; species Chloroflexota bacterium. The sequence goes on along the minus strand of JAPOYR010000002.1, from coordinate 274,073 downwards.
TATCAGCGTAGCGAACGTCGTCCCAATCTTGATCCGGCATTCACTGCGGATCTGGAACGGCGGCTTGATCTGGAGTTCGTGCACGGCGGTCGCGGCGACCTAGAATCCACCTTCGGACCAGAGGACGTATTGCATTACATCTACGCGGTATTGCATTCCCCCAGCTACCGCGAGCGCTACGCTCAATTTCTGCGTGCCGACTTTCCGCGCATCCCCTTGCCGAATGGCTTGGAGCAGTTTCATGGCCTGGCTGTCCTGGGGCGAGAGATCACGGCCGTTCACCTCCTGGAGTCACCGACGCTCGACGCTTCGGACATTAGATTCCCAATTCCCGGCGACGACATCGTCGAGCCGCAGCATCCCAAGTACTTCGCGCCGGGTGAGACCCGCTGGCCCGAGACCACGCCGTTCGAGCGCGGGCGCGTTTACATCAACGGCGGGGCGCGTGCTCAGTATTTCGAGGGCATTGCCCCCGAGGTTTGGGAGTTCCGCATCGGCGGCTACCAGCCACTAGACAAGTGGCTCAAGGACCGCAAGGGCCGCAAGTTAACCATCGACGACCAGTTTCACTACATCCGCATCGCCGCCGCGCTGCGCGAGACCATCCGCCTGATGGTGGCGATCGATGAGGTGGGGCTGCCTTTTCCTTAGGCGGACCCTGGATTCCGGCCTCCGCCGGAATGACGGAGGGGACGGCCTCGTCACCCCGGCGAAGGCCGGGGTCCAGAGTCGTTGCTCCGGCGCGAGATTCGATGGGAGTGGATTCCCGCCTCCGCGGGAATGACGGAGGGGGCGGGAATGACGGAGGGGACCCCTCACCCCGGCCCTCTCCCCGCGGGAGAGGGAGGCGGACACCGAAGCGACGGAGGGGATCGGGACCTAGTCTGAGTTGCCCTAGAACGGCCCGCGCGATGCGGCGGGGCGCGGGGTTCGCGGCACCGGCACCGATCGCTTCTCGCAGACGATGGCGTCGGTGGTTAGCACCATTTGGCCCACGCTGACGGCGGCCTGCAGCGAGGAGAGCTTCGTCGCCAGCGGATCGAGGAGGCCGCCGGCGTAGGCGTCGACGTAGTCGCGTCGCAGGGCGTCCCAGGTGCCCCACGGCTCCATCCGCCGCACGCGATCCAGGACCACGGACGGCCGCTCCCCGGCGTTTCTGGCGATCCGCCGGATGGGCGCTTCCAGCGCGTCGTGGAGGGTGCGCGCGCCGGTGGCGGCGTCCCCGGTGAGCGCTTCGGCCTCGCGGGCCACCGCGTCCTGCGCCCGCAGATAGGCCGCGCCCCCGCCGGGCACTACCCCGGACTCCCGGGCGCGGCGCACGGCGGCCACGGCATCGTCGGCCTTGTCCTTGCGCGCCCGGCGCTCCTGCTCGGTGATGCCGCCGACCAGCATCATGCCCACCGCTTCGCCCAAGCGCGCGACGCGGCGTTCGAGCCGCCGCCGGTCCACGTCCGTGCGCGCTTGCTCGACCTGCGCCCGGATTTGCCGTTGCCGGTCTCGGATCTCGGGCTCGCGCCCCTCGCCTTCCAGGATCACCGTGGTCGTTCGGTTTACCACGGCGCGACGACAGCGGCCCAGCCACTCCAGCGGCACGTCATCCCAGGACGCGCCCAGGCCTTGCGACACCACCGTGGCCCCGGTCAGCGCCGCCAGGTCTTCCAACATCTCGAGCATCTCGGTGCCGAACGAGGGGGCCTTGACGGCGATGACGTTGAGCCGTCCCTGGGCGCGGTTTTGCAGCAGCAGGTGCAGCGCGCGATCCCGTACGTTTCGGGCCACCACCAGGATCGTCGCCGGTCCGCTGGCGCGCACCTGGTCGAGCACCGGCACCAGGTCTCGCTCATGGTCCAGGTCGCGATCCGTCAGGAGCACGTACGGCTGTTCCAGCGTCACCTGGATGCGATTCGCCCCTTCGTTGAAGAGTGGCGAGAGCCAGCCGCGGTCGATCTGCATGCCGTCGATGTATCGGGCTTCGAGGCGCTTGGTGCCGCGGTGATAGTCGGCCAGGATCAGTCCATCCGGACCGACCGCCGTGGCCATGTCCGCGATCAGATGTCCCATGGGCGGGTCTTCCGACGACACCGTCGCCACGTGCCGCAGCTGCTCGGTCGAGTCCGCGGGACGGGCGAGGTCCCGCAGCGCCGCCGACGCCGCCTCGAACCCGCGCTCCAGCCCCTCGCGCAGGCGCATGCCGTTGGCGCCGGCCGCGATGTTGTAGAGACCGCGGTGCACGATGGCCTGGGCCAGCACCACCGCGGTCGTGGTGCCGTCGCCGCCGGCGTCGTCGGCGGTCTGCGCCGCGCGCCGCATGAGTTGCAGGCCGAGATCCAGGACCGGATCGCGCACCTCTTCCAGCTCGTTCGCGATGGTGGCCCCGTCGTTGGTCAGCCGCGGGGCGCTCATGCTGCGGGCGTAGGCCACGTTGCGCCCGCCCGGCCCGAGCGTGGCCCCGATGAGATTGGCGGCAAGGTCTACGCCCGCTCGCAATGCCTCGCGAGCGGGCGCGCCAAAGCGAACGAGCTTCGGCCGCGCGGTGCTAGGGGAAGCGACCGCTGCGGCCTCCGCGGAACCGCGGGCTAGCTGAGGACCGCCAGCAGGTCGCGCTCCGCAATGATGAGAAGGTCTGAGTCATCGATTCGAACTTCGGTGCCCGAGTACTTGGCGAACAGCACCCGGTCGCCTTCCTTCACGTCCACTTCGATCACGGTGCCGTCGTCGGTCGTCCGACCACGGCCGACCGCCAGCACCTCGCCCTCCATGGGCTTTTCCTTGGCGGTATCCGGCAGCACCAGCCCGCTCTTGGTCGTTTCCTCACGGGTCACGGTTCGGATGAGGATGCGGTCACCCATCGGGCGGACCTTCGTCGCCACTTCAGACATTCAGATCTCCTCCGTACAACACGCTGACATTCCGGGACGGCGTCGCGCGATCGCGCGTGCTTGGTTGGATGGTCGCCGAACCGGGCAAGTGCCAATTCTAGCCAAGACCCGTGGCTGGCTCAATGGGCAAGCGCGGAATCCGCGCTCCCGCCGCCCAGCCTGGGGTTAAGTCTCGTCGAGATAGCGGCTGGCAGCGGTGAACGCCCGCGCCAACTCGAGCGCTTCGTCGCGTTCCATGTGGATGACGATGCCGCGGTCGAACAGCTCCACGGTGATCGTCTGGTGGGTCGTCTCCTCGGAGATCGCGACCGTGTCGCTCTGGTAGATCTCTTGAAAGATGTGCTCGTGGGGCTCGTCAGCCACGGGGCCAACCTTTCGTCGGGTGCGCGCGCCGCGCCGCTCGCAGTCTACCCCTTGGCCCTTGAACTCCTCATGGGCGCCTTGGGGCGGTGATCAGCCTAGACATCTGAGCGCCGCGCGGCGACTCAGCGTCGGGAGGCTGGTCGATTCGTCGGTCGAAAAGGGGAAGGTAGATTCCCGCCTTGGCGGGAATGACGGACCCTAGGCCACTCACGACGCGGCCTCGCCCGGCGCGTGTGTGGCACTTGGGATCCAGACGAGTGCATGCTTCGTAGTTGTTGACAGACGGCGGCGCCGGTCGTCGCTGGGAATTCGAGGTTCCGAGCATGCCCGTCACCAGTGACGACGACCTGCGCGGAATCATCGAGCGCAGCCGCCGCATCGCCGTGGTCGGACTCTCGAGCAATCCCGCCCGCCCGAGCCATGGCGTGGCCCTGTTTCTCAAGGCCAGAGGCTTCGACATCGTGCCCGTCAATCCCAATGAAACCGTCGTGCTCGGGGTGGATGCGGTCGCGGACCTGGGGCTGATCGACGGCCCGGTGGACATGGTGAACGTGTTCCGGCGGCCCGAATACTGCGCGGACATTGCCCGGGCGGCGGTCGAAGTTGGGGCCGGCGCGCTCTGGCTGCAGCAGGGGATCCGCAACGACGAAGCGATGTCGATTGCCGAAGAGGGTGGCTTAAGGGCCGTGCAGGACCGCTGCCTGCGCGTCGAGGTCCAGCGGCTGCTGCGCCGGCGCTGAATCCGGCGGCTCAGGCCGCCCGCACGTAGGGGATTGTCTCCGGTCCTCGCGGCAGCACGCACACCCGGCCCTCGCGGCCGGCCAGCTCTTCCACCCGCTCGGCGATGTCGGGGCACGGCTCGCAGAACGCCTCGCGCACCGCCGCATCGTCCAGGCCGCCGGCGTGGAGGTGCACCGTGGCCCGGTCCAGGACGCGCGCGAAGATCTGGTTTTGCCACTGGTCCACTTGGTGATGCCCCGGCGTCACGATGCTCGCCAGCATGTCCGCCGGCGTCGCGTGGTCGCGCAGCATGTGCACGAACGCCCCGTGGCCGGCGCCCTCCCGGCACTCCGCCGCGCACACCACGTGGCCGCCGTCGCGCACCACCTGGGCGCCCGCGTCCATGCCCTTGACCGCCTGATACAGGTTGAGGTCGAGCGGAAAGCCGCTGTTCGTGGTCACCACCACGTCGTACGGCTCATCCACGCCGCGCATCACCTCGCGCGCCAGCGCCCGGCACCCGGCATCGTGCGCCGGTTCCAGCGCCCCCGCGTAGATGCCGGTGATTTGACGCGCCGGATTGACCGTCACGTTGAGCGCGAACTCGCACCCGGCCAGGCGCGCCGCCTCGCGCTGCTCGCGGTGGATGGGGTTGCCGGCCAATTGGCCCCAGCGCGCCATCGGGTCGCCGATGAGCGCGGCGTCATGGTTGCTCATGATGCTCGCGGCGGCGGCCACGCCCGGCAGCACCAGCTTGGCGCCCCCGCTGAACCCGGCGAAGAAGTGCGGCTCGATGAGCCCCGCCGTGATGCGCACGTCCGCGTCCAGGTAGGCGCGATTGATCGCCACGGGGCGTCCCGACGACGTGCGCCCGATTGATCGACATGCGTCCTCGGCCTCTGCGTCGTGATTGCGGACCGCATAGGCCGAGGCGATGTCGGCCCCGAGCATGCCTTCGATCTCCGCGGGCGTGCACGGCCGGTGCAGGCCCGTGGCGATCAGCAGCGTGATCCGGTCCGGCGGCACGTGCGCCAGCTCGTGCAGCAGCGCCCGGACCATGGCGCGGTTGGGCGCGGGGCGGGTGACGTCGCACATGACGATCACGACTCGATCGCCCGGCGCCGCGATCTCGCGCAGCGGACGGGATTCGATCGGGTGGCGGAGCTCCGTACGCAGCGACTCGCGCGGGTCGTCCAGCGGCTCGCCGCCCGCGGGCTCGATCACGTCAACCGCGCGTCCGAAGTCCACCGGCAAGCCGGTGGTGCCATAGGCCAGCGTCACGCGCACCAGTGGTCCTCCGCCGAATGTCGGGAGATTGTATGCACCGTTTGCCCGCTGTCTGCCTGCGCTTGTGTTAACATAATGTCCCCGTGGGGGATAGCCTGCGGCGGGGCGATCGCGGGCCCTCGGACCACCGCCTCGAGATGCCCCCCATTTTGCTGAAAGCGGTGTGATGGACGCCACGATCGAGGACTTTGTCGAACACTTGCGCATCGAGCGTGGGCTGTCGGCGAACACCCTCTCCGCCTATCGCAGCGATCTAAATCAGTTTCGCGAGTACATGGATCGCGCGGAACGCGGCTCGTGGAGCGTCCCTCCGGCGTTTGTGCGCCAGTTCATGAATGAGCTGATTCAGCGCGAATACGAACCCTCATCGCAGGCGCGCAAGCTGGCGGCGCTCAAATCCCTTTACCGCTATCTGCTGAGCTCGGGCGTGGTCAGCAGTGATCCCACGGCGGGACTCGACGGGGCGCGGGTCAAGAAGCGCCTGCCGCAGACGCTCAGCCGGGCTCAGGTTGAGCGGGTGCTGCAAGAAGCGGCCCGCGGCCGTGAGCCGGAGAATCTGCGCGACCGGGCCATGCTCGAAGCGCTGTACGCCACCGGCATGCGCGTCTCCGAGCTTGCGGCGCTCGACCTTGCCGATGTGGACCAAGCCGAGGAGACGATCACCCTGGCGCGCAACGGCGCCGGCGAACGCCGCGTGCCGCTTCCGGGCCGCGCCCTGGCCGCCGTTGAGGACTATCTGGCGGCCGGCCGCGCCAGACTCAAGCCCAGCGCCGACGAACCGGCGCTTTTTCTCAATCACCGTGGCGCCCGGCTCACGCGCCAGGGCTTCTGGCTCATCGTCAAAACCTATGCCCGCCGCGCTGGAATCAAGGCCCACATCACGCCCCACACGCTGCGGCATTCGTTTGCCGAGCATCGACTGCGGGCGGACGGCAACGTGCGGCAGGTCCAGCGGATGCTCGGGCACGCCAGCCTGGCCACGACCCAGATCTACGCCGAGTTGGCGGCCGCTCAGCCCAAGGACCATGAGGCCGCGGCGGACGCCGGCTAGCCTCGGTTCTCCTCCACGGTTTTGGTGGGAAATGCCGCGAGCGATGACGCTCGCAGCCGCTAGACTCGGATGAAGGTCCGCTCCACCGGGTCCCGCATGTTGGAACGCCAGTCCCATCGTGCAGCGGGTGATTCCGCATGAAAGCGGTGGTCATGGCCGGCGGCGAAGGCTCCCGCCTTCGTCCGCTCACGCTCGAACGACCCAAGCCCATGATCACCCTGGGCCACGCCCCGGCCATCGAGCACATCCTGCGCCTGCTCAAGCACCACGGCATCACCGACATCGTCATTTCGCTCCATTACCTCGGGTCGGTCATCGAGGACTACTTCGGCTCCGGAGAGGAGCTCGGCGTCAACATCACCTACACACACGAGGACCGACCGCTGGGGACCGCCGGCAGCGTCGCGCTCGCCCGCGACGTGCTGGATGAGCCGTTCCTGGTGATCTCGGGCGACGCGCTGACCGACGTCGATCTCTCAGCCTTCGCGAGCTTCTTCACCGAGCGGTCCGCGCAGGCCGCCTTGCTGCTCTATCGAGTGGAGAATCCCCTCGAGTACGGCGTGGTCATCACCGACGACGACGGCCGGGTGCGGCAGTTCCAGGAAAAGCCCTCCTGGGGCGAGGTGCTCAGCGACACCGTCAACACCGGCATCTACGCGCTGCATCCGTCGGCGCTCGACGACATTCCGCCCGGGCGCGAGGTGGACTTCAGCCTCGATGTGTTCCCGGCCATGCTGCGGCGCGGCGAGGCCGTCTACGGCTACGTGGCCGACGGCTATTGGACTGACGTCGGCATGCTGGACGCCTACCGGCAGGCCAATGCCGACCTGGTCAGCGGCCGGGTGCGGGTTCCAGACGCGCCCGGCTATGGCGCGACGCGCCCTACCATCGACTCCACCGCCCGCGTGGATCCCTCGGCCCGGATCGAGGGCGCGGTCTACGTGGGCCGGGAGGCCGAGGTTCGCGCCGGCGCCCTCGTGCGCGGCCCGGCGATGGTGGGCGACCGCACGCTGGTGGACGAGCGGGCCGAGGTGCACGAATCCACCGTGCTCAGCAACGCCTACATCGGCGTCGGCGCCAATCTCGACCGCTGCGTCATCGGGCGCCACTGCCGTCTCGGGCGAGCGGCCGCCGTCGGGCAGGGCGCGGTAGTCGGCGACGGGACCACGCTCGGGGCCGAAGTGAACGTGCGCGCCGGCATCAGCGTCTGGCCGCGAAAGTTCGTGGAAGACCGCGTGGTCATTGACCGCAATTTGGTCCACGGCAGCCGGGCGCGCCGCACCATCTTCGTGCACGGCGGCGTGGCCGGGTTGGCCAATGTCGAGCTCACCCCGGAGTTCGCCGCGCGGCTTGGGTCGGCCTGGGGCTCGGCGCTGGCCCCCGGATCGACGGTGGCCGCCAACCGCGACGAGACGCGTCCGGCGCGAATGTTCAAGCGGGCGCTCATGTCCGGCCTGGCGTCGGTCGGCGTGCGAACCGTCGACATCGGCGCCATGCCCTTCCCCGTGGCGCGCTTCGCCACCCAGCAGTTCGACGCCGCCGGCTGCATCCACATTCGGCGCTCGCCCTATGACCCGGACGCCATTGACGTGCGTTTCTTGGACGAGCGCGGGATCGACATTCGCCCGAGCGACGAGCGCAAGATCGAGACCACCTTCAGCCGCGAGGATTTTCGCCGCGTCGGCGCCGCCGAGATTGCCGAGATCACCTTGGCCGATCCCGTGAGCGACTACGGGGATGCGTTGCTGAGTGAGATTCCGCAGCCGCTCGAACGGACGCTGGGACTCGTCGTGGACTACATGGGCGGCGCCTGTGGCGAGGTTCTGCCGACGCTGCTCGCGCGGCTCGGGGTTCGCGAAACGGCCATCGACGCCTCATCGAGCAGCGCGTCCCTGCCCACGCCTGCCGATCTGGAGGCGCGGCGCGCCCGGCTGGGGCGCATCGTGCCGGCCGTCGGAGCGGCGTTCGGGGCGCTCATCGATGCGGACGGCAACCGCGTCTGGATCACCGATGAACGCGGCCGGGCGCTGGATGCGCTCGAGGCGGCCGGTCTGGTGGTGGCGGTGCTGCGCGCGTCGGGCCTCTCGGGCACCGTCGCGCTCCCGGTCACCGTCCCCGACAGCGTGTTCAACCACGCTGCGGATCTGGGGTTTGCGCCTCACCGCACGCCCACGAACGCCGCCGCCATGATGCGCGCGGCGATGCAGCGCGACGCCGTGCTCACCATCAACGGCCGCGATGCCTTCGGCTTCCCATCGCTGCATGCCGGTCCCGACCCCATGGCCACGGTCATCCGCCTCGTGGCCGGGCTGGCCGGCGCCGAGCGGCCGGTCAGCGCCTATGTGGCGGCGCTGCCGGCATTCACGGTCGCCCGCCGCGAGGTGCGCGTGGACTGGGAGCGCCGCGGGGCCGTCATGCGTCGCCTCAACAGCCACAGCCGGCGCCGCGACGAGGGTCCGCTGGACGGCGTGGTCATCGGCGCTCCCGGCGAGCGTGCGGTCGTCGTTCCGGATGTCGACGAACCGGCGTTTCGCATTCTGGCCGAAGCCGGCACGCAGGCCCTGGCGGAGACGCTGGCCGATGAAATCGGCTCGTTCGTCGAGCGCGCGGCGCGCAACGGCGCGGACGCCCGCCCGGCATGACCAGCGCCGCAACGACGGCGACCGGCTTGCGACGAGTGGGGGAGCAGGCACTGGTGATCACCTGGGCCGACGGCGCCGAGTCAACCCTGCCCTTGCGTGAAATCCGCCTGGCCTGTGGCTGCGCGGTGTGCGTCAACGAGGTCACGGGCGCTCCGCAGCTCGATCCGGACACGGTCCCGGCCGACATCGGCGCGGTGCGCATTGCGCCCGTCGGCCACTACGCCCTCACCTTCACCTGGACGGACGGCCACGCCACGGGTATCTATCCCTGGGAGAACCTGCGCGCCCTGGCCGACGGCTTCGGCGTGACGCGGGAGGGCGACGCCTAGTCGGCTGGCGGCGCGTGCCGGGAGGCTTTCGCGATCGCGTCCGGCAGCGTCCGCGCCAGCTCCGGACTCCTCGTGGCGAGGGCCTGTCGAGTTGCCTGCAACGCCAACCGCCGCCGCGCAGAGTTCACGGCCGGCCCCAAGCTGGCCGCCGCTGCGGAGGAGTCGCGTGTCACGGCCGCCGCCAGCGGGATCGCCAATGCGGTCGTTGCCGCCGGATCGGCGCACAGATCGGCCAGCTGAACGATGCGACCGGCGCAGGCGGGACTCTCCCGTGCCAGCGGCGTGAGCACGTGCGGGCCGACCATTCGAAGGGATGGGCTCGGTGACGCGAGCAACGCCGCTGCCAGCGCCAGGGTGGTTTCGCTGGAGTCAGGCTCCTTGCCCAGGGCCTCGGCGATGGCGTGACCGAGGTGTGTCGCCGCCTGGGGGCTGATCGCTCCGGTTCCGCGGCTTTGAAACTCGGGCGCACACGCCGTCCGACCGATCTCGTCCAGGGCTTCGCGTGCGCAGCCCTTCGCCCAAGCGTGGGCCGCCGCGCTGCCGCACCCGCGGAGCGCCTGCAGCGCGTCCCGATCGATTCGCACCCGGATCCGGCGACCGGTTAGACGACCAGCGCCGCGTACTCGCCGGCCATCGCGTCCAGCCCCACGTGCGGCACCCGTGAGCCCTGGCCGGCCATCCCAAACGCCTCCATGCGCGCCAGGCACACCTGCTTCATCGCGTCGCGCGCAGGGCCCAGGTATTTGCGTGGATCGAACTCGCTCGGGTCCTCGTGAAACACCTGGCGAATGGCGCCGGTGATGGCCATGCGGTTGTCGGTGTCGACGTTGATCTTGCGCACGCCGTGGCGGATGCCCTCCTGAATCTCGGCAATCGGCACGCCATACGTCTGCCGCATCTCGCCACCGTTCGCGTTGATCACGTCTTGCAAGTGCTGCGGCACCGATGAGCTGCCGTGCATGACGAGGTGCGTGTTGGGCAGACGGCGATGGATTTCGCGAATCCGGTCCATCACCAGCACCCCCGCGTCCGGCTTGCGGCTGAACTTGTAGGCCCCGTGACTCGTGCCGATCGCCACGGCCAGCGCGTCCACGCCCGTCGCAGCCACGAAGTCCTCGGCCTGTTCGGGATCGGTCAGCAACTGCTCCCGATCGACTGGCCCCTCCGCGCCGTGACCGTCTTCCTGGTCGCCCATGCCGGTCTCCAGGCTTCCCAGCACGCCAAGCTCGCCCTCGACGGTCACGCCCTTCGCGTGGGCCAGCGACACGACCTCGCGCGTGACCGCCACGTTGTACTCGTACGACGCCGGCGTCTTGCCGTCGGCCTCCAGCGACCCGTCCATCATCACGCTGGTGAATCCGTTGTCGATCGCGCTGGCGCACGTCGCGGGGCTATTGCCGTGGTCCTGGTGCATGGCGATCGGCACGTGCGGATAGAGCTCCGCGGCGGCCAGCATCAGGTGCCGCAGGTAGAGGTCGTTGGTGTACTCACGCGCGCCGCGGCTGGCCTGGATGATCACCGGCGCGTCCGCCTCGTCGGCCGCCTCCATGATGGCCTGGATCTGCTCCATGAAGTTCACGTTGAAGGCCGCGACTCCATAGTCGTTGGCGGCCGCGTGATCGAGCAGCACGCGCATCGGCAGCAGCGCCATCGGACCGTCTCCTCTCTCGCCCGTCGCAACGACCCGCCGGCCGGCTACCGGCTGCGATGTTCGACCAAGAATACGCCGCGCCCGCGATGGCCTGGGGGTGGGCCGCGGCCGCGAGTGCGGTAGCATGCCCCGCACTGCTGCCGGAAAGTGATGCCGTGGCCCAGTCGAGGAACAAACGGCCCGTGCTGCTTGGTCCCAGCGGCCAGCCGCTGCCGGCCGCGCCCACTCCTCCGCCGGAGCCTCCACCCGCCGCGGAGCCAGCGCCCACCGCGGAGACTGAGTCGCTTCCGGCTGCCGAGGCTGAGGCGGCTGAAGCTCCGGCAGCGACGACCGAACCTCAGAAGGACGCCGAAGCTCGCACCCAGCCTTCGCCGCCGTATCAGGTGCGGGTGGCGCTCGACGTCGATCCGCGGCATGTTCCGGCCATCCTCGTCGTTATGCTGCCGTTTGATCCCACCGAGGCATATCGCACCCGCGTCGAGGCGGCGCGCGACCAGTTCTTCAAGTCTCGCGACACCCTGATCGCCAGCGCCGAGGCCAGCATTCGGGCGCAGGGCGTGAACGTCAGCGATCCGCGCCGCGCCGCGGCCAGCATGATCGAGCGCCAGTTCATGGCCCAGGTTTGGGACTCGGCATTTGGCGCCGTGTCCGCCGCGCAGGTGGGGTTAGTTTTTGCCGCGGCGCTGTCCGGCGGCGAGCAGGCCATCGGCACCATGCTGATGTCGCCATTCGACGGCGGGCGCATGTGGGTCACCTCCCGCGCCACCCTCTTGGGCGACCGGTTTGGCGCGTGGGCCATGCCGGTTCAGAAGCGCGACCCCATGCCCGCCACCGTGATTCTCAACCGAGACGCCCTCGCGCCGTTGCGGATGAACTTCGCCCGCATTCGGGTCTAGGCTCAACCCTTCAGTTGACGCCGGAATCCCACTTGGGCCAAACTGACTCACCAGTCGGTTTTGGTGATCGGCCGTTGCAACTTCGCCTCCCTGGGGCCCGTCGCGGAACCAAGCGAGACGCCACGCGGCGCGCGCTGCTCGAATCCGCCCTCAACGTCTTTGGCGAGAAGGGCTATCACCGCGCGGCGGTTGACGAAATCGTCACCCGCGCCGGCCGTTCCAAGGGCACGGCCTACTTTCACTTTCCGAGCAAAGAGGCCATCTTTCGCGCGTTGGTGCGGGAGTTGGCGTCCTACCTGGTCGAGCGCGTCGAGCGGGAGCTGGTCGACGAGCCCACCGCCATCCACCGGCTCGACGCCGCGCTGCTGTCGGTCATCGACATCTTCACCAAGCACCGCACGCTGGCGCGCGTCACGCTGGTGGAGGTTGCGGGCGCCGGGCGCGCCTTCAGCGACGACTTACTCTTCGTCCGGCAGCAGTTTGCCGCGCTGATTCGCCGCCACCTGGACGCCGCGGTCGCCGAGGGCACCCTCGAACCCTGCGACACCGATCTCATCGCCACCGCCTGGTTCGGCGCCATCAGCGAAATCGTCGTCCGCTGGCTGCACGATCCCGACCATGGGCCGTTGCACATGACCTATCCGGCGCTGCGGCATTTGCTGCTGCAGAGCGTGGGCATCGACATCAACCAGCTCCGGGCGGACCGGACTCCGGCCCATGCCTGAGGCGATCACCGCTCCCGACATGCGCTTCCGCGACGCCGCGCTGGAGCCTATCTGGGACAGCGTCCGCGAAGGACGTCGCCTCAGCGCGGCCGACGGACTCCGCTGCCTCCAGACGCCGGACATCGTCGGCCTGGGGCGCATGGCCGATTGGGCCGCCCGCCGTCGCTCCGACGACCGCGTGTACTTCACGCTCAACGTCCACATCAATCCGACCAACATCTGCGTGCTGTCGTGCAAGTTCTGCGACTTCGCCGCCAAGCGCGGCGACAGCCACGCCTACGAATACTCGATCGCCGAAATCCTGGGCCAGATTCCGCCCGACGTGCACGAGGTGCACATCGTCGGCGGCCACCACCCCGACATCCCGTTCGAGTGGTACGAGGATCTGCTGCGCGCCATCAAGGACGAGCGACCCGCCGTCCAGATCAAGGCGTTCACGGCGGCCGAGGTCGACTATTTCCACAAGCGATTCAAGCTCTCGGACGCGGAGGTCCTGCAACGCATGATGGCCGCCGGCGTCAGTTCGATGCCCGGCGGCGGGGCGGAGGTCTTTTCCGAGCGGGTGCGACGCGAGCTCTTCCGCGGCAAGGCCGGCGCCGACCGCTGGATCGAAATCCACCACCTCGCCCACCGCATGGGGCTGCAATCCAACGCCACGATGCTCTACGGCCACATCGAGACGCACGAGGAGCGCATCCACCACTTCGTGCGGCTGCGCGAGGCCCAGGACGTCACCGGCGGATTCCTCTGCTTTATCCCCTTGGAATACCAGCTCGGCACCACGAACCTCGTGCCCCGCCACGCCAGCGCTATCGACGATCTGCGCATGATCGCCACCGCCCGGCTGATGCTCGACAATTTTCCGCACATCAAGGCCTATTGGGTGATGACGGGCGAAGAGACCGCCTCAATCGGTCTGAACTTTGGCGCCGACGACCTGGACGGCACCATCGGCACCGAGCGCATCGCGCACGCCGCGCTAGCCGACAGCCCGGTCGGCGTCGCCCGCACGCGGCTGGTGGGGCTCATTCGCTCGGCCGGCAAGGTGCCGGTGGAACGCAACGCCACCTACACCGTCATGCGCACCCATGCTGCCTAGCCTCGGGCGCATTCCCTATCTGAACACCGAGCCGTTCTTCGGCGACGATCCGGTTCGCGCCGAAGCGCGCACGGCGACCCCCCGGGCCATGATCGATCTGGTGCGCGGCGGCCAGGTCGACGTGGCGCCGCTGCCGATCGTCGCCGCGTTCGACCATCCGGACCTGTTCGAACCGGTGGGCGACATGGGCATCGCGACCCAGGCCGACGCCAAGTCCGTGCTCCTCTTCTCCGAGGTGCCGCCATCCGACCTGGGCGGCCGGACCATTGGCGTCATCGACGACACGGCCACCTCGGCCCGGCTGCTGAGCGTGCTCTTGCAGCGCTACTACGCCATCGGCGGCTACCGGCTGGCGCCGTTGGATGTCCCGGCCGACGCCGTGTTGCTCATCGGCGACCGCGCGCTGCTGCAAGCGCCGCAAGATCCCCGCTATCCCCACGTCACCGACCTGGCGGCGGCATGGCACGAGTGGACCGGTCTGCCCTTCGTGTTCGCCGCGTGGATGCGACGGGCGGGCGTGGCGCCCGCGAGCGCCGCGGCGGCGGTGGACTACCTGGATCGCCAGCTCACCATCAACCTCGAAGACTTGGGAGCGCTGGCCGCGCGGCGTCCCGACTGCGGGCTAGACGCGGCGGCGGTTCGCCGCTATCTCCAGACGTTCGAGTACCGCTTTGGACCGCGCGCCTGGACGGCCGTCGACCGCTTTCGAGAGCTGGATGCCCAGGTCAGCGTCCAGCACGATGCCGCATGATGCGCACGATTGAAGCCACGGTGCGCGAGGGGCGGCGGCTCTCGACCGCCGACGCGGTCTACCTGCTCGGCGACGCGCCGCTCATGGACCTGGGCGCGCTGGCCAACGAGGTCAGGTTCCAGCGTCATCCCGAATCCGTCGTCACCTACGTGGTCGACACCAACCTCAACTACACCAACCTCTGCGACGCCTACTGCTCGTTCTGCGCCTTCTATCGGCCGCACACGAGCACCGCGCCTGATGCCTACACGCATACCGTCGACGAAATGCTGGAGCGCATGGCGGCGGCGGTGGAGATGGGCTGCACCACCGTGCTCATGCAGGGCGGCCTGAACCCCGAGCTGCCCTTCGATTACTACACCGACATGGTGCGCGCCACGCGCGCGCGGTTTCCCGGGCTCACGCCGCACTTCTGGTCGGCGCCCGAGGTCTACGAGATGGCCAAGGTTTCCGGATTGAGCTACGACGAGGTCATGGCCGCGCTATTCGCGGCAGGTCAGCGCACCTTTCCCGGCGGTGGCGCGGAAGTGCTCACCAACCGCGTCCGCGACGCCATCAGCCCGCTCAAGATGGACGCTGACGAGTGGATCGCGGTCCATCGCGCCGCGCACCACGCCGGCGTGCGCAGCACCGCCACGATGATGTACGGGCACGTGGAAACCGACGACGACCTCGTGGAGCACCTCGCGCGCGTGCGGGACCTGCAGGACGAGACGGGCGGGTTCACGGCCTTCATTCCCTGGAGCTTCGCCCCCGGCGGGACCCCGCTCGGACGCAAGCTCGAGGGCAAGCGGGCGTCGGCCAATCGCTATCTGCGCATCCTGGCGGCGTCACGGCTGTTCCTCGACAACGTGGACCACGTGGACGCGTCGTGGTTTAGCGAGGGCAAGAAGGTCGGGCAGGTGGCGCTGCACTTCGGCGCGGATGACTTTGGCGGCACGCTGTTCGAGGAAAACGTGATGCAAGAAGCCGGGCACTACGCCCGCACCAGCATCGCCGAAACCCAAACCATGATCCGCGAGGCCGGATTCGTGCCCGCCCAGCGCAACAGCTTCTACGAGATTCTGCGCACGTTCGACGAGACGCCCAACGGCGTTTGACCGGCAGCCTGTCATGACGCGAGTGACCGTGGGCCACAGCCCCGACGCCGACGACGCGTTCATGTTCTACGCGCTGGCCCACGGCAAGGTGACGGTGGAAGGCTTGCCGTCCGGTGGCTATTCCGAAGTCCACGCCGACATCCAGGCATTGAATCGGCGCGCCTTTGCCGGCGACCTCGACATGTCCCAGGTGTCGGCGGGCGCCTATCCCTATGTCGCGGACAACTACCGCATCACCGCCTGCGGCTCGTCCATGGGGCTCAACTATGGCCCCATCGTCGTCGCGCGAAGCGCGGAAGCCGATATCCGCGGCGCGCCGGTGGCGATCCCCGGCGAGCACACCACCGCCTATCTCCTCGGCCGGATATTTCTGCCCCCGTTTCAGCCGGTCGAGATGGCCTTTGCCGACGTGCTGCCCGCGGTTCGGGACGGCTCGGTGACGGCGGGAATCGTGATCCATGAGGGACAGCTCAACTACGCCGACTACGGAGTAGTCAAACAGCTCGACCTCGGCGAGCGTTGGTTCGCCTCGACCGGGCTCCCCCTGCCGCTGGGCCTCAACGTGGTGCGGCGCGAACTCGGCGAGGCCCGACAGCGCGCGCTCGCGTCCGCCCTGGGCGCCTCGATCGCCTGGGCCGATGCGAATCCCGAGCTGGCGCTGGCCTACGCCCACGGCTTTGCTCCCGAGGTTGACTCAGACCTCATGGCGGCGTTTACGCGGATGTACGTCAACGATCTGACTCGCGACATGGGGACGCCGGGCGCCGCCGGTCTCGAAGCGCTCTACCGCCGTGCGACGGACGCCGGGCTGCTGGAAAGCGTGCCGCCCTTGGACATTCTTCCGGCCTAAGGCGCTCGCTACACTCACGCACGACGACACGGCTCCCGAGAGTCCGATCATGAGCGACGTTCGCCCCTTCTTCGACGCCACTGACATCGCCGGCGACGCCGACGCGGCCCGCAGCCGCTTCGACCGCGACGGCTATCTCTTCGTGCGCGGCCTGCTGCCGCCGCCCGTGGTGGAAGACCTGCGCCGCCAATTCCTCACCGTGCTGCGCGAGGCCGAATGGATTGCCGCCGACTCCCCGCCGGACGACCAAGTCGCCGAGCTGCGCGCCTTCGCCGTCGAGCCCGAACCGGCCTACCAGAAGGTCTACAACCAGCTCTACCGGCTGCCCGCGTTTCACGCCCTGCAGCACCGCGCCGAGCTGCTGGACCTCATCGGAGCGGTGCTCGACGCTCCCGTGATTCCCCAGCCGCGCGTCATCGCCCGGGTGCTGTTCCCGGATCGCACGGCCCACACCACACCGGCGCACCAGGACTTCGTGCCTGTACAGGGCGCCGCCGACACCATCACGGCCTGGATTCCGCTCACTGACTTGTCACCCGAGATGGGCGGGCTCCAGATCGCGGCCGGCACCCACCGAAAGGGCGTGTTCGACTTCGTGCCGGCACTGGGCGCCGGCGGCATGGAAATCACCGATCCGCTGCACGGCGCCTGGGTGGGCGGCACCTTCCAGCAGGGCGACGTGCTGTTCTTTCACAGCATGACCGTCCATCGCGGGGCGCCGGCCACGGGCACTCGGCTGCGGCTGTCGGTCGACCTGCGGTTTCAGCGGATGGCGGATCCCATTGCGCCGGGCAGCCTCAGACCGCATGACCCCGATGTCACCTGGGAGCAGATTTACGAGGGCTGGGCGCCGGGACAGCACCAGTACTTCTGGCGCGACTGGGACCTCGACGTTGCAGATTTCGACACGCAATACAACGAGCGTCGGGACGCCATGGCGTTCGAGCTGGCCGCCAAGGGCGATGCGGAGGCCCGAGCCACGCTGCTGCGCATCGTCGCCCGTGACCCCGATCCCGCCAAGAAACTGAGGGCCGAGGAGGCGCTCGCCGCGCTCGACGCCGACACCGCGTAGCGCGTGCCGCAGTGTTGGAGTCGGCGCTGGCTACACTCACGCACGACGTCACGGCTCCTGAGAGTCCGACCATGAGCGACGTTCGTCCCTTCTTTGACGCTACTGAAATCGCCGGCGACGCCGCCGATGTGCGCGGTCGCTTCGACCGCGACGGCTACCTTTTCGTTCGGGGCCTGCTGCCGCCGCCCGTGGTCGAAGACCTGCGTCGGCAATTCCTTCCCGTGCTGCGTGACTCAGGCTGGATCGCCGCCGACTCTCCCGCGACTGACCAGGTCGCCGATCCCAGCGCATTCGCCGTTGAGCCCGAGCCGGAATACCAGAAGGTCTACAACCGGCTCTACAGCCTGCCCGCGTTTCACGCCCTGCAGCACCGGTCGGAGCTCATGGACTTGATGGAGCGTGTCCTGGACGCCACCGTCATGCCACAACCGCGCGTCATCGCCCGCGTGATATTTCCCGAGCGCACGGCCTACACCACGCCGGCGCACCAGGATTTCGTTCCCGTGCAGGGCGCCGCCGACACGATCACCGCTTGGATTCCCCTCACCGACTTGACATCGGAGATGGGTGGGCTTGAGATCGCTGCCGGATCGCATCTGAAGGGCGTCTTCGACTTTGTCCCGGCGCTCGGCGCCAGCGGTACGGAGATTTCGGACCCGCTGCATGGGACGTGGGTGGGCGGCACCTTCAACCAAGGCGACGTGCTGTTCTTCCACAGCATGACCGTCCATCGCGGGGCGCCGGCCACAGGCAAACGTTTGCGCCTGTCGGTGGACCTGCGCTTCCAGCGCATCGCCGATCCGATCTTGCCTGGCAGCTTGAATCCGCACGACCCCGATGTCTCCTGGGAGCAGATCTACGCCGGCTGGGCGCCGGGTCAGCACCAGTACTACTGGCGCGACTGGGACCTCAACATGGGGGAATTCGACACGCAGTACAACGAAAAGCGCGATGCCATGGCGTTCGAGGTGGCTGCACAAGGCGGCATCGAGGCCCGCGCCACCCTGCAGCGCATCGTCGCCCGGGACCCCGATCCGGATAAGAAGCGCAAGGCCGCCGAGGCGCTCGCCGCACTGGAAGCCGAAGCCTCCTAGCGCGTGCGGCACTGCTCGTGATCTGCCGAAACCTCGGATGCGCCATCGCTCCCGTCCGGCCTCAAGGCTGTTCCGCTGCCTGACTCGCGGCTCCGGCTAGCCTCGGCGATCCTCGGTCTGGTCGGACTGGGATTGCTGCTGAGCCTGCTGCCGCGCACGAGCTTCGTGGCGCGATCGGCTGGGGACATCGTCGATGCGGTCGGCCCGGTGTGGCCCGAGCAATCGGTGGAGCAGGTCCTGGATGACGGGCTTGGCGTGGTGTCGGAGATCCGGATTTGGGGCGCCGCCGGCGCGGACCGCGGCCAGGAGGCGCCGGTGGTGGCGGCGCTGCTGCAAGGACCGGACCGGGAGCTAGTCCGGCAGGACCGAGTCGGGATCAAGCCCAGCCATCTCCTCCAGCCCTACGTGCTTGAATTCCCGCCATACCATCCGGTGCCTGGAGAGGCGTTGGTCCTGCAGCTCTGGGTGTCGGATGAGCGGAGCAACCACGCCATTTTCGGCACCACGGAGGCTGGTGGTGCAGGTGGGGGGCCGACGCTCAATCTCAATCCGACCGACCAGGGACCGCTGGCGTACGAAGTGATTTGGCGAGGCGAGGGATGGCGGGCGGCGCTGGCAGGAGCGAGTCTCGATCTATTGCGCCTGGTCGGCGGGATTGTCGCGGCGGTGGCGGCCGTGTTGCTCAGCCCCCCGGTCGCACGCCGCCTCAGCCGAGTGCATGGGAGATTGCAGGCTGCCGTTGTCGTCGGCGGAGCAACCGCGGACAAGCTGCGGCTGGTGGGAGCCCGGCTGCGCGTGCAACGCCCGCCCTTGGAACCAGCGGCTGGGCGTCGCGCCTTCTATGTCTTTCCATGGCTCATACCAGCGTTTGCCATTCTGCATTTCCTCGCGACGAACCTGATTCTCCTACGAGCATACGAGGCAATCCTTCCGAGCGTTGTGATTATGGCCGGAGTTACCGGCGTTTTCGTCGCGCTTCGAATTGCTCTCAACGGCGCGGAGCCGGCAGCCTTACTCACGGGGATACTCGGGGTCATATTCTTTTCCTATGGCCATATATATGCCGCCGACGTAGAGCAGCCGGATTGGAGATTCCTCCTGGGGATTGGAGTGCCGATCATCGTCGGTTCCGGCATGCTATTGCGAGGTCGCACAGACTCCTTGCAAAGGATCGGTCAAATCCTCAACTTTGCAAGCATTGTGCTTGTCGCGTTCCCGATGTTCCAGCTCGCGCAAGTGCTCCTTTCGACTCAAATTCAGCAGCCTGAAGAAAGTTCTATCCTGGCAAATGCGACTGATATTGACCGGCAAATCAATGAGGGTCTGGTCGCGAGCTCGTCGCACGAGCTGCGGGATGTCTACGTGATCCAATTGGACGGATATCCCCGCAGTGGTTCGCCGGAGTCATTTGACAACAGTGCGTTCGTGCAAGAACTGAAAAACCGTGGATTCTATGTCGATCCATATGCACAAAGCAACTATACGTGTTCGGTTTGGTCGATCACATCGTCTTTGAATATGAGTTATATTCAGCATGCCCACCCCTGCAAGGAATCTCTGGGGGATACATACCGGATTTACGATGCGGCGCTTGACCATGCTTTAGGCAGAGTGCTAACTGGACTGGGATACAAGTACGTTCACGTGTCGTCGGGATGGCAAATGACCGCGACGAGTCGAAATGCAGATGAAATCGTGGATTTCACGCCTCAAGGTCGTATCATTTCCGGGTACGTCGACTATGACCAGCGATCACAATATAGATATCATTGGCAGCGGGCCTTCAGTTTATCCAACAGATTCATGAGCGAGTTCTTGAGGACTACGCTCGCTAGCGGCATGCATCGTCCGGATTCATTCCAGGCTGAAGATCACTATGTGGATTCGTGGGAGGATCCTCGGCGCGTTCTTGATTGGATGGACTATATGAACGAGCTTGGTGCGAATGCATCGCCGCAGTTTGTCTATGCTCATCTGGTTAAGCCCCACTCCCCCTATTCGTTCGATCAATATGGAGAAATCGCGCCTAGTGGTGCTTGGTCTCACGACCATGACCCGACGGTGAAATCGGCGCTTTACGGCCAGATAATCTGGCTGAATTCAAGGTTGCTTGAAATCATCGATGGAATCCTTGAGCGGTCTTCGATTACACCGATCATTGTCATAATGAGCGATCACGGCATAGAAAACTGCAGTTTCTCGCCGATCTGTCACCATATTCTTGCAGCTTATTTGTTCCCGGAAGGCGGGGATATGCCTATGTATAATGGAATTACTTCGGTTAATATATTTCGGGCGATGCTGCGTCAATACTTCGGTGTAAACCTTGAGCTGCTGGAAGTATAATGGAATTACTTCGGTTAATATATTTCGGGCGATGCTGCGTCAATACTTCGGTGTAAACCTTGAGCTGCTGGAAGATAGAATCTATTTGTCGCCTGGTTAGCCCGGGACGCAGCGCGCGACGCTGTTGTGCTGCGTGGGGGGCGAGATTGGGCTAAGCGCGCACCCGCCGCGGCTCGCTGCTGAAGCCATCCCGCATCGGCCGCTGGCCGCCGACCAAGCCCCGCCATAGCCAGGCGCGATGTGGCACGCCGTCATCATCGCGCTCGACCTCAAGTCGAACGCCCCGACCCCACATGGCGTCGATCCCGTGCAGCCGTTCTACCGTCGCCTCGAGCGCAAGCCGCAGACTTCCCACGGCGTCCTCGGAATCCACCGGAACCGCATGGCGACGGTTCGGATGCGCGTAAAGCGCCTGGACCACGGCTTCCATGGCGGCATCGTCAAGTGCGGGCATATCGGTGTCCCGGTCGGATCGGCGGCGATGATCGTAGCAATCCCGGCCAACGCCTTGCGGCGCACTGGTGCACGTGGCTGGGATTACACCCGTCGCGCCCTCCGTGCCGTCGTCGATCCACGCTTGGCGTACGATTCTGAGGCGTTCTGCACTCCCTGAATCAAGCACGCCATGCCGCCTGACGAATACGTTCGCATCCCGGAGGCAGACCTTCGGGACTTTGACCTAGGGCTGCTGCAGGGGCTGGGGCTCAGCTCCGACCATGCCGGCATCCTGGCCGACAACCTCATCGCCGCCGACATGCGCGGCGTCCGCACCCATGGCCACGTGATGCTGCCGAAGTACTGCAAGGAGATCCGCCGCGGGTCCACCAACGCCGAGGCTCAGCCGCACATCGTGAGCGAAACGCCCGCGACGGTGCACGTGGATGGCGACCGCGCGCCTGGTGCGGTGGCGGGCCACTTCACCATGCAGGCGGTCATTCGGAAAGCCGGCGCCAGCGGGGCAGCCACCGGATTCACCAGGGGGAGCAACCATTTCGGCGCGGCCGCCCACTTCGCCATGATGGCGCTCCCGCACGGGATGATCGGGTTCGCCGCCACAAACGCCGGGCCCACGATGTTCCCGTTTGGCGGGCGGAAGCGAATGGTCGGCAACAACCCCATCGCCTTCGCCATTCCCGCGGCTCGTGAGCGCCCCATCGTGCTGGACATGGCGATGTCCGTCTCGGCCAACTCGCGCGTCGCGATTGCCGAACGCTTGGGGCAGACAGTGCCCGACGGCTGGATCTTGGACCGCCATGGTCAGCCGAGCAGGGATCCCGCCGATCTTGCCGAGGGATCCGGCGTCTCCATCGGCGGACCCAAGGGCATTGGCCTGGCGCAGGTGGTCGATCTCCTGGCCGGCGTCCTGGCCGGCGCCAGCTTTGGACCAAAGGTCGGGCGTCAGCAGCCCGATGGGAGCCACGGCGACACCGGGCACTGGTTTCACGCCATCGACATCGCGGCCTTCATGCCGCCTGACGTGTTCACGGCCCTCGTCGATCAGCAGATCGCGCTGTTCCATGAGTGCGACCGTGTGGAAGGCACGTCGCGCATCTACGTGCCCGGCGAGATCGAGTGGGAGCGCTTCGATGAATCGCGCGAGCTGGGCGTGCCGCTGCTTCCATTCGTGGTCGACGACCTCAACGCGGAAGCCGGGCAAACCGGCTCGTCCGAGCGGCTCTAGGCGCGGGCGTCGTCTCCGTTGGGGGCCGTGATCGCGGGCTCGTAGGCCTCCACGAACTCGATCACCTCGCGGGTCAGGCGCGCGGGCGTGGACGCCCCCGCCGTGATCCCCACTCGTTTCGTATCAACAAACCACTCCAGGTCGATCTCGGCGACGGTGTCCACCAGGTGCGCGGGCTTGCCCTTGATGTCCCGCACCACCTCGACCAGGCGCCGTGAGTTGGAGCTGCGCGAGCTTCCCACCACCAGCACCAGATCGCACTCGTCGGCGGCGGCAACGGCCGCTTCCTGGCGGTCCTGGGTCGCCAGGCAAATGTCGTTGTGCACCTCGGCGTCGGGGTATTTGTCCAGAATGCTGGAGATGATGTCCTCGGTGTCCCACACGCTCAACGTGGTTTGCGTGGTCACGGCGATGTGCTTCGCGTCGAGATCGAGCTTGGCCACGTCGTCCGTCGACGAGACCAGATGCACGTGATCGGGCGCTTCGCCGATCGCCCCTTCCGGCTCGGGATGGCCCGGCTTGCCCACGTAGATGATCTCGTAGCCCTTGTCGACCAGGTCGATGATCAGGTCGTGCGTCACGTAGACGTCGGAGCAGGTAGCGTCGATCACCGTCAGCCCGCGGTCCATCGCCCGGGATTTCACCGCCGGCGAAACGCCGTGCGCCGTGAGGATCACCGTGCCGCTTTCGATCTTCTCCAGCCCCGCAAACCGATCGTCCAGGTCGATCAGCTTCACGTTGTATTGGGCCAGCTCTTGCACCACGTGGGCGTTGTGCACCAGGTAGCCCAGCATGTACACGGGGCCCTCGTGCGTTTGACCGGCCTCCTGCGCCAGGCGGATGGCGTCCACGACGCCATGGCAGAAGCCCCGCGGCGTTATTCGCAGAACGTCCATCGCAGCCCCTGAGGTTGCATCTGCCCTATCCTACCGGCCCGGCGCTATCCGGCCAGTTGCGCCGCGAGTCCGGCGGCATCCGTGACCGGCAATTCGCAGGCGAAGTTGCGGCACACATAGGCCGTCGCCGCCCCATTGACCGGCGGCCGACCGACCAACAGCGGCACCGCGGTCGACTCGGAAGGCGCCGCCGCCGCGACCACCTGGCGGGGTCGGTAGGTGGCGAACGCGGTGTCGATGAGCTCGCGCGTACCGGGATCCTGAAGGTCGCCCACGATCGCGACTTCGTGGGCGCCCGCGAGCGTAAAGTCGGCCGCGCACAGCCACTGTCCGAACCCGGTGGCATGCTCGCCGGCGAATCGTCCAACCAGCGGCAGCGCCCGCGCCACCGCATCGGCAAATCTTGCTTCCCCCGTCAGCGCGGCAAGCTGTGCCAACACCGTCGCCGCCATCGCGTTGCCCGAAGGCGTGGCGTTGTCCTGGACGTCCTTGGGTCGGGTGATCAGCGTTTCGTGGTCCTCGCTGGTGTCGAAGAAGCCCCCTGCCGGATCCGCGAAGTGCGCCAGCATGGCGTCGGCCAGCTCGCACGCGGCCTCAAACCACCTCGGATCGAAAGTCGTCTGGTAAAGCTCCACCAGGCCCGAGGCGAGGCACGCGTAGTCCTCCAGATAGCCGTTCAGCTTGGCCTGCCCGTTGCGCCAGGTGCGCCACAAGCGTCCATTGGGACGGCGCAGCTCGCGCAGCGCAAACTCGCCGGCGCGCACCGCCATCTCGCGGTAGTCCTCGCGATCGAGCACCCGCGCCGCGTCCGCCACGGTCGCCAGCATCATGCCGTTCCACGCCGTCAGCACCTTGTCGTCCAAGCCGGGCCGGATGCGGCCTTCGCGCCGCTCCAACAGTGCTGACCGTCCCAGCGCCAGACGCGCCTCGACCTCCTCGACCGCCAGACCGTGCATCGACGCCAGCACGTCCGCGTCGCGCACCCGCCGCAGGATGGTCTTGCCCTCCCAATTGCCGCCTCGCGTCACGTCGTACGCGTCGCGGAAGAGAGGCGCGTCGTCTCCTAACAGCTCATCCACCTCGGCCAGCGACCAGACGAAGAACTTGCCCTCCTCGCCTTCCGAGTCGGCGTCCTGCGTGCTGAAGAACCCGCCGTCCGGGTGCGTCATCTCGCGCGCCACGTAGTCCAGCGTCGCTTCGACGACCGCCCGGTACTCGGGATTGCCCGTCACCTGCCAGGCGTGCAGGTACACCCGCGCCAGCTGGGCGTTGTCGTAGAGCATCTTTTCGAAATGCGGCGCCAGCCACTCGGCGTCAACGCTGTAGCGATGGAAGCCGCCGCCGAGCTGGTCGTAGATGCCGCCGCGCGCCATCTTCGTCAGGGAACGCTCCACCACCTCCAACAGCAACCCTTCGCCTGTGGCCACGTGCCGTCGCAGCAGGAACTCGAGCGCCATGGGCTGCGGGAATTTGGGCGCCGCCCCCCAGCCTCCGTGCTGCCGGTCGTGGCTCGCCGCCAGCACCCGGCCGGCCTGACCGAGCTTGTGCTCCGTGAGCTCGCTCGGCGACGCGCCCACTTGCACGCGCTGCAGCGCCTCCGCGAGTTGCTGGGCGCCGTTGTCCAGGTCGTCGCGCCGAATCACCCAGGCTTCCCACACCTGCTTCAACAATTGGAGGAACGACGGCATGCCGTAGCGCGGCTCGGGCGGGAAGTAGGTGCCGCCGTGGAACGGCCGCCCGTCGGGCATCAGGAACACCGTCATCGGCCATCCCCCGTGCCCCGTGATCGCCGTGACCGCGCTCATGTAGATCTGATCCAGGTCGGGCCGCTCCTCGCGGTCCACCTTGATCGAGACGAAGTGCTCGTTCAGATAGGCCGCCGTGTCGTCGTCCTCGAACGACTCGTGCTCCATCACGTGGCACCAGTGGCAGGCCGCGTAGCCGATGCTCAGGAAGATCGGCCGGCTCTCGTCGCGCGCCTTGGCCAGCGCCTCCTCGCCCCAGGGAAACCAATCCACCGGGTTGTGCTGATGCTGCAGGAGATAAGGGCTGGACTCGGCGGCGAGGCGATTCGGCACACGGGAACCCATCGGTGAGCCGCGCGGACTGCCGAGCGGCCGCCAATTCTCACCCGGCGGCCGGCCTGCCGCCAACGGCGGACGCGTACCATGCCAGTCCAACAGGCGGATCGAAGGAGTCATTGCAATGACGCTCAGCGGCAAACGCGCCCTGGTAACCGGAGGCAGCCGCGGCGTCGGCGCCGCCACGGTCGAGATGCTGGCCGAGCGCGGCGCCTCCGTCGCCGTGAACTACGCGCGTTCGAAGGACCGTGCCGACGAAGTTGTGGACAAGGCCCGCGCCCACGGCGTGGCCGCCGTGCCGATTGCGGCGGACGTCAGCTCGCCGACTGCCGCGCGAGCGCTCGTCGCCGACGCGGTCGACGCCCTGGGCGGCCTCGACATCCTGGTCAACAACGCCGCGGTCACCCGCTTCAGCGACATCCTGAACCTCGACAGCGTGGAGGATGAAGCCTGGGACGTCATCTTTGCCACCAACGTCCAGGGGCTGTTCAACGTCACCCGCGCCGCCGCGCCGCACCTGCGCGCCGGCGGGGCGGGCGTGGTCGTGAACGTGGGGTCCGTCGCCGGCATCGGCGACTCCGGCAGCTCGATCCCCTACTGCGCCTCGAAGGCGGCGGTGCACAGCCTCACCCGCACCCTCGCTCGGGCGCTGGCTCCCGATGTGCGCGTTAACTGCGTCGCGCCCGGATTCATCAACACCGAGTGGCACTACGACCATCCCGACCCCACGTACGCCGACACCAACCGCGAGCGAGCCCGCACCGGCACCTATCTCCAGCGCGTCTGCGAGCCCGAGGACGTGGCCGACGCGATCATGGGCTTCGTGGTCCACAACCGTCTGGCCACCGGACAAGTGCTCATGGTCCACGGCGGCAAGCCGGTTTAGGCACTCCGCTCCGGTGGCCCAGGCTGCGTGCCCGGTGGCCCAGGCTGCGTGCAGCCTGGGAGATTGAGCCCCGGCCGGTCCCACGCTGCACGCAGCGCGGGCCACCGGACCTCGCTGTTCGCTCAGAGCTAACCCAATAGTCCCCGCATCTGATCCCGCAGCAGCGTCGTCTCTGTCAGCACGTACATCTGGTTGAGACCCAGCCACGGCGTGGTCACTACCTCCGGCGACGCCGTCCGCAATGTAAGTCTGCTCACAAAGCGCCAGCACATCCCCTCGCGGCGTCGCGGAACTCACACAGGCGCCGTCCGTGCGCGCCCCACACTTGTCGGACCTAGCATGCGGCGTCTCCCGCCGCCCTCCGCGATTCGAGAAGCGCGATGCCCACGCCCTTGGGAGCAGCATCTTGTTTCGCACCTGCCACGCGCGGCTCTGGCGGAGACAGGACCTAGTTGGAACCGAGCCCGACCGAGTCCGGCCCGGGGGCGGATTGATGAGGCGGTTCGTGCGCCGCGTGCAGAGCCTTCGAGTTGTCGGCGGCCTGCCCGTTCCCGAGCTCTCGCTGGGAGGACTCGCCGCCCATTGCGCCCGCCACCCGTGGCGCACCGTCGGCATCTGGGCGGCCATGCTTGTGGCGGCGAGCGCGCTGGTGGCGACGCAGCTGGGCGGCTCGCTGACGACCGATCAACGGATTTCGAATAACCCCGACTACGTGCGCGGCGACCAGATCATCGCCGAGCGGTTCGACCGTCCGGACGGCGTCACCGAACTGGTGATCGTGCAGGCCGAGGCGACGACCGTCGACGAGCTGCCGTTCCGCACCACGGTCGAGCAGCTGCAGGCCGACCTGATCGCGCTCGGCCCGGCAACGGTCCAGGGCGTGTTCAGCTACTACCAGACCGGCGATCCCTCGCTGGTATCGCGTGACCGGCAATCGCTGCTGCTGCCGGTGCTCATGAGCGGCGATCTCGAGGACGCAATCGTCAACGTCCACCGGGTCCACGCCGTCGTCGACGCTATCGAAGCCGAAGGCTTCACCACGCATGTGACCGGTCGTGCCACCGGCGGCCAGGACTTTCGCGAGATCGCCGAGCGCGACCTGCAAAAAGGCGAGCTGGTGGCCTTGCCAATCGCCTTTCTGATCCTGGTGCTGGTCTTCGGCGC
The DNA here is from genome assembly GCA_026706485.1 of Chloroflexota bacterium. Lineage (NCBI taxonomy): Bacteria > Bacillati > Chloroflexota > Chloroflexota bacterium. The sequence goes on along the minus strand of JAPOYR010000002.1, from coordinate 246,510 downwards.
CTTCGCCGCGGCGCTGCTCCCCATCGTCCTCGCCGGGGTGGCGATCGTCATTGCCCTGGGCGCGACCGCGCTGATCGGCCAGGTGTTCGACCTCTCGTTCTTCGTGGTCAACATGGTCACGATGATGGGTCTGGCGGTCGGCATCGACTACTCGCTGTTCGTCGTGTCCCGATACCGCGAGGAGCGCCGCGCGGGCCGCGACACCGTCGACGCAATCAGGACCATGGGAGCGACCGCGAGCCGCGCGGTGCTGATCAGCGGCCTGGTCGTCATCGTGGCCCTGCTCGGGCTGCTGGTCATTCCCGTCAACGTGTTCCAGGGACTGGCCGCCGGCGCGATCCTCGTGGTCGCCGCGGCGGTGTTTGCGGCGCTCACGCTGCTCCCGGCGGTTCTCAGCCTCATGGGCGATCGCGTCGATGCCCTCCGTCTGCCGTTCCTCGGACGACTCGCCGCCGCCGCCAACCGCCGGCGCGGCCGACCCCTGTGGGACCGCCTGGCTTACGCCGTCATGCGCCGGCCCATCGTCAGCCTGGTCATCGTGGTTGGCCTGCTGGCCGCGGCCGCGGTGCCCAACATTGGGATCAACACGGGCTCCTCCAGCCTTTCGAGCCTGCCGCCGGGAACTCGAACGCACGATGGACTTGCGGCGCTACAGGATGAGTTCCTCGGTGGCCTGATCTCACCGGCACGAATCGTCGTCGACGGCGACACCTCTGTGGCCGAGGTGCAGGCGGCGATCGCTCGGCTGCAGGCGGCGCTCGCCGACGACCCGGAGTTCGGTCCCTCGCGCCTCGAGATCAGCCGCGACGGCACGGCGGCGCTCATCACCGTGCCGCTGGTCGCGGAACCAACCAGCGGCGCCGGCGCCGACGCCGTTCGCCGTCTGCGGGACCAGGTCATTCCGCAGGCGCTGGCCGATGTCGACGCCAAGGCCTACGTCACCGGCGTCACGGCGCAGAACGTGGCCTACTTCGACGTGGCCACGCAATACACCCCGGTGGTCTTCGGCATCGTCCTCAGCATCAGCTTCGTCCTGCTGCTGGTGGTATTCCGCTCGCTGATCGTGCCGGCCAAGGCCATCCTCATGAACCTCCTGGCGGTCGGGGCCGCCTACGGCCTCATCGTGCTCGTCTCCCAAATGGGCTTCGCCGCCGATCTGCTGGGCTTTCAGAAGGTCACGGCCATCGAGGCCTGGGTCCCGATTCTGCTCTTCGCCGTGCTGTTTGGACTCTCCATGGACTATCACGTGTTCCTGCTCAGCCGCATTCGGGAACGCTTCGACCGTACCGGCGACAACGCCGAGTCGGTGGCGTTCGGCCTGCGGCGGACGGGCGCGCTCATCACCGGCGCCGCCCTGATCATGGTGGCGGTGTTCGGCGGATTTGCCTCCGGCGACCTCGTCGTGTTTCAGCAGATTGGCTTCGGGCTGGCGGTTGCCGTCGCCATCGACGCCACGCTCATTCGTTCCATCCTCGTGCCGGCCTCGATGAAACTGCTGGGGTCGCGCAACTGGTGGCTGCCGCGACCGCTGCGCTGGCTGCCGCAAGTCCGATTGGAAGGCGCGGTCGTGACTCCGCCCAAGCCGACGGTCGCCCTCCGCAAGCGCCGCACGCCCTAGCCCAGACCCAACGCGCGTCCCCGCCGCGTCTCTCCGTCGGTTTCCTATTGCATCCCGAGTCCCGTCCCGTCACCATGCCTGTCAGAGGAGGCCCGCATGCGCATCGACCGCCTGGACGTCTACTACGTCCGAATGCCGCTGATTTACCCCTGGCGCACCGCCTACGGCGAGGACTACGACATCGACTCGGTGCTCGTGAAGGCCACCAGCGGCGACCACGAGGCCTGGGCCGAGGCCACCCCGTTCTTCGCCCCGCACTACGTGAACGAGTGCGCCGGCGGCGTCTTCTACCTGGTGGCCGAGGTGTTTGGGCCGCACGTGGTGGGACGTGAGTACGACACCGCGCAGGACCTACACGACCGGCTTGCCTTCGCCAAGGGCAACGGCTTCGCCAAGGCGGCGGTCGAGCTGAGCTGGTGGACGCTGGAGTCAAAGATTACCGGCACGCCGGTCCATCGCCTGCTGGGCGGCGAGACGCGCCCCGTCATCGCCGGCGCCGATTTCGGCGTGCAGGATTCCATCGACATGCTGCTCGGCAACATGCAGCAGGCCGTGGACGCCGGCTTCCCGCGCACCAAGCTCAAGGTGCGGCCGGGCTGGGACGTCGACATGCTGCGCGCCGTGCGCTCGACGTTTCCGAATCACCTCATCCACATCGACTGCAACTCCGGCTACACCCTCGACGATCTCGACACCTTCGAGGCCATCGACGATCTGGGGCTGGCCTTCATCGAGCAGCCGCTGGGCTGGAACGACATCCTCGACCACGCCGAGCTGGCGCGAGCAATCGAGACCCCGATTTGCCTGGACGAGTCCGCCCGCGACCTCGAAATGGTCCAGCAGGCCATCCGCATCGGCGCCTGCCACTACGTCAACATCAAGCCCGGCCGCGCGGGCGGATTCACCAATTCCGTTGCGATGCACGACGTCTGCCGCGACGCCGGCATCCCCGTGTGGATCGGCGGGATGCTCGAGAGCTCCGTGGGCGCGGCGCTGTGCGTGGAGCTCGCGACGCTGCCCAACTTCACCTATCCCGGCGATCTGTTCCCGTCGTCCAAGTTCTACCGCCAGGACCTGGCGGAGCCAGCCCTGGAGTTGGAGCCCGATCTGACGTTTTCGCCGGCGACCGAGGGCCTTCCCGAACCCGACCCGGAGCGGCTGGAACGCATGTCGACCCGGCATGCCGTGGTAACGCCCCCGTCCGCGTAGGGGCGCCCCTCGTGGACGCCCGTGCGAGTCGGTCCGGGCAGCCACAAGAGCTGCCCCTACACCGACTCAGAATTGCCCGGTGGCCCGACCTCCCTACAGCGTGAGACCGAGCGTCCGGTAGGGGCGGGTCTCAGACCCGCCCGCACCCAATTACGCCAAGATCCCATGCTACGCCGACGCCGTCGCCGGCTGACCTCGCACCCGGTGCGTCTCGCGCACCAACAGCAAGAAAATGAGCCCGCTGGCGAATCCCGCCGCCGCCAGGTAGAACGGCGTCGCGTCGGGACCGGCGGCATCCGCCACCACGCCGACGATCAGCGGCCCGCCCGTCATGCCGGTGTTGCCCATGAACTGCCAGACGCCCAGGAACGGTCCCGGCGACTCGCGGGGCGCCAGGTCCGAGCCGAGGGTCAGCATGGCGCCCGACCCCCACCCGTTGGCCACGCCCGCAAACAGCCCCACCACAATGAGCCCAACGAAGTCCTGCGCCAGCGGCAGCACGGCCATGGACGCGCCGAGCATGACCATCGACGGCGCATTCGTGAACTTGCGCCCAAATCGGTCCATCACGTAGCCCGCGATCGGAAACAGCGTCATGTCGATGGCCGACGAGGCGCTCACCACCACGCCGATCTCGGCGGCGTCCAGACCGAGGACGAAGGCCCCATAGATCGGAATGATTACCTGCCGCCCCGCGCGGGCGGCCGATGCCAGCACATGCCCCGTGCCGGCCGTGGCGAGGTCGCGCCAGTGATCCCGCAGCACCGCCCACAGGCTCGCCGGCGCCACGTGCCGCGCCGGAACGCTGCCCAGCGGCCGCTCGACCCGCTGCCGCATCAGCAACATCGGCAGCACGCCGACGACGGTGATGAGGCCCGCCACCAGGAAGCACGCCTCGTAGCTCACCAACTCGGCCAAGGCGCCGCCCACGGCGGGACTGGGAAACAGGCTGATGCGCATGATCCCGCCGAACAGCGACATCGCGCGCCCCCGGTGGTGCTGCGGCACGGCGGCCACCAGGTGCGACATGCGCGAGATCGTCCAAGTCGCCATGCCGATCCCCGCCAGCGCGCGGAAGACCACCACCAAGGTGTAGTCGCGCGTGAAACCCATCGCCATCGTCGCCGCCGCAATCGCGAGCACCCCCACAATCGCGGCGCGATGCTCGCTCCAACGCGCCTGCAGCAGACCGGCCGGGACATTCCACAGCAGCGTGCCCAGCCCGGTCACCGCCACCGCCAGCGTCACCAGCGTGTAGTTCACGCCCAGCTCCGCCGCGAACAGCGGCAGCGTCGGCGTCAGCATCCCGACGCCGAAGAACATCAGGAACGCCGGCAGGTACACGCCGGCGATCAGCGGGCGCAGGGTTTGGAGCACGTCGGGGATGCGCACGGGCCGGAATATAAGTCACGCGCATTCCTGCCCGGCCGCGCCGCGTCCTATGCTGGCGTTTTCCCGCCGCAAAGGAGTCACCCATGAAAGCCATTCGCGTCCACACGCCGGGCGGCATCGAGGCGCTCAGCTACGAAGACATCCCCGACCCGTCGCCCGCGCCCAACGAGGTCCTGGTGCGCACCGAAGCCGCCGGGGTGAACTACATCGACACCTACCAGCGCACCGGCCGCTACCCCGTCGAGCCGCCGTTCACGCTGGGCATGGAAGGCGCCGGCGTGGTGGTGGAGGTTGGGTCGGAGGTGACCTCCCTCGAGGCTGGCGATCGCGTCGCGCACGGCACCGAAATCGGCTCATATGCCGAGCTGCAGGCCGTCGCGGCCGACCGGCTGGTGCGCATTCCGGAAGCGCTGGACACCCGCACCGCCGCTGCCGTGATGCTCCAGGGCTGCACGGCGCACTACCTCACAACCTCGAGCTTCCCGCTGCGCGCCGGTCACACCGCGCTGGTGCACGCCGGCGCCGGCGGCGCCGGTCGCCTGATCATTCAGATGGCCAAGAAGTCCGGCGCGGAGGTCATCACCACCGTCGGCACACCCGCCAAGGCGGAAGTCGCGGCAGCCGTGGGCGCGGATCACGTCATCAACTACAGGGAAGAAGACTTTCTTCCCAAGGTCCGCGAGCTCACCGACGGGGCCGGCGTGGACGTGGTGTACGACGGCGTCGGGAAGGCGACCTTCGACCGCGGCCTCGATTGCCTCAAGCCGCGCGGCTACATGGTCCTGTTCGGCGCGGCCAGCGGCCCCGTGCCGCCCATGGACCCGCAGATCCTCAACCAGAAAGGATCGCTATTCCTGGCGCGTCCGAGCCTTGGGCACCATCTCATCACCTCCGAAGAGTTCGCCTGGCGCACCTCGTCCGTGCTCGGCTGGGTCGCGGACGGCTCGCTCGAGCTGAAGATCCACGGCGAATACGCCCTGGCCGACGCCGCCCAAGCCCACACCGACCTCGAAGGCCGCGCCACGAGCGGGAAGCTGCTGCTGATTCCCTAGCCACGTGTGCTTTCCATGCGACCGGTTGCTGAATTCGATCTAGCGGAGGCGGCGCACCGAAGGACGACTCTCATCCGTTCGCCCTGAGCTTGTCGAAGGGCGCCTCCCGAGCCTGCCGAAGGGCGTGGTTCGACAGGCTCACCACGAACGGAACCTAGATGCTCGGTTGAACACCCTTGGAACCAAGGGTCGCGGACGCTTCGGCTACGACCAGTCCCCCAGCCCCGGCTCGCGGCCGAAGGCTTCAAGCTCGGCCTGCGCGCCCTGGAGCACGTAGAGCACGTCGGCGCCCAGGGTCACGAAGCGCGCGCCGTGCTCGATCCAGCGCTTGGCGGAGTCGGGCGGACCGGCGGAGATGCCCGGGATCTTGCCCTGGTTCCGGCAGGCGTCGAACACGCCGACGACGCAATCCGTGTGCTCCGTGCTTCCCTGCTCATGCCCGATGGATGCGGCCAGGTCGGCCGGGCCGACCCACGTGCCGTCGACGCCGTCCACCGCCATGATCTCGTCTGCCGCCTCGGCGGCCTGCTTGGACTCGATCTGCACCATGATGAGCAGCTCGTCGTTGATCCGGTTCATGTACTCCGGCCACTGCGCGATCGCCCCCGCCGCGCCGAGCGATCGGCCGCCCGCGGGCGGATACTTGCAGGCGTGCACGACCTGCTCCGCTTCCTCGGGCGAATCCACCATGGGAACGACGATCCCGGTGCAGCCCTCGTCGAGCAGATGTCCGATGGCCGTGTACTCGCTGCTGAGCACCCGCGGAATGGGCACCGCGCCGCCGGCCCGCGCCGCCATGAACGCCGCCGACGTGGACTCGCGCCCCCAGGTGCCGTGCTGGTTGTCGATCAAGATCCAATCGAATCCCTGCCGCGCGAGCAGCTCCACGATGTTTGGGCTGCCGAGCGCGACACCGACGCCCAGGGCCACCGCGCCGCGGCGCAACTTGGCCTTGACGGGATTGGTCAATGAGTCGATGCGTGCCATTTGTCGCTACTCCCGCAAGCTCGCCAGCGCGTTGAACTCCGCCGCCGCGCTGGTTCCTACATAGATCTTGTCGCCGCCGGCGCTGACGAAGGTGCAGCCGGCCGCCACCCACTTTTCCACCTGCTCCACGCTGCCCGCGGCGATGCCCGCGGCTTTTCCGTGGCGCTTGCAGGCCGCGATCATTTCGTTCACCGCCGCGTCGTGCTCGGGCGTGTTGCGCGCGTGGCCGAGCGAGTTCGCCAGGTCGGCCGGCCCGAGCCAACAGGCGTCGATGCCCGGCACCGACATGATCGCGTCGGCGTTTTCGATGGCCTCGCGCGACTCGAGCTGGATCGCCACCAGGATTTCGTCGTTGGCCCGCTCGCGATAGCCGGGGCCGTAGACGCTCGCACCGCTCACGCCGTCCGAGCGGCTGCCGATGGGCGGATAGCGGCAGGCCTGGACCACCCGCTCGGCCTCCTCACGGTTGTCGACCATCGGTACGATCACGCCAAGCGCGCCCTCGTCGAGCAGCCGGCCGATGGCGTAGTAGTCGTTTTCGGGCGCGCGCACCATGGGCGTCGATCCGCCGGCCCGCACGCCCATCATGGCGAGGGACGAGGACTGCCGGTCCCACATGCCGTGCTGGTTGTCCACCATGACCCAGTCGAACCCCGCGCGCGCCAGCACTTCGGCGAGAAACGGCGCGCCGAAGCCGCAGCTCACGCCGAGCGCTACCTTGCCGCTCTCGAGCCGTTGCTTCGCGCGATTGGTCAGCATCGGGACGGTTTCCTTACGCAGCTACGTTCCGCGGCGTGACGCTACGCGCCCTGCCGATTTCAGTCAACAGACGGTCGTTTGATTCCCAGCCCGATGCCGTCGCCGACCTGCACGATGGTCGAGTCGAGCCGCGCGTCGGCCAGAAAGGCCTTGTTGAACGCGCGGATGATTGGCGTCGACGCGCGGTGGAAGTCGCTGTCCTCCGGCTCGTGCGCCGCCTGGCCCAGCCACAGCAGATTGTCCAGCGCCACAACGCCGCCGGGCCGCAGCCGCTCCACGACGGCGTCGAGGTATTGCGGATACGAGCCCTTGTCGGCGTCGATGTAGGCGAAATCGAACGGTCCCTCGATCCCGGCGAGCGTCTCCAGCGCCGGGCCGGTGACCAGCGTCACCCGGTCGCCCACGCCGGCGCGGTCCGCATTGACGCGCGCCCGCGCGTGCATTTCCTCGTCGATGTCCAGCGTGACCAGCTCGCCGCCTTCCGCCAGGGCCGAGGCGATGGCGATGGCCGAGTAGCCGATGTTCGTGCCGATCTCGAGCGCGCGCCGTGCGCCCATCGCGCGCACGACCAGCGACAGCAGGCGCGTGCTCGGCCGTTCCGTGATCGGCAGGCCGTCGCGGTCGGCCTCGGCCTCCATGCCCAGCAGCACGGGGCCGATGTCCGGGTGGATGCGCTCCAGGTAGGCGCTGTCGCGAATGTGCCGCTCGCCGGAGTGGCGGTACTCATGCGCCATTGGGCCGCTCCCGGTGGCTCAGTCCCATGGGTCCCGGCCGTCCGTCTTGCCCGGCCAGCGCGTGATCACGACCTTCGGGTCGGTGTAAAACCGCACCAGCTCGGTGGACTGGGCGTGGATGTCGCCGAAGAACGACTGCTTGCGCCCGCCGAAGGGATAGAAGGCCATCGGGGCCGCCACGCCAACGTTGATGCCGACATTGCCGACGTTGACCTGCCGCGTGAACTCCCGCGCCGCGCCGCCGCTGTTGGTGTAGAGCGTGGCCGCGTTGCCGAAGGGGCTGGCTTCCACCATGTCGATGGCGTCCTGCAGCGTGTCGGCGTGCATCAGGCTCACCACCGGCCCAAAGATCTCGTCGCGCACCACGGGCATGTCGGGCGTCACCTCGTGCAGCACCGTCGCGCCCACCCAGTAGCCGCCCGGCAGCTCCTCGACCGTCGCGCCGCGCCCATCCAGCAGCATCTCAGCACCGTCCTCGATCGCTTGATCGATGTAGGCGAACGCGCGGTCGCGCGACTCGGCCGAAATCACCGGGCCCATGCCGGTGTCCGGATCGAGCCCGTCACCCAGACGAATCGACGAGGTTGCCTCAACCAGCCGCTCCGTCAGCTCCTCGCGCACGTCGCCAACCGTCACCACCACCGATCCGGCCAGGCACCGCTGCCCGGCGCAGCCATAGGTCGAGCCCAAGATATTGGGAATTGCGGCGTCCAGGTCGGCGTCCGGCAGCACCACCAGGTGGTTCTTTGCCCCGCCTTGGCACTGTGCCCGCTTGCCGTGCCGCGTGGCGGTTTCGTACACCGCCCGCGCCACCGGCGTCGAGCCGACGAAGGACACCCCCATCACGTCGGGATGAGCGCTCAACGCTTGCGCCTGCTCGCCTTCGCCGTGCACCAGGTTCATCACGCCGGGCGGGAATCCCGCTTCGGCCGTGAGCTCCGTAAGCAACGTCTGGCTCAGCGGCGTCTTCTGCGAGGGCTTGGTCACGAAGGTGTTGCCGCAGGCCACCGCCAGTGGGCCGAACCAGAAGGGCACCATGGCCGGGAAGTTGAAGGGTCCGATCTGGGCGAACACGCCGAGCGGCTCGCGGATCGAGTGCTCGTCGATGGCCGCCGAGATGTCGCTCGAGAACGAACCCTGCTGCAAGGTTGGGATACCCGCCGCCACCTCGACGTTTTCGACGGCCCGCAGGACCTCGCCGCGGGCCTCTTCCAGCGTCTTGCCGTTTTCGATGGTCACGGTGCGGGAAAGCTCCTCGAACCGATCCCGCATGAGCGAATGCAGCCGAAACAGCACCCGTCCGCGATCGACCGCCGGAGTGTCGCGCCAGGCCGGGAAGGCCGCCTTCGCCGTCTCCACGGCCGCGTCGATCTCGGCCTCGGTCGACAGCGGCACGCTGGCGATCACCTCGCCCGTCGCCGGATTGTCGGCGTCGAGGCGATTGGCGCTGGCCGACTCCACCCACTCGCCGTTGATCCAGTTGCTCAGCCGCCTGACCTCAGCGCCCATGCCGACCCAACCTCCGACCACCCGTGACGTTCATACGCGGTGCTGTTCGTGCGATTCCCGACCCGCGTATGGAACGGTACGACATCCGCCGGTCAGCCCACTTCGCGGCGTGACCGCGATACGTACACTGACGCCAGCGCAGGACCGCGCCGAAAACCCATGACGTCCGAAGCCGTGCTCTCCAGCCGGGAGCCCTCCGCCGCCGTCGGGCGTGCCGTGGCGGACCTCGAGACCCCGGCGCTCGTGATCGACCTCGCCGTGCTCGACGCCAATATTGCGCGCATGGTCGCCACCGCGCGCCAGGCGGGTGGGCGGCTGCGTCCGCACGTCAAGACTCACCGCATGGCGGCGGTCGCGTCGCGTCTGCAGCGAGCTGGCGCCGAGGGCATCTGCTGCGCCAAGGTCGGCGAGGCCGAGGCCTTTGCCGACGCCGGTTTCGACGACATCTTCATCGCCAACCAGGTCGTGGGCGCGTCGCGCCTCATTCGCCTCGTGGAGCTTGCCGAGCGCACCCGCCTCGCAGTCGGCGTCGATCACGCCGAGCACGTGCGGGCGCTTGGCACGGCGTTCGCGGCGGCCGACGCGACGATCGACGTTTCCATCGAGATCGACACCGGCCAAGGTCGCACGGGTGTGGCGGATTCCGAATCCGCCGTTGCCCTCGCCAAGCAGACGCTCGGCGCCGACGGCCTGAACCTGCGCGGCATCTACACCCATGAAGGGCATGACTACCAGGCCGCCGAACCGGCCGGCGTCCACGTTGCCGCGGAGGAATCGCAGCACCTGATGACGACTGTCGCCCAGGCGATCCAGGACGCAACCGGCGCACCGTGCGAGGTGAGCATGGGCTCCTCGCCGTCGTTCCTGCTCGAGTCGTTCCACGCGCCCATTGACGAGCTGCGCCCGGGCACGGCCGTCTTCAACGACGCCTCGCACGCGCATCTGCTGGGACACGCCGATTGGTGCGCGGCAACGGTGCTGGCGACGGTGGTGAACCTGCCGGCGCCGGATCGCGTCGTGATTGACGCGGGCGCCAAGGCGCTCACCTCCGACCGGCGCGGACCCGGCGTGCTGGAAAACACCGGCCACGGCATGGTGGTCGGCCATCCCGAAGCCGTGATCACCAGCGTGTCCGACGAGCACGGCGTGATCGCCGCGCCGGACGCGGGCGCGTTCGCCATCGGACAAACGCTGCGCGTCATCCCCAACCACATCTGCCCCTGCGTGAACCTCTACGACCATGCCTTCGCCGCTCGGGACGGTATCGTTGAGGCCGTTTGGCACGTCACCGCGCGCGGCCGCAGCCAGTAGCGGTCCGCGGTCGCCACGGCGGAGGGACGTATGGGTCGCTTGGACGGTCAGGTTGCGCTGGTCACGGGAGCCGGAGGCGCCATCGGCACGGCCGCCGCGCTGGCGCTCACGCGCGCGGGCGCTCGGGTGGCGCTCACCAGCCGCACGTCCGACCGTCTCGCCCGAGCCGCGGAAGTCGTGGCGGACACGAGCGGTGCCGATGTCCCGACCTACGTCGCCGACTTCATGGACCCCGCCCAGGTTGACGCGCTCGCGCGCTGGGCGGCGGAGACGTTGGGCGGCGTGGACGTGCTGGTCAACAACGCCGGCGCCAACTCTCCCCACCGCAGCTCGGCGACGGCCGACGCCGCGCTCGACGCGCTCTTCCGCATCAACGTCACCGCGGGGGCGATCCTCTGCCGCGGGCTGATTCCGGGCATGATCGAGCGCGGCGGCGGCACCATCGTGAGCGTCTCGTCGTTCGCCGTCTACAGCCCCGGACCGCTGGGCGGCGCGGCCTATGCGGCGTCCAAGGCGGCGCTGTTGAACTACATGGGCAGCGTGAACGCCGAGTTCCGCAACCGGGGCATCCGCGCCTGCACCGTCCTGCCCGGCGAGGTCGACACGCCGCTGCTCGGGCAGCGCCCGCGCCCGCCGACGGCCGAGGACCGCGCCACCATGATCGGGGCCGACGACGTCGCCGACGCCATCGTGTTCTGCGCCGCCACGCCGGGCCGCACGCTCATCGAGGAAATCTCGATTCGGCCAACCGTGCTGCGCGACACGTCCGAAGACGTGCGCATCGCACTAGGTCAAGGCTGAGCGCCCGGATCAGTCGCTAGGCGGGCACCGCCTGCCGAACGCCCAGATCGTCAAGAACCGCATTGATCACGAGCCGTTCCTCGTCGTTGACGCCGCGAAACGGTGGCCGGGTCGGTCCGCCGTGCAGCCCAACGAAGTCCAAGGCGGCCTTGATGATGGCCGAGTCCTGCAGTTCCCGCCATCCGGGACCGCCCTCGCTCTGGTGCAGCCACATGTAGGGCCCAATCTTGCCGTGCCAGCGGTCCGCCCCGGCGAAGTCTCCGGCCTCGAGCAGGCGGAAGAACTCCAGCTCGAACTCGGGCCACCAGGTCGCCGGTCCGGAGATGTAGCCGGTGGCGCCGTGCATGTAGGCCAGCGTGGAGGTGTATCCCAGCGAGTTGTCGATGAAGGCGTAGCGGTCGGCGTAGCGATCCAGCGCTTCGACCATCGGCTCGATGATGTTCGGCGCCCCGTACTTGAGCGACACGATGCCCGGAAACTCGGCCAGCCGCCCGATGAGCTCCACGCCCAGGGACGTACCGATTTCCTGCCGCCAGGACTGGTCGTAAATCATGATCCCGGCGTCGATGGACTCGGTGAGGATCCGGTACCACTCGTACATGCCCTCTTGGCTGATCGGGTAGTAGCAGGGCGGGGAGATCATTACGTACTCCGCGCCGGCGTCCACCGCGCCCCGCGAGAGGGCGATCACCTCGTCCAGGTTCAGGCTCGCCGCGCCCGCCACCACGGGGATCCGGCCCGCGGCGGCCTCGACCGACACGGCCACCATGTCGCGGTGCTCCGACGGCGAGAGGCTCAGGTATTCGCCGCTGCCGCAGGGCGAGATGATGAATCCCTTGCCGGTTTCGAGTCCCCCGTCCAGCAGGAACTGGATGTTCGAGGTGAGGGCGTCAAGGTCCAGCCTCAAGTCGTCGTCGAACGGCGCCATCACCAGGGCGGCGGGGCCGCGCAACTCCTGTATGGCGCGTTCGCTGCTAGGGGGCATGGGAGATCCTCCGGTAGAGGGGTGCGTCGGCGGCCGGTCCCGGCCGCGCGTTGGTCGTCGCTCGGGCATAGGATAGCGGCTGGCCGGGACTGCCCGTTCGACGCCCTCGCCCTCGCTCGAATCTCGGCGTAACCCCTTCGTCATTCCGGCGAAAGCCGGAATCCAGGCCCTGCAACGCTTCGCCTCTGTAGGGGCGCCCCTAGTGGGCGCCCGTCCGGGTCTTTCCGGGCAGCCACTAGGGCTGCCCCTACACCGACCAGTTCTTCCGCTGGCACGGGACAGCGAGCGAGCCCGCCGCCGGTCGGGTCCGGCTCCCTCTCCCAGGGAGAGGGATGGGGTGCGGGGAACGGCCGATCCCACGCTGCACGCAGCATGGGCCACCGGACCCTTCCCCGCCGTCCGCGAAATCTCGCGACAATGCGGCAGCCAATCCGTGCAACCCAACATCGAAGGAGGCTGAACATGCGGCTGGAGGGCAAGATCGCCGCCATCACCGGTGGCGGCTCGGGCATTGGCCGCGCCTGCGCGCTGGCCTTTGCGCGCGAGGGAGCCGACGTCGCGATCGGCGATCTCGATCCGGAACGCGCCGCAAGCGTGGCCGACGAGGTGCGCGCGCTGGGCCGACGCGCCCTGGACATGCCGATCGACGTGACCGAGCAAGAGGACCTCGATCGGTTCGTCGACGGCGTTGCGAGCGACCTCGGCGGCCTTACCGTCTGGGTGGGCAGCGCGGGCGTTTCCATCGGGGCCATGTTTCTCGACCACACGCGCGAGGACTGGCGTCGCCTGATGGACCTCAATCTCGATGCCGTCGTCTTCAGCGCCCAGACGGCCGCCCGCCGCATGGTGGAAGGCGGCGCCGGCTCCATCATCAACATCGCCTCGATCTATGGCGGACGCGCCGTGCGCGAGCGCGTCGCCTACTGCACCTCCAAGGCGGCGGTCATCATGGCCACGCAGGTCATGGCGGTGGAGCTGGCGGAGCACGGCGTGCGGGCCAACTCCATCGGCCCCGGCTATACCGACACCCCACTGTTCCGCGGCGCCCGCGAGGAAGGCAACGAGGCCATCGCGCCGCTGCTGTTGCGCGTCCCGGCGGGACGCCTGGGCACGCCGGAGGAGATCGCCGCGGCGGCCGTCTTCCTGGCCTCGGACGAGTCGAGCTTTGTCACCGGCCACTGTCTCTTCGCCGATGGCGGCTGGGTGGTCAACGGCAACTGGTAGGGCGGCTGCGGGCGGGGGTTTTTTGGCATGTTCGGCGTTTAACTTCGAGGGCGAAGTAATGACGCCGAGTCCCCTCACTCTGAGCCCGCTTCTGTCATTTCGAGCGGAGCGAGAAATCCAAGGGGTTGGGAGACTGCACCGAGTCCTTTGATTTCTCCCTGCGGTCGGAATGACATTTGGTGCGGTCGGAATGACGGACTCGTTCGGCATGACGGACTCGTTCGAGTCACGGACTCGACACATTCCAGGGTCGCCCGCGCTACGCTGTCGCTGACCGAGCCTCGGACCCGGAAGGCCCCATTCGGGGAGGTGCGCCCGTGATCGACGTCAAGACCCTCACGCGCCTGACGCCCGAGCAGCGTGAGCACTGGGACTCGCAGGGCTATCTGGTGCTGCCCGGCGTGCTGTCGCCCGATGAAATCGCGCGCCTCAGCGAGGCCGTGGATCGCGTCGACGAGGCCTCGCAGCGCGCCGGCCGTTCGCCCGACGAGTGGCTGAGCACCCTCAACGTGATCGAGGAGGACGACGCCTTCCTCGACCTCATCGACCATCCCAATCACCTGGGCATCGTGCTGGACCTGATGGGCGCCACGATCCAGTTGCTCGCGTCGCAGGTGATGGTGCGACCGCCAACGCCGCATCCGGGCAGCCGCTGGCACTACGACGGCCCCAAGCCCTATCCGTTTCCCAGCGCCGGCGGGCTCACGCCGCTGCTGCACCTCAAGATCGGCTGGTTTCTCACCGACGTGGACGCGCCCGACATGGGCAACTTCCTGCTCATTCCCGGCAGCCACCGCGGCAACTTTCCGCGAGAGGACGCCAACGCGGAAGTCCTCGCCTCGCCGGAGCGATTCAAGGAGGTCGACGAGATCGACGCGGGCGTGCCGGGCGCCAAGCAGCTGCTGCTGCGCGCGGGCGATGCGATGCTGTTTCACAACGCGCTCTGGCACTCCGTCTCGCGCAACACCTCGACCGTGCGGCGCAAGAACCTCTTCTACGTCTACTCCCCGATCTGGATGCGGCTGGGCGATCGCGTGGCCAGCTCGCCGGAGCTGATCGCGCGTGCCGACCCCGTGCGGCGGCAGCTCCTCGGCGTGCTGGATCACGATCCCGCGGGCGTGCATCCCACCGATGCCGACGCGCCGCTGATCCGCCTCTGGGAAGGCAAAGGCTACGACGACGTGTGGGTGGACGAGGTGATGAAATACATCGGCGTGGATGGGACATAGGGCGTGCGTGACGTTCCGTCATTCCGGCGAAAGCCGGAATCCAGGCCCGGCCACGCCGCGAACCTTCAACCCAGACCCGCTCGGTCGGCGGCGGAACCGTTCGCCCTGAGCTTGTCGAAGGGCGTGGTTCGACAGGCTCACCACGAACGGCTCCAGCCAATCCCAGTTTCCGGTGGCCCAGGCTGCGTGCAGCGTGGGACACGTGACACCCATGTGACTTGCGCGACGCGCCTAGCCTCTATCGACGCGTAGCGCGTCGTTCAGCACTGGAGTCCCCATGCCCAGCCACAACCAATCCCTCCTCCGTCGCGACGGCTACGTCATCGTGCGCAACGTCATCCCGGCCGACCGGCTCGACGAGGTGCGCGAAGCCTGCGAGGGCGTGCTGGATCGGCAGCGCGAGATTTGGCGCCAGGAGGCTGGTCCCGACGATCTCCCGGGCGGCGTGTGGGACATGCGCCCTCAGCCGCGCGTGCCCGAGTTCCATGCGCTGGTGGACGCGGAAACAGCGCTCGCGGTCGAGCTATGGCTCAGTGAGCCGGTCATGAGCATCAGCCGCGAGCTGCTCAGCGGAAATGAGGCGGTGCCCATGCACATGATGATGATGTGCAACCCGCGCACCGACCACGGCCCGGCCAAGTGGCACCGTGACATTGGGCCGCTCGAGGTGGCCCCGCTGTGGCTGCTGCAAGAGGAGCTGGCGGAAACCGGTCCGCGTTACTTGCAGTGGAACCTGCCGCTCTACGACGACGACGTGCTCTGGGTGGTGCCGGGAAGCCACCGCCGCTTGAATACCCCGGAGGAGGACCGGCAGCTGGCGGACGATCCGCGGTCGCCGCTGCCGGGTGGCATGCCGGTGAAGCTCGAGGCCGGCGACGGCTTGATCTATCTCCACAGCATGTTGCACTGGGGCAGCAACTACAGCCCGAAGCTGCGGCGCACCGTGCACGGCGGCATGGCGGTGCACGCCATGCCGCGGGACACCGGCTTCACACGCCATCTGTCGCCGTCGGCCGCCGCCGCGTTCCAGACCTGGAACCGCCGCGCGGCGGAGCAGCGGGACCTCACGGCGCAGGCGCTGCAGGGCGTCTTGGCCGGCGACGCGCCAGGATTTGAAACGGCGCTCGAGCGCTTGCACCCTGGCGCCGGTCCGGCTTCCAAGCTGACCCTCACGGCCTGCCTGGCCGAGGCCGCGCGGCACATCCACTGGCTCAAGCAGCCGGGCTTCGACGACCTGCCGGAGGCGATGCAGCGACAGGCCACGCACCTCCACCCGCTGACGTTGGGCTGGGGACCGGCCTTCGCCGAGCGATTCAGCGACGCCGAGGCCGACGAGCTGTGGCGCCGCTTCGACTGGCTGGCGCAGCGCCTCCACGCCGACTCTCGACAGCCCGTGACGCTGGGCCAGTTCGTCGCGAGCTGGACGAACTGAGCTCGACTCCTCGCACGAAGCGATTGCGCTTGTCGGTAGGGGCAGGTTTCAAACCTGCCCCTACACCGACCTGGAGTGGCCCGGTGGCCCGCGCTGCGTGCAGCGTGGGAAACTCAGCGCTCGAGCACCTTTCGTGAAGCGTCCCGTCTGATCCGACGCGTCGCGCGTCGCCCAACATCGGAGTCCCCATGCCCAGCCTGAACAAGTCAATGCTCCGTCGGGACGGCTATCTCTTCGTGCGCAACGTCATCCCCGCCGACAAACTCGACGCCGTGCGCGACGCCTGCGAGGGCCTGTTGGAGCGGCAGCGCGAGGTCTGGCGTCGCGAGGCCGGGCCCGACGATCCGCCCGGCGGCACGTGGGAGAAACATATGCAGCCGCGCGTGCCCGACTTCCACGCGCTGGTGGACGAGGAAACCGCGCCGGCGGTGGAGCTATGGCTCAGCGAGCCGGTCATGGGCACCAGTCGCGAGCTGCTCAGCGGGACCGAGGCAGTGCCCATGCACATGATGATGATGTGCAACCCGCGCGTCGACCACGGCCCCGCCAAGTGGCACCGCGACATTGGCAACAACGGGGTGGCGCCGCTGTGGCTGCTGCAAGAGGAGCTGGCGGAGACCGGCCCGCGCTACTTGCAGTGGAACCTGCCGCTCTACGACGACGACGTGTTCTGGGTGGTGCCCGGCAGCCACCGCCGCCTGAACACTCCCGACGAGGACCGGCGGCTCAAGGACGATCCGCGGTCGCCGTTGCCGGGAGGCATGCCCGTGAAGCTGAAGGCCGGCGACGGCTTGATCTACTACCACAGCATGTTGCACTGGGGCAGCAACTACAGCACGAAGCTCCGGCGCACCGTGCACGGCGGCATTTCGGTGCACGCCATGCCGCGTGACCCGGGCTTTACGCGCCATCTCTCGCCGTCGTCCGCCGCCGCGTTCCAGAGCTGGAATCGCCTCGCCGCGGAGCAGCGGGACCTTACCGCGCAGGCGCTGCAAGGCGTCCTGGACGGCGACGCGGCGGTCTTTCGCGCCGCCCTCGAGAGTTTGCACCCCGGCGCCGGCCCCGCGTCCAAGCTGACCCTCACGGCCTGCGTGGCCGAAGCCGCGCGGCACATCTACCTGCTGAGGCAGCCGGACTTCGACGAGTTGCCGGAGGACTTGCAGCGCGAGTCCAAGTCCGTCCATCCGCTCACGCTGGGATGGGGACCGGACTTCGGCGAATGGTTCAGCGACACCGAGGCCGACGAGCTGTGGCGCCGCTGCGACTGGCTGGCGCAACGCCTCCACGCCGAACCGCGGCAACCGGTGACCGTGGACGATTTCGTCGCTAGCTGGGCGGTCTGACCTCGACGCCACCCGCGAAGCCCGTGCATATGCCGGAACGGGCGGGTTTCAAACCCGCCCCTACGCCCAACGTGGCGCGCGTCTCCGGTAGGGGCAGGTTTCAAACCTGCCCGCCGTAACGATTACAGGGCAGGCTCTACGCCAGGCATGTAGCCCGCCTCCGCGTTGGGCGGGGCCTGGATTCCGGCATTCGCCGGAATGACGAAGGGGTTACACACAGGTTTCGCGGGCGAGTGTTCGGTATTTGTGTGGTGGGGAAACGTGCGCTAGGGTGGGCCGGTGACGCTTGGCGTTTCCGGTGGTGCCCTTCTGTCTAACCACCCGATCCCCGCGTGAACGCCGCCCAGCTTGCCGACCGGCTTTCCGGCGACGCGGCCTTTGCTCGTGGTGTCACCGCGTGGAAGGTGCGGCCCGCACGCGAGGCGCGGTATGGAGACTGGCCCGAGGGCGTCGCGCCGCTGTTGCGGCGGGCGCTGGAGCAGCGCGGCGTGCGCGAGCTCTACACCCACCAGGCCGAGGCCATCGCGCGGGTGCTCGGCGGCGAGGACGTGTGCATCGTCACCGGCACCGCCTCGGGGAAGACGCTCTGCTACAACGTGCCGGTCGTGCAGGCCATCCTGGACGATCCCCAGGCCCGCGCGCTCTACCTCTTCCCCACCAAGGCCCTGGCGCAGGACCAGCTCGACGAGCTGTACTCGCTCGTCCAGGTCACCGAGGCCGACATCAAGACTTACACCTACGACGGCGACACGCCGACCACCGCGCGGCGCAAGCTGCGGCAGGCCGGGCACGTGGTCATCACCAATCCCGACATGCTCCACCAGGGCATCCTGCCGCACCACACCCAGTGGACCCGGCTGTTCGAAAACCTGCGCTTCATCGTGCTCGACGAGCTGCACGTCTATCGCGGCATCTTCGGCAGCCACCTGGCCAACGTGCTGCGGCGGCTGCTGCGCGTGGCCGAGTTTTACGGCTCGCGACCGCAGATCGTGGCCTGCTCCGCCACCATCGCCAATCCCAAGCAGCTGGCCGACCGGCTCACCGAGCGCGACCTGGGCGTGGTCGACGACGACGGTTCGCCGCGCGGCGAGAAGCACCTGATCTTCTACAACCCGCGGGTCGTGAACGCGCAGCTGGGGATTCGCGCCTCGGAGATCGACGCGGCGGCGGAGATTGCCGGGGTACTGCTGGGCAACGACATCCAGACGCTCACCTTTGCCCGCAGCCGCACGGCCGCCGAGCTGCTGCTGAGCAAGCTGCGCGGCGGTCCGCACCTGGGCCGCGGCGAGGTCCGCGGCTATCGCGGCGGTTACCTGCCGGCCGAGCGCCGCGAGATCGAGGCGGGCTTGCGCGACGGCACGGTGCGGGCGGTTGTGGCCACTAACGCCCTGGAGCTGGGCGTGGACATCGGGCAGGCGCAGGCGGCGGTGCTGTGCGGCTATCCGGGCTCGCTGGCGAGCTTCTGGCAGCAGGTGGGCCGCGCGGGACGCCGCCGCGAATCGTCGGTGGCGGTCTATGTGGCCGGGTCGAGCCCGCTGGACCAGTTCGTGGCGCGCAATCCGGACTTCGTGCTGCGTGAGTCGGTCGAGTCGGCGCTCATCAACCCCGACAACGTCTACGTCTACACCAGCCACCTCAAGTGCGCGGCGTTCGAGCTCCCGCTGGTCGAGAACGAGACCTTCGGCGTACCCACCACGGACGGCGGGGTGCGAATGCTCGAGGACGCGGGCGTTTTGCACAAGGCCGGCGGCACCTATCACTGGACCGCCGACGACTACCCCGCGCAGTTCGTGAGCCTGCGCACCGGCACGCTCGACAACATCGTGATCGTGACCGACGAGAGCCGGCCACAGGTGATCGGCCAGGTCGACCGCTTCTCCGCGCCCACGCGGGTGCACGAAGACGCGATCTATCTCCACGACGGGCGGCAGTACCACGTGAACCGCCTCGACTGGGAGCAGGGCAAGGCGTACGTCGAAGAGGTGTCGGTGGAGCACTACACCGTCGCCAGCATGAACGTGAATGTCGCGGTGCTGGACGACTTCGAGCAGCAGGCCGACGCGCCGCTGGGGCGATCGTGGGGCGAGGTGCGCGTGACGGCGCGGCCCACGATCTTCAAGAAGCTGCGCATCAGCGACGACGACAACGTCGGCTGGGGCACCATCGACCTCCCCGAGCAGGAGATGCACACCCAGGCGTGCTGGGCCTGGATGCGGCCCGCGCTGACCGAAACGTTGTCCCGCAGCGAGGTCGAAGCCGGTCTCTGGGGCGCGCGGCATCTGCTGCCCAACGTGGCGGCGGTCCACCTGATGTGCGACCCGCACGACCTGGGCGTGGTCAGCGAGATCAAGTCGCCGTTCACCCAGGCGCCGACGCTGTATCTCTACGACAGGTATCCGGGCGGCGTGGGGCTGAGCGAGCGGTTGTATGCGACGTTCGACCAGGTGATGCAGGCGGCGGCGGAGCTGGCCGCCGGCTGCGACTGCGCCGAAGGGTGCCCGGCCTGCGTGGGTCCGCCGGTGGCATCGGGCATCGGCGCCAAGGCGGCCACATTGCGGGTGCTGCGGGCGCGCGCGGGCTCGCCTGTTGCTGCATTGGCCGTGCCGCATTCGGGTTCGCTGTCCGTGGAAGAGACCGTTGGATAACGATGTGGGGGCGACGCATGCGTCGCCCCTACGCATGGGCCAACAGGTTGAGTCCCCGGTGGATTCCCGCCTCCGCGGGAATGACGGATGTTTGCGTGGCCTCGTAGGGGCGTCCCCTGCGGGCGCCCGTACCGCCGCTGGTCCGGGCAGCCACTAGGGCTGCCTCTACGGTGATTGACGACTGCTCATGACCAGCGGCCGGGCGATGGCGTGGAACCGGCCGTGGGAGCCGGTCGAGCCGGCCCCTGCGGTCGCGACTCGGAGCGCGGCGCCCACCGTGCCGGTCGAGGAGGTGATCGGCGGCGCGCTCGAATCCAACGACGCCGGGTCGTTCGTCGTCGTCAGTGAGACCCAGCCGTTGCCGCGCGGGCTGTCGACGGGCTGGCCGGGTGACTCCGATCGGCGCGCGTTGACCACGCTCAGCGGCGATCCGGAGCTCGCAGACTTCGAGCTGGAACGGGCGCTGTTCGTCGACACGGAGACCACCGGGCTGGCCGGCGGGACGGGCACCTACGCCTTCCTGGTGGGGTGCGGGTGGGTGGAGGACGGCGCGCTGCGGGTCGAGCAGTACTTCATGCGCGATCACGCCGACGAGCCGGCCCTGATGGCGCACCTGACGCGCCTGATCTCGCGATTCGACTGGACGGTGAGCTTCAACGGCAAGAGTTTCGACCTGCCGCTGCTGCGGACGCGCTTCATCATGAACCGCCGACGCACGTCCCTCGACGCGCTGGGCGCGTTGGATCTGCTGCACGTGGCGCGCCGGTTGTGGCGCTATCAGCTCCCGCGCCGCGACTTGGGAACGCTGGAGCGGGAAATCCTGGGCGTCGAACGGGAGCTCGACGTGCCGAGCCACGAGATCCCCGACATCTACTTTCGCTATCTGCGGACCGGCGACGCCCGCGAGTTGGTGCCGGTGGTGGCCCACAACCGGGTGGACATGGTGTCCATGGCGGCGTTGCTGGCGCGCGCCTGCGACGCCTTCAGTGACTGGCGCAGTCCCGCCGCCCATCCCGCCCAGGTGCTGGGCGCGGCGCGGTCCTTTGCGCTTGCCGGTGACTTCGACGCGGCGCTCGCGGCCTACGCGCGGGCGCTGGAGCTTGGCCTGGACGAAGCCTTGCAGCCGCTGGCGCAGGCGCCGCTGAGCCTGGCCCACAAGCGTCGCGGCGCCTGGCCGCGGGCGCTGCACGTGTGGGAGGTCATGCGGCGACGCCAGGGACGTGGCGCGGTCTGGGCGCTGGTCGAGCTGGCCAAGTACCACGAGCATCGGGCCGGCGCGTTCGACACCGCGCGCGAGTGCACGGTGGAGGCCCTGGCGCACGCCGATCGTCTCCTGGACGCCCTGCCCCAACCGCTCGCGCGTCCCGCGCTGGAGCATCGGCTCGCGCGGCTCGAACGCCGATTGGGGGCGTTGATGGAGCGCCGTCCCTCGGGCTGAGCGCACGCGGGATTCTCGGGGCGAATCGATCTCCCGCTACCCCGGCTCGACCCTTGCCCGGGCATGTAGGGGCGTCCCTGGTGGGCGCCCGCGCCGCCGATGCTCCGGGCGGGCACAAGGCCTGCCCTACAGCGAACGGGCGGGTCCGAATCCCGCCCGTTTGCGGGGCAATGCGCCGAAACCCCTTGGGCAGGCACCGCCCCAGTGGACAAAGCCCACCGTGCGCGGTTTGATGATGCGGCGCGGCATCCGTTAGGTAGAGCCATGCGATTCAGGGTTGGCGTCATTGGTGCGTCGGGGTACATCGGCGTGCCGTATCGGCGCGAGATGCGAGAGGTCCCGGAGCAATTCGACATCGTCGCCGTCTGCGCGCGTCGCCGCGATCTGCTGGAGGCCGCCGGGCGCGAGGACGGCGCCGCGCTCGTCACCACCGACTGGCGTGAACTGGTGGCCCATCCCGACGTCGACGTCGTCGTGGTGGTGGTTCCCGACGTCATGCACTACGAGATCGCCCTGGAATGCGCCGCGCAGGGCAAGCACATCGTGTGCGAGAAGCCGGTGGCCATGAACGCGCGCGAAGCCTATGAGGTCTGGTGCGCCTACCGCGATGCCGGGCTGGGGCATATGGTGCCGTTTTGGATCCGCGGCGTGCCGGTATTTCCGCGCGTCAAGCAGCTGCTGGGCGAGGGCTTGATCGGCGAGGTCCGCGCCATCGTCTATCGCTGGCACAACCCGCGGTTGACGTCCATGCCCTTTACCTGGCGCGACGACGCCGAGCAGTCGGCCGCCGGCAGCGTCGCCGACGGCGGCTCGCATGCCTACGACACGATGCGCTGGCTCACCGGGCTCGAAGCTCGTCGGGTGTTCGCGCAGGCGGGAGTGCTGGCGCCGCCCAAGCCCGAGCTTGGCGAAGTGAATCTCGAGGAGGCGCTGGCCTGGAGCGAAGCGCACGACGCCGCGGACGCGGATTCACGGCGGAAGGGCACGGCGTTCGACTACGGCAATCTCACGTTCGAGATGAACAACGGCGCCGTGGGTGTGCTCCTGGTGTCGCACGCGCCGTATCTGCGCACGGCGCTGGCACCGGACGTCGAGCTGCACGGCGAAGAGGCTTCTCTGGCCATCAACCGCTGGACCGGCGATATCCGCATCGCGCGCAAGCCCGGCGAATCGGAGCACCTCGAGACCGTGACGCCGCCCGACGCCATCAACAATTTCAGGGACATGGTCCATCCCGCGCTGCTGGCGACGATGGCCGGCGAGCCCACGGAGATGCCGGAACTGCATGGCGGCTGGCGGGTGCAGATCTTCACCGACGCCGCCGTCGCGTCCGCCGAGCGAGGGGCGTGGGTGGAGACGGCCGAGTTCGACGCGCCGTACGGGGGCTAGGGAACGTCAGCGAGGGCAGAGACCCAATCCGTTCGGCAATCCCTTCGACAAGCTCAGGGCGAACGGATTGGGTGGGGCGGCGGCCGCTGACCCCATCCCAACCTTCCCCCTGTCAGGGGGAAGGGGTTAAGGCAGGAGGCTCCTAAGTCACCTCGACCGGGCGGCCGGTGCGGCCCGAGTCGATGGCGGCCTGCACCGTGGCCGCGATGTCGCGACCGACGCGCGCATTAAGGATCGTGTCGCCGTCGGTGTCGATGGCGTGGGCGAAATTCTCCATCAGGAGCCAGTCGGCGTCACCGCCCACGCGTGCCGCGGGCGAATCGCCGGCGGTCCGCCCCCGGTAGAAAACTCGCACCGCGGGCCGCGGCTCGTCGATGACCATCGCGCCGGCGGTGCCCAGGATGCGGACTTTGATCTCGCCGTCGTTGTCGTGCTTGGCGCGCCCGATGCGGCCGATGCACAGCGTGCCCACGATCCCGCTTTCCATCTCCAGCGTCACCGACGCCAGGTCGTCGATGCCGTGGTCTACGTTGCGCTGGTGGAAGTGGGCTGCCGTGCGCGCGAACACGCGCTTGACGCGCGCGCCCGTGAGCAGGCCGACGTGCGACAGCGGATAGATGCCCTCGATCTGCAACTCGCCCATCGGGGCGTGGCCCACGCCGCCGTCCGATCCGTCCACATGGGCGGCCTTGAGCGCTTCGAGCCAGTCGATCTTGGGTGAGGCGGACGGGCTCTCCCCGCGTCGGGGGCCTGCGTCCTTCGCGAAGTAGAAGTCGACGTGCACGGCGCGGACGTCACCAATTGCGCCGCTCTGCAGTTCCTGCCTGGCATACAGCATTGCCGGCAGCATGTCGCGGTTCCACATGAGGAACTTGACGCCGTTGCGCTCGACGGCCTCGACGATGCGGTCGCACTCGGAGACCAGGGTGGACATGGGCTTGTCCTGGACCACGTGCAGCCCGGCGTCGGCGGCGCGCACGCTGAGGTCCGCGTGGCGCTCGGCCTCGGGGCTGACGCAGGCCACCTGCACGTCGTAGTCCCGAATGGCCGCCTCCACGTCGCGCACGTAGGGGATGTTCAACTGGTCGGCCAGCTTCTGGTTGCGCTCGTGGACCCACTCGGGCTGTGCGGCGTCGTCGGCCACTACGACGAGATCGAACCTCGGGTGCGTGACCATTCCCAGCGGCACGTAGTCGTGCTTGACCACGCTCAGCACCGCCACGCGGAAGACCGAGTTGGCGCTAGACAAGGACATAGCCGTCCTCCGTGCGCGCGGCGGCGCGGCCGGACGCCGCCGATGCCATGGCGGCTTCGGCGACCTTGAGGGCGAGGTGTGCGTCCCCAATGCTCGCCGCGGAGTCCGAGCCGTTGTCAATCGCCTCCACGAACGCCTCGAGCTGCGCGAGAACGGTGGCGTCGCCGGTGCTGGTGAGGCGCGCGGCAGGCGATCCGCCGGCGTAGAGCAGCTGCATGTTGTGCTGGTCGTCGGCGTATACCGCGCCGTCCGCGCCGATCAGCTGCAACGACCAGTAGCCCTCGCCCTCGGGTAGGCCGGTCATCACGTCCAGCACGGCCATGCCGCCGTCGGGAAACCCGAGATGCACCACCGCCGCATCCGGTCGGTCGGGGTCCGGGCCTCGTGCGATGGCGAACACCGTGTCGGGTGGCCCGTCGAAGAGCCAGGCCGCGATGTCGATATCCCGCGTGAGCTCGTGGATGAAGATGCCGCCGCTGCGGTTTGGGTCCAGCCGCCAGTCGCCCCTGGGCGGGGGCTGCCAGCGGTGGCTGCGCACGAGGCCGGGCTGGCCCATCTGGCCCGCGTCCAGGCTCGCGCGCACGGCCGCGACCTCCGGGCGATACCGATCGATCTGCCCGGCCATGAGCACCACGCCGGCCGCCGCGCAGATTTTGGCCGCTTCGCGCGCTTCGGCGGCCGAGCGTCCCAGCGGACCTTTCACCAGCACATGTTTGCCCGCCGTCGCCGCCGTCTCGATGTGACTCACCCGCTCGTCGGTGGGCGACTGGACGATCACGGCGTCGATGGCGTCTGAGTGCGTGTCCAGCACCTCGGCAAGCGTGGCTGCCGCGATGACGTTGTTCGAGGCGGCCTGCGCGCCGTCCGTGACGGCGACGACGCCGGCGCCGGCGCGCGGCGCGATGCGGGCATAGGCCGCGTCGTCCGGTCCGCTGCCGACCAACGCCAGGCGCGTCATCTCCGCCGCTCCATGCTCACAGCGCGTCAGCCGCCATGGTAAACCGGCTGGATTCAGGACGCGACGGCACTCCCGCGGTCCGCGCGTCTCCGGGTTCGCGCCTAGATCACTTCCGGAATGTCGGGGGCCGGGCGGGCTCGCAGGCCTCGCCAAATGCCCACGGCGTAGTGAATGCCCGAGGCCAGCGTCAGCAGCAGGGCCGCGCCGACCAGGAACCACGGCAGGGCGGTGCGCTCCCACATCAGCGCGTTGAAGGCGATGTACTGCCACATCATCTTGGCCTTGCCCAGGCGACCGGCGGCAACGGTGACGCCCTGGGCGCCGGCATAGGCCCGCAGACCCATGACCGCGAACTCCCGTGCGATGAAGCTGGCGCCAAGCCATCCCGGCATCCAGCCCAGCTCGACCATGGTGAAGAGCACGGCGGCGACCAACAGCTTGTCGCCGACGAGATCCAGAAAGATGCCCAGTTGCGAGCCCGTGCCAAAGCGCCGCGCCAGCGTGCCGTCGAAAACGTCGCTCGCCCCAGCCGCGGCAAACACGAATCCGGCCATCTGATTCGAGAACCACCAGTCCCAGAACAGGAGCCAGACGATGACCGGGATCGACGCGACGCGGGCGATCGTGAGCGCGTTGGGCAGATAGGACTGCCACTGCTTGGGCGCGGAGCGGGCGTCCTGCGAAGCAGATGTCACGGGTCAGTTGCTTGTGGGTCGCGGCGCGGCGGTGGGCGCGCCCGGAATGTCGACTCGCCAGGTATGCCGGGCCGGCTCGCCCGGGTCGGCGAGCCGCGGCAGCGGCTGTCCATCGATCGTGATGGTCACTGCGTCCGCCGCGCCGACGTCGAGCACCGTTTCTCGCTCCATGCTCCATTGGCGCGACTCGCCGGGCGCCAGGATTTCGTCCACGAGCGCGCGCCCGTCGACCTCGATGCGCACCTGAGTTTCGCTCACCACGACCAGTTCGAACACCGCGCCGCGGTCGACGGCCGACGGCGTGGCGACATCGCGGCCATTCGTCCCCCCGCCATCGTCGGCCAGTCCTCCAAAGTTGGTGAGCAGCAGAACGGCAAGCACGGCGCCCAGTGCCACGACGAGCAGCAGGGACGCCAGCAGCCGCTGACGCCCGCGCCGGATGCCGGGAATCGGTCCGGCGCCGACGACCGCGGGGACTTCGCCAGCCTGGGCGTGGTAGAGGTCGAGCAGCGGCTGGACCGGCAGTTGCAGCGCTTCGGCGTAGATGCGGATGAACCCGGCGTTGAAGGGCGGCCCGGGGAGCGCCGCCAGGTTGTCCGACTCCAGGGCCGCCAGGTGCTCGCGCGGGATGTGCGTGACGACGGCAGCTTCCTCGATCGTGAGCGCGGCGGCTTCCCGTGCCGTCCGAAGCTGTTCGCCAAGCGAAGCCATGCGGGAATTATTACCCGCCGCCGAACCGTGGGACGGCCACGCTGCCGCCGCCTAGTCGCGCGAGAAGCTGTGGGACGGCTCGGGCCGCAGCGTCACCCCGAACATCGCGAATGCGTCGCTGGTCTCCGAGAACTCGACAAAATTCCCCAACAGTTCGCCGGCGCCCTCTTGGAGACCGGCCACGATGAACGGCGCCGGCAATGCGTTGGGCGACGCCAGCTCCGTCGCGTAGCGATCGGCAAAGCCCCTGGCCAGCTCGGCGGAAACCACCCGGGCCAGCGCCGAGTCGATCTCGTCGAGGGACTCCATGGTGGCGACAAATGACTTCAGGTCGTCGATCTCGTAGCGGAATTCGACATTCAAATGTTGGCCGGGAGGATCGCCGGGGAATGGCACCGCGATGTCAAGCGCGCGGTTGGTGAGCGGCACCAAGCGGCGCTCGGTGATGGGCCGCGGCCAGCTCCAAAAGATGCCGGGGCCTTGCACCACCGTGAGCGTGCTCGTTCCGGACTCCGCGGGACCGTCGAATCCATGCCGGAGCGCGAGCACGGTGCCCGACGACGGGAAGACGATGGCCTCGTTCGTTCGCAACAGCAGGGCTTCGTCGCCTCGGATGCCAAAGACGCCGGCGACGAAGAACGCGGCCGCCGCGACGACCAGCCCGCTGGCGATTCCCAGCAGACGCGATGCCCGTGCTTGCATCCTCGATGCACGCCGCTGCATATAGGGGGCGAGGATCTTGACGACGCTGGCCGGCCGGCGCCGCAGGCGCAGGCCGGGGATGAGCCGGGCGGGCGGCTGAGACGCGATGCGAAACTGCTCGCCGGCGTCGGCGGCAAAGGCAACCACGGACGGCACGTCGTGCCGCGCCGCGATGCGGGCCAGCGCGCCGAATCGGATGGCCAGACGGTGCGCCTGTTCGCCGCCGGGTCGCGGGTTGCCGCTCAGAATGCCGCCAATGTCACGCATCGTCTCGCGCGCGTCGGCGAGGAACGGCCCGAGGTCGTCGTTGACGGTGAGTTCGCTCGTCGCCACCGACTCCTGGCGCAGGTTGGGCTGCGGAGCGGCCCGCGACGCGCGGCGAACGCGCCGGATCCACCACACCGACGGCAGCGCCGCAATGATTGCCGCGAGCGGCAGCCCACCCACGTTGCCGCCGGCGGTGCCCACGAACCCGCCGACCGGCTCGCCGATGACCGGAACCGTGCCCAGCCACACGCCCAGGAGGCCCAGCAGGGTGGCGGTCAGGAAGGGCAGACCGGCCGCCGCCACATAGACCCGCCAGCGGCGCGCTTGGGCCGCCCGCGCCGCCTGCCGCAGGCGGCGAATGGCGCCGACCTCGATCCGGGCAACGGTGGCCACGTCGTCGGGAAGCTCATCGATTCGCAGCGTGCGGGCGACGGGAATCCCACGCACCAGGGCGTCGCTCAAGCGGTGCCGGTCGTGCGCCACCAACTCGGTGTCGTTGGGCCCAACCGGAATGGGCGCGTACTCCACGGGAATGCTGGGCGCGTGGCGCACGGGATCGAGGCCGGCGGCTTGCGCTGGTCGTCCTTCCCCGGCCACTTAAGCCCCCATGCGACGAAACTCGCGAATGGACTCGTCCACGCCCGCGCCCGCGGCTTCGGTTAGCGCGATGGCTCGGTCGAGCTCCCGCAGCCCCAATGACAGCGCCGTGATCCCGACGGCCGCGACGAGATCGGTCGCGAGGCTGGCCACCGATCGCGAAGGGTCGCGCGGGCTCATGCGCGTGAGGGCGCCGTTGCCGAACTGCCGCAATCCCGCCGCCGCGCGCTCGCGCGAGGTTCCGCGGTACGGCGAGATGCCGCGACGGCTGACGTCTCGGGCGATGGCCCTGCCCTCGGTCGTTCCGGGGAGCGCCCCGGCGTCGGTTGCACCGGCCGCGTGCGTGAGGCTATGCACCACGAGGGCCAGGTTCGCGTCGGGGACCGCGGCCCCGGCATCGCGCAGGTCCATGGCGAGCGTCGGCCGGAACCGTTGCACCGACTCGCGCAACGCGCTCCACGCCTCCTCATTCGCGACGCTGTGCGCCAGACGCAAGCCGCCATCGAGTCCAGTCGCGAGCGGCAACGGCGGGATATCGGCGGCGTCGCCGTCGACTTCGATCACGTGGATCCGCACGGCAATGCGATCGAGCAGCTCGGCGCGTTCGCGAGCGCGCGAGGTGAAGACCCGGGTCACCGCGCGACCGGCGACCAGCACCGGCCGCGAAAGGCTCAGAGGCACGGCGTCAAACAGGATTCGGATGGGGCTGTCGGGATCGCCCGATGACAGTCGGACGACCTGCGCGCGCGGAAGGCCCGGCAGCGGACCCTCGTACAGCGTTCTCACCTCGTAGGTGTCGCCCAGCGTTTGGCGAATCTCGCGCCACTTGCTGCCTCGCAGACTGTCCGTGAACCGGTCGATGTCCATGGGGATCTCGAGGCTCCGCGCCCCCGTCGAAATCATGGCAGGCGGTCCATTGGATCGTCGGAGGCCTCGTCACCGGGCTCGACCTCGGCTTCCGCGACGGCGTCGGCGCCTTCGCCCGGCGGGTCCGGCGTCTCGGCGACATCCGGCAATACGCCGCCCAGGGCTCGATCTTCGACCGACGCCGCTGGCGTCCACATGCCGACCTCGACCGGCAGCGCCATTGGGTTTGGATGCTTGATCAATGTCGAGTAGACCTCGGCGGCATCGTCGAGCCCCAGCGTTTGGGCGGCAGCCAACGCCTGCCCGTAGCCGCCGGCGTCGTCAGCCGCCCGCTTCAGCGCATCGGCGACCTGGCCGAGGCCCGCGTGGGGCGCGGCGGAGACCTGCACGTCGGCGGCGGTCCACGCGGTGGCGGGTGAGTCCGCCCGACCGATCCCCAGCAGCGCCGACATCCAGGGGCGCCCGGCGAGCAGCCACGCGCCCGCCAGCGCGAGCACCCAGTGCGTTCCGGAAAGCACCACCAGCGCCGCGCCCAGCGCCAGCGATGCCCACGAGCGGCGCAGGCGCTCAAGGCGTCCGGCGCGGTTGGGGCGCGTGGGCGCGCCGCGGCGCATTGCCGACTCGATCGCCAGGACGGTTGGCCGGTGGACTCGCGCCGCGGAGAAGCCCGACGACCCGGGGTGCACGATGGCCACGGCCCAGTCCACGAATTGCGGTCGGCGCCCGTCCGCGGCCCGAACGGCGGCGTGCGCCGACTGATCGGCGCGCAACACATAGCCGCCGCGCACAGGGACTGCCCAACACACCAGTTGCATCATGGGCGGGGTCGAGCGACGAGCGTCGTCAGCGGGGCGACGGGCCGTTTGGGAAGCAGCAGGCGCCTCAGCCGACTTCGCAGCGGCCGCGGCTGCGAGGGCTCGTCCGCCTGACGTTGGGAGCGATAGAACGCCTCGGCCCCGGGCCAGCGCAACAGCCGCTCGGACGCGAGCTCGAGCGCCACCGTGTCGCGGGCAAAGGCGCCTTCCTCCAGCCCGCGCCAGATGTCGCGCACGTGGGCCAGGCTGCCGCCGAACTGCGAGATGGCCGGCTCGGCGAGCACCGCCCCGGATTCCAACAGGCGGCGCGCGCGCGCGCCGTACTCGCGCTGCGCGAACGCGTGCAGCGCCGAGCGAGTGGCGATGAAGAACCCAAAGGGCAGCGCCCAGCCGACGATAAACGCGACGCGTGATGGGTTAGCGACTAGGAATGCGATGAGCACCCCGAGAATCGTGAGCTCGAGGATCGCCAGCAGCGCGTGGCGAATCCACGCCCGTCCCAAGCCAGCCGCCGACGCCGCGTAGCTGAAGAGGTCCGCCTCCAGACGCCCGCGGACCACGGCGACCTCGCCCGGCGACACCTCATAGGGGCTGTAGATGGCCAATTGCACCGGCCCGTTGGCGGCGTCCAACTCCGTGTAGTCCGCATCGACGAAGAACGCGGCCCCGGTTTCGGTGGGCACGACGAACGCGTCGACGACCTGGGTGGTGAAGTCAGGCCCGCTGGTAACGATAATGGGCTCCGGAGCGCGACCAACGGAACGATCGGCCGGCCAACGTTGACGCCAATTATAGCCCGCGACCCTCGTCTCGGACCGGGACGGACCGGCGCGGTTTTGCGCCGCCTCTGACCATGCCATCCGCCGCGAGCTACGACGTCATCGTGGTCGGCGCGGGTCATGCGGGCTGTGAGGCCGCGCTGGCCGCCGCCCGCATGGGCGCGCGCACCCTGGCCCTCACCCTCGGCACGTCCGGCGTGGCGCTCATGCCGTGCAATCCGTCCATCGGCGGTCCGGCCAAGGGCAACTTGGTGCGTGAGATCGACGCGCTGGGCGGAGAGATGGGCCGCAACACCGACCGCACCCTCATCCAGATCCGCGAGCTGAACACCGGCAAGGGACCGGCGGTGCGCGCGCTGCGGGCGCAATCGGACAAGCGGCTCTACAGCGTCGCCATGCGGCAGGTGCTCGAGCGACAACCCGGACTCGACCTCGTCGAGGGTGAGGTGGAGAGCCTGATCTGGCGCCGACTCGCCGGGAGTGGCGAGCGACGCCGGCGGGTCGTCGGCATTCGCACCGCGGACGGCCGCGCCTACACGGCCCGAGCGGTCGTCGTCACCACCGGCACGTTCCTCAAAGGGCGGCTGATCCGGGGCGACGAGTCAACGCCGGGCGGTCGCGCGGACGAGGCCCCGGCAACCGCCTTGGCGGACGATCTGGCGCGCCACGGCTTCGATCTCGGTCGACTCAAGACCGGCACGCCGCCGCGCGTGGACGCACGCACGATCGACTTTTCCTGCACCGAGGTCCAGCACGGATCCACCGATCCGCTGCACTTCAGCTTCGATCCCGTGCCCGACGACGAACGGCTGGCCGAGCCGCGGCACGCCGCCTATCCGCACGTGCCGGAACCGGGATGGCGCGTGCAGATGCCCTGCTATCGGGTCGCCACCAACGAGCGCACGCATGCGGTGATTCGCGCCAACCTGCACCGCGCCCCCATGTTCAACGGCGCGATCACGGTTCCCGGTCCGCGTTATTGCCCCTCCATCGAGGACAAGATCGTGCGCTTTGCGGACAAGCCCGCGCACACCCTGTTTCTCGAGCCGGAAGGCTTCGCCACGCCCGAGGTCTACGTGCAGGGCGCCAACACGAGCCTTCCGGCCGAAGTCCAGATCGAGATGATTCGCAGCGTGCCGGCGTTGCGCGACGCGCGGGTGCTTCGCTTGGGCTACGCGGTGGAATATGACTTCGTCCGGCCCTTCCAGCTCACGCATACGTTGGAAACCCTGCGCGCCGCCGGTCTCTTCCTCGCCGGGCAGATCAATGGCACCACGGGCTATGAAGAGGCGGCGGCCCAGGGCCTGATGGCCGGCATCAACGCCGTGCGGAGCATCCGCGACGCCGAGCTGCTGGTCCTCGGACGCGACCAGGCCTATATCGGCGTGATGATTGACGATCTGGTGAGCCGAGACCTCACCGAGCCGTATCGCCTGCACACCTCGCGGGCCGAGTACCGCCTGCTGCTGCGGCACGACAGCGCCGACATGCGGCTCACCGAACTTGGCCATCGCGTCGGCCTGGCCGGCGAGTCTCGAGTCCGCCGCCTGCGTCGGACCCAGGACGAAACCGAGCGGGCCAAGGCATGGCTGGCGGACACCCGGATTCCCGCCACGCCGGCGGTCGCGGCGCGGCTGCGTCGGCTCGGCCTGCCGCCGGTGACCCAAACGCTGCCCGCCGCCGAGTTTCTCCGCCGTCCCGGCGTCACCCTGGATCTCATCGTCGAGCTGGCGGGCGGCGGTCCACCGGTCTCGCTGGCCGCCGCCGCGGCGGTGGAGTTCGACATCGGCTATGCCGGCTACGTGCGGCAACAGACCGCCCAAGTCGCGCGGGCGCGCGAGATGGAGCAGTCGCGCATTCCGGCGTCGGTCAGCTATCCGGATATTCACGGCATGCGCACCGAAGCCCGGATGCGGCTCGAGAAGTTCCGACCGGCCACGGTGGGCCAGGCGGCGCGCATCGAGGGCGTCACCCCGGCGGACATTGCCGTGCTGCTGGTGCATCTCAAGCGGTGCGCGGAGCTGGAGTCGGGCGACGGCGGGGCGACCAGAGGGACTCAGCCGGCGTCTCGACGGCTGAAGTCCACGAGATCGCGCAAGACGCGGCGAGCGCCCATCGAAATGGCGACCTGACGTGGAAACCGCATTCCCAAACTCCGCTCAGCCCCCCGGGTGGCGTCGCCGCCTGCTCGACCGACTGCGTCCGCACACGGTCAAGGGCTGGGTGCGGTTCGGCGTGCTGGCGCCGCCGCTGCTGCTGGCGGTCGGCCTGGCGCTGCTGACGGTGTTCTGGTCGGTGCTCTGGTACGCGCTGGCCGCCGCCTTCGCCCTGTTCGGCGCGCTGGTGGTGCTGATGTTCGTGGCGTTCGTGGTCTATGCCGTGGCGCGGCGCCGCAATCTGCTGGCGGTGTTTCGCGGGCTCAACTCCGACGACTTGGCCGACACCGGAGCCGCGGACGACTCGTAGGCTAGCGAGCGTTCTCGCCGGCCAACGCCACCGCCCGTTCGAGCACGGCATCCAACATGTCCGGCGTGAGACGGCCCGTGAACGTGTTCTGCTGGCTGGGGTGATACGACCCGAGCAGCGTTCGGTCGCCCAGCGTGACCTCGGCGCCGTGGCCGAATCGGACCGGTGTGGGCGACGGCGAGTCCCCCCGGGCGCGGCAGATGCGCAGCACTTGTGACCAGGCGTAGCCGCCCAGGGCGACCATCACGCGGATGTCGGCGAGCAGGTCGAGCTCGGTCTCCAGGTAGTTGCGGCAGGTCTCGCGCTCCTCGGTGGTCGGCTTGTTGGCGGGCGGCGCGCAGCGCACCGTGGCGGAGACGAACGCGTCGCGCAGCCGCAGGCCGTCTCCTCGGTGGGTGCTCGTGGGCTGGTTGGCCAGACCCGCCCGGTGCAGGGCGCCGAAGAGGAAGTTGCCGGAGCGGTCGCCAGTGAACACCCGTCCGGTGCGGTTGCCGCCATGCGCCGCGGGCGCCAGACCGACGATGAGAATCCGCGCCGCCGGGTCGCCGAAGCCGGGCACCGGTCGCCCCCAATAGGTCTCTGAGCGATAGGCCGCGCGCTTCTCACGCGCGGTCCGCTCGCGCCAGGCCACCAAGCGCGGGCAGCGCCGGCAGGCGGCGATCCGCTCTTCCAGCTCGGTGAGCGCGGCGACCCGCGCCTCATCCCGGCGGCGCGACTCCCCGACCATCCTGCGAGTGGCTCGCGCGGTGCACGCGGTCCAGGAACGGTCGCATGCAGGCGACCACCTGTTCGGGCACTTCCTCTTGGGGCACATGGCCGGCGTCTTCGAGGATCACGGGTTCGGCGTCCTGGAAACTTGCCGCCAGGGCCAGGGCTTGACCGCGGCCGGCCAGCCGATCCGCGGCGCCCCAGATCAACAGCACTGGGCACTCGACCTCGCCGATCGACGCCTGGGCCGGGGCAGGATCGACGCCCGCCAGGAGCGCGGGCAGCGCGTCCAGGAATCCGGGCGAGCCATAGGGCAGGTACTGCCGGTCCACCGTCGCCCGGTCCACGCTCAGCGGATGCCGGCGGCCGATCATGTTGCTTAGGCGCACGTACCATCGCTGCGCGCTCAGGGTGCGCAGGATGATTCCCGACGTGCCCGGCAGTTGCCGGCTGAGCCAGATGCCCAGGCGAACCCCGGGCCCGGCGACCAGGAAGGGATCGACCAGCACTAGCCCCGCCACGCGGTCGGGATGCCGCGCGGCCAGGGCGACGGCGGGCTGCCCGGCGGCGGAGCTGCCCACGATGACCACGCGCTCGAGCCCCTCGGCGCGGAGCAGCTCGTCCAGCCGCTCGGCTTGCGCGGGAGCGCCATAGTCCGCCGCGGCCGGCTTGTCCGAGAGCCCGTGCCCGAGCAGGTCCACCCAGTGCACGCGATGGGTCTCCGCCAGCGGCGGGGTGATGAACTCCCAGGTGCTGACATTGCCGCCGAATCCCGGCAGCATCACCAGGTCGGGTCCGGCGCCGACCGCGCGGTGGTAGAGCCGTCCCTCCGATATCGGCCGCAGCGTCCCGCCGTCCAGGTGCGATTCCACGTCAAACGGCTGCGGCCGACCGCGCGTCGCCGCCCACGCGCCGCCTGCCAGTGCGGCCAGCCAGACCAATCGGGACCAGGACGCCATGCGTCAGCCTCGGAAATACCCCGTGCTAGTATGGCAACGACCGCAAGAACCCTTTCGGCGCGGCCGTTGGCGAGCCGTGCAAACCCAGTGGGAAGGGCCGTTTGGTACGCGACTACGTGCTCGTCGTGATTTATGGCGTCGAGCGCATCCCTACGCTGACCTCGAGTCACATTGACACCGTGGCGGATCACATCAGCGGCGCGGGCGGCGAGGTTAACAGCGTGAACAGCTGGGGCAAGCGCAAGCTCGCTTACACCATTCAAGACGAGCGCGAAGGGCACTATGTGCTGCTGGAGTTTTCCGCCGATCCGGCTCGCATCCAGAATCTCGAGCAGTCGCTGCGGATCAATGAGGACGTGATGCGTTTCCTAATTGCCCGTCAAGAGCTGGACATGTCGCCCGCGCTGGCGGTTGAAAGCGAAAGCCGGCGATGAATGACGACGGCGGCCGCCGCCGCGGTCGGTCCCGTGGGCTCAATAAGGTGCAAATTATTGGCAATCTTGGCCGTGATCCCGAGTTGCGTTTCACGCAAGATGGCACGCCGGTGGCCAATTTCACCGTGGCCGTCAGCGAGTCATGGCGCAGCCAGGGTGGTGAGCAGCGCGAACGCACTGAGTGGTTTCGGGTTGTGGCGTGGAGGGGGAATGCCGAGGTCGCCAATCAGTATCTGCGGCGCGGTAATCGGGTGTACCTCGAAGGCCGTCTCCAGACGCGCGAATGGCAGGACCGCGAGGGCAACGACCGCACGAGCACCGAGCTTGTCGTACGCGACCTGATCATGCTCGGCGGCCGGCAAGACGACGCCGATGGACCGCCGCGCGACGACGGCGGCGGTGGGGACCGGCGCGACTTTCGCGGTCAGCAGCCCCAGGGCGGTCGCCAGGACACGGACGACTCGATCACTGCTGATGATCTGCCCTTCTGATCGCTCCCTGATCCATCGTGAGGTTGCATGACTGACCAAGGCACCGGCGCTCCGCGCGAGGGCGCTCCGGCATCGGCTCGGCAGGTCCGCGAGGACGCCCGACCGACGACGCCCGACACGCGCTCGGGCGGCGGCGGTGGTGGCGGTGGCGGAGGCGGACGCGGCGGGCGGTCGCGGCGGGGCGGGCGAGGCTTTCGCCGGCGCGCCTGCTATTTCTGCGAGACGCGGGAGCCGATCGACTTCAAGAACGCCCAGCTCCTGCGCCGGTTCATCGCCGATTCGGGTCGGATCGAGACGCGCCGCAAGACGTCGACGTGCGCGCGTCACCAGCGTGAATTGGCCCGCGCCATCAAGCGCGCGCGCTACCTCGCGCTGCTGCCGTACGTCGTGCGTCGCCGCCTGCACGCGTAGCGCCTAGCCGCAGGCGCCGCATGGCCCCGCGCACCCATGCACAGCGGCGCCGCGCCGAGCGCGACCGTCGGCGGGAGCAGCGCCGCCCACGCACCGCGACGATCGGCTGGCGCGACCTCATGGTCGCCCTGCGGGACTGGGGCATGCTCAGCCGCCCGCAGCGCACCGCCGCCGCGGCGAAATGGCTGACGCTGGTGGCCGGCCTGGCAGCCGCCGTCGTGCTCGGACTCGTCGGTAGCGCCTTCTACTCGGAATACGGCGCGTTGCCGAACTCGGCCGTGGCCACGGTTGGGTCCGAACCGATCACGGCAACCGAATACCGCGACTTCTTGTCATTCCGCCGCTACCAGCTGCAGCAGGAGCTTGCGGCCCTGGACGCGGATGAGACGGTCGAAGACTACGAGGCGCGGGCGGGCGACCTGCGCGCGCAGCTCGGCGGCGTGGCTTTCAACGGCGTGTCCCATCTGGCGCACGCGGTCCTGATCCGCGATGCCTGGACGGCGGAGGGCCGCGAAGTTGCTCCGGACGACCTCCGCGCGCACTTGGCCAAGGTGGCCGGCGTGGCGCCGGATCGCGACGACGCCAAAACTGCGGCCATCGAGGCCATCCGCGAGGCTACCGGTCTCGACGCGGCGACCATCGAGCGGTTCGCGGCGGACAGCTTTCGACGGCAGCAGCTCGCCGATGAGCTCTTTGCCGATACGGATCCCATGCCCGCCCACGTCAAGGCCGTGGAGATCGTGCTCGCCCGCGAGGAAGACGCCGCCGAGGTGATCCAGCGCATCGAGGACGGCGAGGCGATGGAGGACGTGGCGCGCGAGGTCTCGGTTGACAGCGTCTCCCGCACCGCCGGCGGGGTGGTCGATTGGACGCCTAGCGGCATCCGCCCGGAGGTCTGGGACGCCGTGGCGTTCACCTCCCCGATCGGTGAGCTCGTCGGTCCCTTCGAAGGCAACCTGGGCTGGTATCTGCTCCGCGTGACCGACCGCGTGGACGAGCGCCCCCTGAGCGCGGCGCACGCCCGAACGCTGCGAGCGCGGAAGCTCGACGCCTGGCTGACCGAGCGCACCGCCGAGCAGCCCATCGAATACATGCTCAGCACCGAAATCATCGACTGGACGGAACGGAACTCGCTGCCGTAGTCGGGTGTCCGCTTAGGGGGCGGCTTTCGCTTCGGCCACCGGCGACGGAGCGGTTTCTCCCACGTGCACGCGAATGCGCGTGCTCAGCGCCAGCGACGCGACCGCCAGGATCGCGCCGCCAACGAACGGGACCCAGTGGCCATAGGCCTCCCAGAGAATGCCGCCGGTGATGGGGATGATGACCGCGGCAATGTGGTTGACCGTCATGCCGGTGACCAGACTTGGCCTGATGTCGGCGGGGTCGACGGCAATCTTGCCGAGATAGGTCGTCACGCCGGTGTCGGCGCTGAAGAACAGGTTGTCCAGCACATACAGCACGAAGAGCACGGCGAGAACGGGAATGGCTGCGTAGCCCACGAAGATCAGAGCCAGCGCGCCGTAGGCGACCATCAGGATTCGGCGCTCGCCGAACCGGTCGATCAGGCGGCCGAATTGGTACACGGCCGCGATGCTGACGACGCCGTTGACGAGACTGAGGATGGCGATGGTCTGCACCGGCGATCCGTAGTCCCGCACCAAAAGGAATAGGGCGAAAGTCATGAAGATGTGGCGGCGGGCGCCGTCGAGAAAGGTGAGCGCGTAGTAGAGCCAGTACGCCCGCCGAACCAGGATGCGCGGCGGACGCTTGGTGCGTGGCACCCCGCGCACGCGCAGGACGAGCAGCGCTCCGGCGATCGCCAGCACGCCGGCGACGACGAAGAGCGGCCGCAGCCCGCTGGCTCCGGCGACCAGCGCCACGAGCCCGATGCCGGCGAGGTTGGCCACCGCCGCCACGGCGCGGAGCCGGCCCAGCCGGCTGCCCTGCTCGGTGACGTGGCTCAGGCGCAGCGCCAGGGTGCTGGATATCGGCATCCACATGTGAAAGCCCACGCTGGCCACGAGCGAGAAGAGGATCAAGCTCGGGATGCCGTCGATGTGGAAGTAGTTGACGAATCCCACGCCAAGCAGCAGCAGCGCCACGGCGCCGACCACCGGCTCCGCCACCGTCATCACCAGCGCCGCAATGCCGGCCGTCAAGAGGCCCGGAATCTCGCGGACCGTTTCCAGCAGGCCGAGTTCGTTGGGACTGATGCCGAGGTCCTGGCCGATGAAGTTGAAGAAGATCGTCTGGTAGATGCCCATGCCCAGGCCGAAGGCGAAGTTGGCGGCCGCGAGCCAGCCGAACGGGGCCATGCGAGGCGCACGCAGCACGCAGTGACCCTCGGGATGGACGGCGCGGTCATTCTACGGGCGTGTCCGGTGGCCCGCGCTGCGTGCAGCGTGGGATGGGCTTCGGATGAATCTCCCAGGCTGCACGCAGCCTGGGCCACCGGGCATGTGGACCCCGGAAGGGCAGGTTTCAAACCTGCCCCTACCGGAGATTTGGGACAT
The DNA here is from genome assembly GCA_026706485.1 of Chloroflexota bacterium. Classification (NCBI taxonomy): domain Bacteria; kingdom Bacillati; phylum Chloroflexota; species Chloroflexota bacterium. The sequence goes on along the minus strand of JAPOYR010000002.1, from coordinate 207,825 downwards.
TGCCGGTTGTCCGCAATATGTTCGGTGCCTACAATGCTGCCGGCTGACCGGGGAGGCGCGGCGTGGCTGATTTCGCCCATTTGCATGTTCACAGCGAATTCAGCCTGCTCGACGGCTTCTGCCGCATTCCCGACATCCTCGACCGCACCCGCGAGCTCGAGATGGACGCCGTTGCGCTCACCGATCACGGGGTCATGTACGGCGCGGCGGATTTCTATCTGGCGGCCAAGGACGCCGGCGTGCGCCCGATCATCGGCTGCGAGGTCTACGTGGCGCCGCGGTCGCGCACCGACCGCGATGCGACCCTCGACCGGCGCGCGTTTCATCTCACACTGCTCGCGCGCAACCATGAGGGCTATCGCAGCCTCGTCAAGCTCACGTCACGGGCGCATCTCGAGGGGTTTTACTACCGACCGCGGGTAGATCGCGAGCTGCTGCGTGAGCACAGCGAGGGGCTGATCTGCCTGAGCGGATGCCCATCGGGCGAGCTGATGCGCGCCATCGAGGCCGGGGACATGGCGCACGCCGAGTCCGTGGCGCGCTGGCACGCCGAGGTGTACGGCGAGGGCAACTACTACATCGAAGTCCAGCGTTCGCAGCCCGAGCTGGAGACGAACTACCAACGGCTGATGGAGCTGGCCGACGGTCTGGGGCTGCCGCTGGTGGCGACGAATGACGTGCACTACGTGCGGCGCGAGGATCGCGACGCCCACGACACGCTGCTCTGCATTCAGACCGGGCGCACGCTCTCGGACACCTCACGCCTGCGGATGGAGGGCGATTTCCACCTGCGCGCGCCAGAGGAAATGGCCGGCCTGTTCACCGACGTGCCGGACGCCCTGTCGAACACGGTGACGATTGCGGAGCGGTGCGACATCGACCTGCCGTTCGGACGCATTGCGATGCCCGAAATCGCCCTGCCCGGCGGCGGCAGCGCCATCGACTATCTGCGCGACCAGGCGCAGCGTGGCCTTCGATCGCGGCTGGCCGCCGACCCGTCGCCCGTCTATGCGGAGCGGCTGGCGTACGAGCTCGACGTGATCGAGCAGACCGAGTTCGCGTCGTACCTCGTGCTCGTCGGCGACATCGTGCGCTTCGCCCGCGACGGCGGGATGCTCACGGCACCGCGCGGCTCCGTGAACGGCAGCCTGGTCGCCTTTGCGATGGGCATGTCGGACATCGACCCGATCAAGCACGACATCATGTTCGAACGCTTCCTCACCGTCGGGCGCAAGGGATCCATGCCCGACGTGGACCTCGACTTCCCCAGCGATCGGCGGGACGAGGTCATCAACTACATCTCCGACACCTATGGGTCGGATCACGTGGCGCAGATTGCGACGTTCGGCACCCTGGCGGCGCGGGCGGCCGTGCGCGACGTGGGCCGCGTGATGGACCTGCCGCTGCCCGACGTGGACCGCGTGGCCAAGCTGATCCCGGTGAATCCGGTGAATCCCTTCACCATCGAGCGGTCGCTGGAAACCGTGACGGAGCTGCAGCAGCTCTACCACGGCACCGACGAGATCCGGCGGTTGCTCGACCGGGCGCGCGAGGTGGAGGGCGTGTCCCGCCACGCCTCGACGCACGCCGCAGGGCTGGTGGTGTCGCGGGAGCCGCTCATCGAGCACGTGCCGCTGATGCGCTCGGCTGACGGTCAGCCCGTGGCGCAGTTCACGGGGCAGACCATCGACCGCATCGGCATCCTGAAGCTCGACATCCTGGGGCTGTCCAACTTCCGGACGATCACGCACGCGCTGGAGCTGGTCCGTGAGGACACCGGCGACGAGATCGCGCCGCAGGAGATCCCGCTGGACGACGACCGGGCCTTCGCCATGCTGCGGGCCGGGCGCACGGTGGGCATGTTCCAGCTCGAGAGCAGCGGCATGACCTCCACCCTGCGCCGCCTGCAACCCACGACGATCGACGACCTGGCGGCGATCATCGCCCTCTATCGCCCGGGTCCCATGCAGCACATCGATCGCTACATCGACACGATGCATGGGCGCGAGAAGCCGGTCTATCCCCACCCCAAGCTCGAGCCGATCCTGCGCGAGACGCACGGGGTGCTCGTCTACGCCGACCAGGTGCTGCGCGTCGTGCGCGAGCTTGCCGGGTATGACTGGGACGAAGCCGATCGCTTCCGCAAGGCCGTCGGCAAGAAGATTCGTGAGGCGTTGGAGAAGGAGCGCGCGGAGTTCATCGAGCGGGCCACGGCCAACGGGCTTACGCCGGCCGTGGCCGAGGACGTGTTCGGGTTGATCGAGCCGTTCGCCGGATATGGATTCAACAAGGCGCACGCGGTGTCCTATGCCGTCATCGCCTACTGGACGGCCTGGCTGAAGGCGATCTATCCGGTGCAGTTCCTCACCGCGTTGCTGGACACCGACAGCGGCGACCTGGCCAAGGTGGCGCGGGCCAAGTCCGAGGCCGAGGTGCTCGACCTGGACGTGCTGGCGCCCGACGTCAACCGGAGCGGCGCTTCCTTCGTGCATCGCGGACGCCAGATTGTGTTTGGCCTTGGGACCGTGAAGACCGTCGGGGAGCAGGCGGTCGTCGCGATCCTCGACGCCCGCGAGGACGGCGGGCCGTTCGAGTCGCTGGCCGACCTGTGCGCCAGGATCGACGGTCGGGTCGTGACGCGCCGCACCGTCGAAGCGCTGATCAAAGTCGGCGCCCTGGACGGCCTGGGCGAGCGGAACGCGCTGCTCGCCGGACTGGAAGCCGCGTTCAAGCGCGGCCAGCAGGCGCGGAACGACCGCGTGTCGGGGCAGACCACCATGTTCGAAATGGGGGCGCTGCCTGCCAGCGAGACCAGCGACGACGCCTTGCCGGAGGTGGAACCGGCCGACAACGCCGATCGGCGGCGCTGGGAGAAGGACCTGCTCGGGCTGCACGTGTCGCCGAGTCCGCTGTCGAATCCGGGCGTGCGTGAGGCGCTGCGGGCCAGCGTCGACACACAAATATTCGACCTGGATGCGTCACATATCGGCCAGAACCTCACCGTGGGCGGGCTGGTGGCGGACGTGCGGCAACTGATCACGCAGAAGGGCGACACCATGGCCATCGTCACCCTCGAGGATGCGCCGGGAACCATCGAAGTGGTCGTGTTCCCGCGAATCTGGGCGCAGATTGGCGACAGCCTGGAGATCGACCGCGTGATCGTGGCCCGAGGCAGGCTCGAGGACCGGCGGGGATCGCTGCAGCTCGTTGCCGAAAACCTCTATCCGCCGCAACCAGCCACGGAGGATTCGGAGGATGTGGCGACGCCCGCCGGCGAATCAGCACCCGACGACGGCATCGGCCACGACCCCGAGGCCTTCGTCGAGGCTGCGGCAGTGCCGAGCGCGGCGGACGTTGGCGACGATCCGATGGTCGACGTTGAACCCGCGGTCAACGGCGACGCGATGGGCGCCGAGCCGGAGCCTCCGGCGGTGGATGCCGACGCTCCGGTCGAGTCGACACCGGTGGCGGGGAGCCTGGAGGTGCAGGCCGCGGGCAGCGAACTCGTGCCGCCGAGCGGTGACGCCGCGCCGGAGGGTTCCGCGAATGGCGACGATGCCCCCGCGGCGGCCGGCGAAGCGAACGGCGCGACGAACGGCGGCGCGCCGCGGCGAGTTGTTGTGGTGCTGCGCCGCAGCCCTGACCTCGGGCATGACATCGATCTGCTGCGCCGGCTGGACGAGGCGGCAGCCGCCTATCCCGGCGAGGTTCCGCTCGACCTGCACGTCGAGGCGCCCGACGGCGACGTCACGCGCTTGCGCTGGCCCAAGGCCGTGAGCGCCAGCCCGGAACTGGTGGCCCAGGTGGTCCGGGAGTACGAAGCCGACAACGTGGTGGTGGAGCGGGCGCCCGCCGAATCCACCTAGCCCCGCCGCCAGGAATCTCGACAGGCGCATCCGGTCGGGCCAATATGCGCGCAGTGCCGTGTGACGGAGGACCGTGCGATGGACCGACCACCCGAGGCCTACATGCACGTGGGCATCGTGCACTTCATGCTGCATCCGGAGCTGCAGAGCGGCGACGGGCCGATTCTCGAATCGGTCGAGGCGCTGGCCACCGACGGCTTCTTTCACGCCCTTGAGGTCACGCACGTCAACGACGATGCGACGCGTGCGGAGTTGGCCCGACGCGCGCGCACGGCCCGACTGGCGCTTGGCTACGGGGCGCACCCGGCGCTGCTGCTGGAGAAGCTCGATCTCTCATCGGCCGATCCCGACGTGCGGGAGCGAGGCATCGAGGCGATGCTGCGCGGCGTTGACGAGGCGCACGAGCTGGATGCCACGCTGGTCGGCGTGCTCGACGGCCCCAACTCGGCGCCGGCGACCGATGACGACGTTGAGCCGGCGCTGGACCGCCTGGCCGACTCGCTCAAGCAGATCTGCCACCACGCCGCCCGCTTGGGCATATGGATTGCGCTGGAGCAGTTCGACCGAGAAATCGAAAAGTGCTCGCTCCTGGGTCCCGTCGAGCTATGCATCCGGGTGAGCGAGATGGTTCGCGCCGACACGCCGAACTTCGGGCTCTGCCTGGACCTCAGCCATCTGCCGCTGCTCGGTGAGGACCCGCCGACATCCGTGCGGAAGGCGGCGGATCACATCATCCAAGCCCACATCGGCAATTGCCTGATCAGCGACCGCTCGCACCCGCAATGGGGCGACCAGCATCCGGTGTTCGGCGAGCCGGGTGGCGTGAACGACGTGCCGGAGCTCACGGCGTTCCTGGAGGCGCTGTTCGAGATCGGGTATTTCGAGAAGGACCTGCCGACGGCGATGCCGCTGGTCAGCTTCGAAATGAAGCCGGCGCCCTACCAGACCACGGCCGAAATCATCGGCAACGCCAAGCGCACGTTTGGCGCGGCGTGGGCGCGCGTCTGAGTCCGTTGGTATGGTTTGCTGAGGCTGGGAATGCCCCAGCGGTAGCGCGGACGCCGACCGGTCACTCCTGCGGGCGCGATCAGGGCTGCGGCGCGCCGCCGAATTGAGTGAATGACTTAAGGAGCTATCCGCGCATGCGAATTGGATATATCGGCCTCGGCAAGATGGGCCTTCCCATGGCGACGAATCTGCGGGCGGCGGGGCATGACTTGATCGTGCACAACCGTAGCCGCGGCAAGGTGGACGCCTTCGTCACGGACGGCGGCACGGCTGCCGACACGCCGGCGGAGGTCGCCGCGCAGTCGGACGTGGTGTGCCTGAACGTGCCGCTGCCGCAGGACTCTCTGGAGATCCTGCTGGGCGAAAACGGCGCCATCGAGACAGCCCGCGACGGCCAGCTTTGGATCGACTTTGGCACCAACGGCCCCGACACCGCGCAGCATTGCGCCGCCGAGGCCGCGGGCAAGGGCGTCGGCTACCTGGATGCTCCCGTGAGCGGCGGTCCGGCCGGCGCAACAGCGGGCACGCTGGCCGTATTCGTCGGCGGCACGGCCGAGGACTGGCAAGCCGGCCAGGAGCTGCTCGACATCGTGGGCGGCAACGTGCAGCACTTCGGCCCGGTGGGCGCGGGCTGCGTGGCCAAGCTGGCCAACCAGATGATTATCGCCGGGGTTCGCGCCGCCAACGCCGAGGCCTACGTGCTGGCGGTCAAGAACGGCATCGACCCACAGCAGCTCTTCGACACGCTGATGGGGGCCTACGCCGCCAGCCGCTGCATGGAAGTGGACATGCCGGGCCTGGTGTTTCCGGGCGACTTCGAGGCCCGATTCGGCGTCGAGCTGCTGCTCAAGGACCTGGGCCTCGCGCTGGAGTTGGGACGGCGGAGCAACGTGCGCCTGCTGGCGACGACGCTGGCCGACCAGCTCTACCAGGAGGTGCGCCACAAGGGGCTGGGCGACCTGGACGCGGCGGCGCTGATCAAGCCGCTCGAGGAGCTTGCGGGTGTGGAGGTTCGCTCCGGCGACTCCGCGTAGCCATGCGGCCGCTGCCGCCGGTGTTGCCACGGGTCGTGCATGACCCGCGAGCTGCGCTATCTGCTCGCGCGCTTCGTCACCTGCTTCTTCGCGGCGCTGGCCGTGGCGGCCTTTGTGCCCGACGGCATCGCGTTTCCGCCCGAGGGCACGCGCGACTTTTGGACCACGATCACGGCCTTTGCCGCCGTGCTCGCGCTGGTCAACGCGTACGTGCGCCCGGTGGTGGATGTGCTGCTCAAGCCGGTCACCTGCGTGCTGGGAGTTTTGACGCTGGGGCTTTCGCACGTGCTGGTCAGCGCGGGGGTCTTTTGGCTGGCGGCGCAGGCGGTGGAGGCCATCGAGATTCGCACCGTGGTCGGAGCGGTGATCGGTTCGATCATCGTCGGCGTGATCAACATGGTCGGGTCGGTGTTGCTCGGCGGGCGCAAGGAATGACGCGCCACGCGCACGCCGCGTGACCGCGGCGGACGGACCGGCTCGTCCGCGGCGCAGCGCGCTCGTTGAGGCCGCCATCGGCGAGCTCACCGAAGCCGATCGCCCGCTGTCGCTGCGACATCTGGCTCGGGCGGTGCTGCACGTCGAGTCCAAGGCCGCGGCCGTGGCGACTCGGGCGCTCGAGCCGCTCTTGCTCGAGGACGACCGGCTGCGACAGGCCTCGGCGGGGCAGTGGGAGCTGGCCGCGTGGCGGCACCGCGCCGAGGACCTCAGCGACGCGGAATTCGTGATCTTCGACATCGAGACGAACGGCGGACGCGGGGGGCGGCACCGGGTCCTCGAAATCGGCGCCGAACGCGTGTGCGGCGGAACGGTCGTCGGGACGTTCGAGACCCTCGTCCGCATTCCCGGTCGCGTTTCCAAGTTCATCACGCGCTACACGGGCGTCACCGACGAGATGCTGGTTGACGCGCCGCCGATCGAGCGAGTGCTGGACGACTTCCGCGAGTTCCAATCCGGCGCGGTGCTCGTCGCGCACAACCTGCCGACCGACTTGGGCTATCTCAACCGCGAGGCCGTGTGGGGCCAGCGCCCGCTCTTTCCCGGCGACGGTCTCGACACCATGGAGCTGATGCAGGTGCTGATGCCGGAGGCCGAAGTCTCCGGCCTGGCGGACGCGCTGGAGCTGCTTGGCGAACAAGAATCGCCCCGCCACCGCGCGCTGCCGGACGCCCGGGCCACGCATCGCCTGTTCGCCGCGCTGATGGACCGGGCGCGCGCTCGCGGCGTCACCACCGTCGAGGCGCTGCGCGCGCTGGGCGCGGAGGGTGGACCGGAGGGACCGATGCCCCAGCGGGCCAAGGAGCTGGCCCGCTGGGCCTCGCGCAATCTGCCGCCGTCTCCCGGCGCCTATGTGTTTCGCGATTCGTCTGGTCGAGCGCTCTACGTCGGCAAGACCGTCTCGCTCCAGCGCCGCGTTCGGGCCCACTTCACCACGTCGCACAGCTTCGTGCGCCAACGCGCCGACATGCTGCCGCGAATCGATCACATTGATTGGGAGGTCACAGGATCGGAGCTGCGCGCGCTGCTGCGCGAGGCGGAGCTCATCGGGGAACTGTCCCCCGTCTACAACGTGCAGCGCCAACGCCGCGCCTCGCGGCTCCTGGTCCACGTCGGTCCGGCCGCGGCGGTGGTCATCAACACCGCATCGACGATGCGGGGCGAGTCCGGCGACTACGTGGGGCCGTTCCCCACGGCGCGGGACGCGCGGCTCGCCGCGCAGGCCGCGCGCCGGCTGCTCGACTTGCCGGCTCGGGGCGCGTGCGCCGTGGAACCCTGGCGGCGGGCCGCGGCGTTGGCCTATCTGCGCAGTGGCCGTGAGGCGGCGATTGCCGTCGTCACCGATGCCGACGCTCCCGCCGAGGAGCGGGAGTCGATCGTGCGCCGGTTGCGACGATCCCGCGCCGAGCGTCTGCCCCTTGCCGGTGGGCTTGGGGGCGAGCGGGTCGTGGTGGTGGACAGCGGTCGTCGGCCCGGCGATGCGGAGATTGCGCTCATTGCCGATGGCCGGATCGCGCGGCACGTCGTGCTGACGCGCCCGCGTCGCGGTGCGGTTCGCCGCGCGCTGCAGGACCTTCTGAAGCCCCGTCAGTCCGATGCGTCCGTGTCAGACGACCATCGCAATATCGTCATCGCGTGGCTGCACGCCCGCGCCGGGCGGGACGAGTTCCTGCCGGCGCCGCCGGGTGGCCCGGATCGAGAGCTCGTCGAGCAGGTGTGGGAGCGCGTGCGGCGCGCGGCGCACGGTTAGGCGCACCCACCGGCGGTAGAGTCGCGGTCGGCCCGATCAGGCCCTCAGCTGGAGGCGACGCTCGGAATCGAACCGAGGTATAGGGGTTTTGCAGACCCCCGCCTTACCACTTGGCTACGTCGCCTTGGCGGCCCCGAACCGCGCGCCAGAATACCTAACGGCGATGCGGAACCGGTTCAGCCCACCGCGGCCTTAGCTGGTGTCGAACACACGCCGGTCCGTCACCATCCATTGGCCGGCCTCGCTCCGAGACATGATGAAGCCAAGCACGGCGCGGTAGGCCGGATCACTGCTGATGATGCGCCCGTCGCCTTGGCCGCGCAGCTCGGTTTCCCCAGTCTCGCGGAAGGCGATGAACGCCAACTCGTCTTGGACGCCCGAGTTCTCGCGCAAGACCTCGCGGTCGATGCGGGCGGTGATGTAGACGTTGTTCGCGCGCAGACTCTCAATCTGCTGCCGGATGCTGGCAATGACGTCGTCGGAGAAGTACCGGTTCAGGCCGGTGACCTCGAGCCGTTCCAGGGCATCTTCTTGCGCTTGGGCGGCGCGCATGGCCGTGACGCTGGCCGCGTCCAGGTTCCCCTCCGCGATCGACTCTTGAATCTTGGAGTTGACGAACAGACCGGCGACCACAACCGCGGCAATTCCGGCCAAAATGAACCCGATGACGCGGAGGCGCTTCGCCTCCGCCTCCGAGGCCTCGATCTCCTCCGAGATCGTCTGGTCGAATTCGGCGACGTTGGCCGCGAGGGTCTTCTGATCCGCGTCAACCTCGACGATTTCGGCGGTGTCGGACGACAGCGCCAGCGCGGTCGGGTCGTTTTCGGGCGGGGCTATCGGCAGGCGCGCGAACACTCCCGTTTCCCGCTGCTCGCGGGCCTTCCAGCGCACGGCGTGCGGCACGGTCCAGCGGCCTTCGAGCAGCAGCGTCAGATCGCGGCCGTCGAGCAGGATTTTGCGGCGGTCCCGCTCCGGGTCCAGCCGCATTTCGCGCGGAAACCCTTGAAGTGCCACGATCAGCGTGCGCCGATCCTGCGCTTGGATGGATTCTTCCGAGGTGTCGACTTCGAGCGGGTCGTCGCCGACTTCCCACACGGCCGTGAGCAGATGCTCAATGCCGCCCATGCGCACGACGCCGCGAACATCGTGGGCGCGGACTTGAGGCAGCCGCAGGATGTCGATGTCGTTCGCTCGCAGCAGGCCGCCGAGGACATTCGCCAGCTTCAGGGGCCGGTCCTCTTCCGGACCGCTCATCATGTCGGAGTAGAGCGCAAACATGGCGCCCAGGAGCCGGGTGCGCCGCTCGGCGCCGTCGACGTCCGCGGTTGCGCCGTCAATCTCCTCCAATGGCGGCACCGCAACGCCAAGCGCCTGCGCCGCCGCCGACAGCTCGCCGTACTCGACCGAGTCGACCGGCTCACGCGCTTCCCGTCGGTACAGGACGCTCTCGGTGACCAGGACCCGGACTACGTCATCGAGCCGGTCGGCCTCGCCGGCCGTGACGATCAATTGGCCGGCGAACGTCTCCACGTCATCGGCGGGCGCGATTTGGAGGTCGAATTGCGCGGCGACCGCCGTCAGCGAGCGCTCGCCATCGACGGGAAGGATTTGCCCAACGGCAGCGGCGAGCCGCGCCGCGGCCTGGCTGTCCGGCGTGCTGTTCATGGTCCTCGCTCCGTCCTAGGGTCCAGGCCCGGCGCCGGTCGGGCGTCGGCGCACATCCGCGACCCTGCTCCATTCTATTCCGTTCGTCGTGCTCGTCATACGCCAATCGGGATATATCTGGCGATAACGGGCATGAGATTCGTGAAAACCACGATCCCCAGCGCGATGAGCAGAATGCCCCCCGCGTGGGTCGCGTAGGTCAGGGCGTGGCCGTGGCGCTGCAGCAGCGCACGCGTCCAGCCGGAGAATGCGCCGGCGGCGGCAAACGGCAGCATCATGCCCAGCGAATAGGCCAGCAGCAGCAGGGCGCCCTCGCCAACGGATGCCGTGGTGGCCGCCAGCACCAGGATCGCCCCCAGGATGGGTCCCACGCAGGGAACCCAACTGACGGCGAAGGCGCCGCCGACCAGGAATGCCCCGGCCACGTGCAGCTGCGAGGACACGTGCGGGCGGAATGCGAAGCCGCGCTGCGCCAGCGGAACCCGCAGCAGCCCCAGGGCCATCAGTCCCAGCACGATGATCAGCGCGCCGCCCACCCGGTTCAGCCACACCGAATGGTCGGCCAGCGTCTGCGTGAGCGCTCCAAGCGAAGCCCCGAGAATCACGAACACGGACGTGAAACCCAGCGTGAAGGCCAGAACGCTTCGCAGCGTCGCGCCGCGGGTCGCGCGCGCGTCCGCCCCATCCCCGTCGCTTAACGTGAGGCCGCCGAGATAGAGCACGTAGGCCGGCACCAAGGCGAGCGTGCACGGCGCGATGAACGAGGCCACGCCGGCGCCGAATGCCACCGCCAGGTTGACCGTTTGATCCACGGCGGGACGCGCTAGGCCCCAAAGACGAAGGTATAGAGCGACAGGCCGGCGTCGGCGGTGTGCAGCCGCAGCTCACGCGGTGCGCCGTCGCCGTGGCGCAGCAGACTGTAGGTGCCAAACTTGCCAATCGACACGTAGGTCGCGCCGTCCTCGCCGGCAAAGACATGCGCGCCGCGCAGCGGTTCCGGAACGGGCGCACCGTCCATCGTCACCTTCACGAGCACCGGCGTTGCCGCGGTGGCCGCCGCGGCGAGGTTTGCCATGCCCGACGTGACGACGACGGTCGCGTCCCAGGCGGTCGAGCCTGCGTCCGGGTCCGGCCGCACGCGGTCGGACTCCACGACCCAGCCGCCGCGCAGCCCGAGCCGCGCCGCTCCACCCGCGCCCTCGACGGACAGGAACCGGCCTTCATCCCACGAGTCACCCGTGAACAACGCCGTCTGCGCGGGCGGGGCGCCCTCGTCCACGCCGCCCACCGGAATGTGGTCGAGCGAGGCTCCGCCCTCGGCAAGCAGCTCGCGAATGCGGCGCTCCATCTCGGCGTAGGACCCTTCACCAATCACGTCGTACCGGATCCGGCCCTGCTGATCCACCAGGTATTTGCGCGGCCAATAGCGGTTCTTGTACGCGCGCCAGGTGCCCCAGTTGTTGTCCATCGCCACCGGCCAGGTCACGTTCAGCCGAATCATGGCCTCGCGCACGTTGGCCTCGATCTGCTCGAACTCGAACTCGGGCGTGTGCACGCCGACGATCTGCAAGCCCTCCGAGGCGTACTTCGCGTGCCAGTCGCGGAGGTAGGGCAGGGTGTTGCGGCAGTTGTAGCAGCCAAACGTCCAGACATCGATCAGCACCACCCGGCCGCGCAACTCGGCCAGGCTCAACGCCGGGCTGTTGAGCCACTGGGTGACGCGCACGAACTCGGGCGCCAGGGGCCCCGAAGGCTCGGGCGTTGCCGCGGCCTGGGGCGTCGGCGGCGCCGTCACCGGCACAGTGGCTGCGACCTGCGGCGTCGCCTGCGGTGTGGCCGGCGCCGCCCACGATGCAGGGGCTGCGACTTGCGGCGTGGCCGGCGCGGCCTCGGGCGTGGCTGGCGCGGCCTGTGTCACCGTTTGCGCCGCCTCGGGTGTGGTTGGTTCGTCCGGCGCGGGAGCCACGCTGACGGCCTGCGGCGGCTGCACCACGACCAGGATGACGGCGATGATCGCCGCAATGGCGGCGAGCGCGCCCGCCAGACCTAGCCAACGCATTCGATCCGTCATGCTCGATCTCCGCTGTCCGGCAGTGGCGCGCGTCCGACGCTAAGCCGGTGCGCGTCCCCCAGGTGGTCAATCGCGACTGAATCGGCCCACCTTGCCGTGCGGGCTTCAGCGGGCGTTCCGTCTCCTTGAAACAGTACGCATTGGGTCCTTGGGCGGATTGTGCAGCGCCGGGGCGGGCTTGTCAGCGCGCGACGGCGTCGTGCTCCACGGACGGCAGGCCGTCGATCAGCTCGATTGAGCGTCCGGGATAGGCCGGCAGCCGCTCGCCGGGCGTGACGATGCCGGTCAAGTTCAGCGGGTCCACGGCGCTGATCCGGACGCGCTCGCCGTTCGGGGCCTCGGCCCGGTGGCGGCGCAGGGCGGTCACGGCCTCGGGGAGGGCGTATTGCTCGCCGACGAATCCCGTCACGAACCGGCCGCCGCGGACGGCGCCGCGGGCTTCGAGGCGGCGGAGGGCGCGGAGCACGTCCCGCCAGGGCAGCGTGAACGCCTCGCGCCGGCGCAGATCGCGGAAGACCACGCCGTAACGCCCCAGCATCACGTGCGCCACGCGCTCGGCCAGGTCGTCGGCCATGGCTTCGTCGGTGGGAGCGGCTGCCAGCAGCGACCAACGGCCGGGTGGCGAGGCCGAGGGGCCCAAGCCATGCCGGCCGCCGCGCCGCCGCCAGCCACCGCGGCGGCGCCGACCGGCCAGCGCGCGCACGCCGTGGAAGCCGTCGGAAGCGACCCAGCCGCCGCCGATGAGGGCCCGCAGCCCCTCTTCAACATCGGTCGGTAAGCGCCGGAGGGACGCGGCGATTTCGTCGAAGAACAGCGCGCCGCGGGCTTCGAGCAGCCGATGGATCTCACCCCCGGCGCCGACCGTCGGGGGCTCGGCCTCCCCGCCGTCTGCGCCGCGTGCGGCCGCCAGCAGCAGCGGTAGGTCTCGACGCGGCACCAGGGTGATTGGCGTCGCGCGCGTGGCGGCCAGGGTGTAGCCGGTGATCGGCGCGTCGCCGTCGGCGTTTGGGCGCGGTTGCGACAGGCGGCCCCAGGCCACCTCGCCGCTCAGGCACAGCTCGTCGAGCCAGCTGGGCTGGAAGTCCCGCACGCGGCTGGGAAGCAGCACGCTCTCCCACGCGGCCACCGGCGCTTCGAATCCCTGCAGCCGCTGGATGGCGGTGCGCAGGCCCGCGCGGCCCTCGAACCGACCGCCGGGCCCCAGCCCCTGCCATTCGATGAGGAAGCGCATGTAGTCCTGCGCCGACACGGGGTCGATGGCGCGTCGCAGCCGATCGAGCGTGGCGCGGTGCATGCGGGCCAGCAGACGCCGATCGCAAAACTCCTCGTGGCCCCGGCCCGGCGTGAACTGTCCGCGCAGCGCGAAGCCACCCGCCTCAAGCTGCGCCAATCCACGCGCCACGTCCTCGGCGAGCAGTCCCGTGCGCCCGGCAAGCTCTTCCGCGGTGAACGGACCCAGGACTTCGGAATGGCCCCGGAGCAGGAGCCGGCGGGCCGCTTCGCGGTCGTCGACCGGAAGCTCGGCATGCGGAGGCAGCCGCACCTCCGGCACGGACGACTCGGGGTACAGCAGCCGCAAGGCCGGCAGGTGCTCCGCCGCCGCCCACAGGACCGCGTCACCGACGGGGAACTGGAGCGCGCGGCCGGCCGTGCGCAGCTCGTGGAGCCAGTCGATCCAATCGCCGACGACCGGTTCGGCAACCGCTACCAAACTCAGCAGCGCGTCGTGCACCTCCTCCGCATTGCGGGGATCGGGCCACGCTTCTTCCGCCACCCGTGCGATGGCGTCGGCGTCCAGCTGGCCGAGGTCGCGCGCGCTTTCGGGCAGCGCCCGGCGCAGGCTCACGGCACGCGTGCGCCGTTCCTCGATGGGCGCGTCATCGAGGTAGGTGTAGGGCTTGCCGCTCACGATCTCGTGGGCCATGGGCGAGGGCTCGACGGTGTCTCGCGCGTGCAGGCGAATCTCACCAGCTTCGATCTGCTCGAGGATGCGCACGAGCTCCGGCAAGGCCATCGCCTCCGTGAGGCAGTCCCGCACCGTTTGCTCGATCAGCGGATGATCCGGAATCTCGAGCGGCCCGGTGACGTTTTCCTGGCAGCCGACCTGCTCGGGGAACACGGCGGCCAGGAGATCGTCCGACTTCATGCGCTGTAGAAACGGCGGCACCCGCTTCCCGCCGCGCTGGCGCGGCACCGCCAGGGCTCGCGTGACGTTCCAGCGCCAGCGGGTCGGAAAGAGCGGTACGTAGAGAATGGCTTGCCGGAGCGACTTGGCCACGTTGCGCGACGTGACGTAGCGAAAGGTCTCCTCGAGCGGAAACGAGTGCTGTGGGCCGAGCGACAGCAGGATGGCGTCGTCGTTGGCCGCCGCCTGCAGCTCGAAGTCGAAGCGCACGCAGAAGCGCTTGCGCAGCGCGAGGCCCCAGGCCCGGTTGACGCGCTGGCCGAATGGCGCGTGCACCACCAGTTGCATGCCGCCCGAATCGTCGAAGAACCGTTCGTACACCACGTCACGATCGGACGGCACCAGGCCCAGCCCGTCACGGGTGGCGCGGACGTAGTCGATCATCTGCGCCGCTGCCGTCGGGGAAAGCGCGCATTCCTGTTGCAGTCGCTCGTGCACGCCTGATGGATCGTCGAGGCCGTCCGCAATGTCGCGGCGCAGTTGACCGACTTCCTGCGAAAGCTCGCGCGTTCGACCCGGGGCCTCGCCCAGCCAGAACGGAATCGTGGGCGGCGCTCCCTGGGCGTCGACGACCCGCACGGTGCTCTGCTCCACGCGGCGAATGCGCCACGAGGTACTGCCCAACAGGAAGATGTCGCCCGCCATGCTCTCCATGGCGAAGTCCTCATTCACCGAGCCCACCACGGCGTCGTCGGGCTCGGCCACGACTTGGTAGTCGCCTAACTCCGGAATGGTCCCGCCGTTGGTGATGGCGGCGAGGCGGGCGCCCCTCCGTCCCCGCACGATGCCGTTGATCCGATCACGATGAATCAGCGGCGGGGACCGGCCGGCGCCTTCGCCGATGCCACGGGCGAGCATCTCCACGATCTCATCGAAGTCGTCCCGCGGCAGGTCCGCGAATGGGTGGGCGGTGCGCATGAGATCGAACAGGTCGGGTTCCGACCAGTCCTCGCAGGCGCTTTCGGCCACGATCTGCTGCGCCAGCACGTCGCGCGGCGCCTGGGGCACCTGAATGCGGTCCAGCCGGCCCGCGCGCACCGCCCGGATGAGCGCCGCGGCCTCGATCAGCTCGTCGCGCGTCGTCGGGAAGATTCGCCCGTGGGGACGCAGGCCAAGGGCGTGACCCGAGCGCCCGATGCGCTGCACGAACGTCGCGATGCTCCGGGGCGATCCGATCTGGCACACCAGGTCGATGCTGCCGATGTCGATGCCAAGCTCCAGCGAGGCCGTGGCCACCAGGGCCTTGAGGTCGCCGGACTTCAGGCGTTGCTCGACCCGGTGGCGGCGCTCCTTGGAGAGGCTGCCGTGGTGGCTGGCCACCGCCTCGTCGCCCAGCCGCTCGGCCAGGTTGTGCGCCACCCGCTCGGACAGCTTGCGCGTGTTGACGAACACCAGCGTCGTGCGGTGCGCGCTCACCAACTCAGCCAGGCGGTCGTAGATTTCGCCCCACTGCTCGCCCGGCGCCACGGCTTCCAGGTCGGTGGGCGGGACCTCGATCGCCAGCTCGAGGTCGCGCTGGTGGCCGAGGTCCACGATGTCGCAGGACCGCGGCGCGGCATCCGGGTCGACGCCGGTCAGGAAGCGCGCGATGCCCTCGATGGGCCGCTGCGTGGCAGAGAGCCCAACCCGCTGCGGCCGCGCGTCGGCGATGTGATCCAAGCGCGCCAGCGTGAGGGCCAGGTGCGAGCCGCGGCGGTCGCGGGCCAGGGCGTGGATCTCGTCGACGATGACGGTGGTCACGCGGCGCAGCGTTTCGCGGCTGCGCTGCGCGGTGACCATCAGATAGAGCGACTCGGGCGTGGTGATGAGGATGTGCGGCGGCCGGCGCACCAGCTGCTGCCGCTCGTTGGCGGGCGTATCGCCCGTGCGCAAGCCGGTCCGAATTGGCGGCGGCTCACGACCATCCGCGACGGCGCGCCGGCGGATGCCCTCCAGCGGCTCCTCGAGATTGCGCTGGATGTCGTTGCTCAGCGCCTTCAACGGCGATACGTAGACGATCGAGGTTTCGGCCTCCAGAGCGCCGGCCTCCGCCGCCCGCACCAGGCGATCGATCCCGGCCATGAAGGCGGCCAGCGTCTTGCCCGAGCCGGTCGGCGCGGCCAGAAGCGTGTCGCGCCCGCTCATGATCGGGGGCCACCCAGCCGCCTGCGCATCCGTCGGCGCCCCAAAGCGCTCGACGAACCAGTCCCGCACGGTGGGACACAGCCCATCGACCAGGTTCGTTGGAGCGATCGAGGAAGTCGTCACAGCCACTGCGTCTGGGATCGGCAAGCTCGCTGCCCGCCAGCCTCAATCCTACGGAATTAGACCCCCAGCGAATTCAGCCGCGGGACACTCGAGATCCGTCACTCAGGCGGAGGCCGGAGTCCAGGCGCTCGGCCGCGGCAGTTGGGGGCGAAGCGCAATTCGGCATCCGCATCCCGCCAGTCCCTGTTGTCATTCGGAACACTGAAACCGGCCAGTAGGCGGGGCCACGGGCCATCTCGTCAACTCAAGCGCCATCAGTTCAGATTGCAGCCACCGTGGCTGGAGTCCGACCCTGCGAACGAGCAGTGCCGCAACGCGACCTACCCTTCGCCGCGCATTCAGTCAATTTCTGATCTCAGTTTCTCAAGATACGTTCTGAACGACATCCGTCGTGTTGGTGGTGTGAGTTGCTTTCCTGTGACTGCGTCTTTGACACCAATTAGAATAGGGGGATTGCCCTCTTCGCACCACGCACCATCAAGTTGTTCTTGCGTCAAACCAGTTGCCGGATAATCGCCATTCAGCGAAAACTTGGCATTCGTCAATTCTGCATCATGGAAATCAGCGCCACCAAGTTTGGCTCCATATAAGGCCGCATCTGATAGGTCCGCATAGTTTAGGTAGGAGTCCTCTAAACGAGTCTAAGAAAGATCTGCGCGCGCTAGTACTGCGCGGTTGAACCAGACGCCCTTCAAGTTAGTGAGGTTGAGGTCAAGCGTGAAATGCGACTGTTCTTCAATTCTACGACCTGATTCTCCGCGCGAACGGATCGACTCAGCGACGGTTCGATCGTCCTCCTGGAGGTCAATGGTCACATGCTGCACACTTCTCGAGTTTCGCAAGAATCCGCACAGTCGGCGCATAATCTGAATGTGATATCGCTCTGGCTCGTCCTTGGCGAGTCGATCAAGGATGTGGACGCCTTCTAGACGAACCGAAAGGTCTTTGTCGATGAGCTTTTGAGCGCCTTGGCGGTATAGGCTATCTAGATGCTCACGCTGGGCCGTGGTCGCCTGAAGCTGGGCGATGCGTGTGCGCCAAATCGCAATTGGTAAGGCGAGTAGCGCAGCGAAAACTAGGCTCAGATTACGAAATGTCGTGCTTCCTGACTCGGTCGTATCTGTGCGAATTATCGTCTGCTGGCTTCCCTGAGACTCAGTGCGAAGCTCGCTGCCTGAAATGAGCCATCCCCAAAAGGCAATCGACAATACCGTGACTAATGCAAGAGCAATAACCGTGAGTTGGCGCAGGCGGGCTTCGGCGAAAGCGAAGATGACATCTAGGACGCTACTCGCCCGGTGGTCAATAGCTCGCCATACTCTCGTAGCTTGGGTAGGCGCGATGGTGACTAGAAAGATCGCAACCGAAATACTGAGCAGCACGAGTCCAGTCACGGCGACCTCGGACTCCCAACCTTGGGTCAGGACGTAAGCGCTGAGGCCTGCGGCCAGAAGCGCAATGAGGCTGCGCACACCCCGAGCAGTCCTAGCGAACGCAAATGCGCGACGGCGCCAACGGCGGATTCGTCGGGTGGAAGAACGAACTAACCCTCGCGGTCGCTTTGTCCAACTAGGCGTACTCATGGATCTAACTCGGGTCTCATCGCTCGGTCGTGTTGGTCAGCGAGAGGATCGCCGCAATCCGCCGGGCGGTGTCGGTGAAGTGCTGGACTTCCTCGGGGCGGAGCGGGCGGTCGAGGATGGTTTGCTCGCGGTAGGAGAGCCACTTCTTGAGGACCTGGTAGCCGCCGAGCTTGTAGCGCCAGACGTCGGCGGGGACGTTGCGCCAGTAGGCGCGGTTGTTGAGGTAAATGTCGAAGGTGGTGTCGCCGAGCGGGGCCGGAATCCCCTCACCCCAGCCCTCTCCCTTCCAGGGAGAGGGAGCAAGGAGCGCCTCGCGTTCGGATTGGGTGTGGGCGCGTTCGACGGCGCGGCCTTGGCCGGGCATGACGGCCTCGCCTGAGCCGAAGTGTCCCCAGCCGGCGGTGAGGGCGAAGTCGTCGCCGTCCATCTGGCTGTCGTCGGTGGTGGCGGGCACGGCGATGGCGGCGAGCTCGGGGCGGAGTTGTCCGGTGGTGACGCCGGGGACGGGCGTGTCTGGGTCCAGCAGGGCGGCCAGCTCGCGGCCGCGGGCGGCGGAGGCGGTCAGGGTTTGGGCGGCCTCCGCGGCTTGGTCGGACGTAGGGGCGGTTCGCGAACCGCTCTCGTCGTCGGCCGAATGGGCGCTTCGCGAAGCGCCTCTACCAGAGGAGGACGGCGCGGACAGTTCGGCCCAGTGCGGCAGGGGGATGCGGGGTCCTTCCGCACGCAGCGCATCGGCATTCACGGTGTTGTAGCCGGGGGCGTGCAGCACGGCGAGGACGTGGTGGAAGAGGTCCTCGACGGTCAGATCGAGGCGTTCCAGGTAGCGGCGGGCGGCCGGCGACAGGTTGGGGCGTTGTTTCGCGCCGTTGCCGTCGGTTCCAAGGCCGTCTTCGCTGAGCCAGCAGGGCACGCAATACACACCGCTATTCATCTGGTTGAGGTCCCCGAGGAATCCTGTGGCGAGCGGCGGCGATAGATCGGGGCGGGCCTTCTTTTGCAATATGAGCCAAAGATTCCCTGCAAATGCGTGTGGCCAATACTCGGATCGCTTTTCGTCGAGCAACTTGGTCTCCGCTTCCCAATAGAGGTCGCGAGTGTCGAATGGCCGATAGGCGTATTGAACGAAGCCGCTTTCGGTAGGGCCGCCGCGTCGGAGCAGCGCGTCACGAATGGCAGGTGCGCTGAACCGCCGCGTGCTGCGCGTCACGCCGGGATAGCGCCGCGCAATCTCGTCGTTGCTCACCGCCGGGTCGAAGTAATCTGCCGCGCGCGCCTTGAGCCGGTCGAGATCGGTGTCAACCAGAAATGCATCGCGGCTGGTCTTGACGCCCGGAAAGGACGTCGGAAATAGATCCGGTAGCGCCGGCCAGTCGAACCAGTCCCGGCTGACGGACACCGGCGCGAAGGGCAGGCCCAGCGGCAGCACCGGCTCGATGGCGTCGTAGAGCACCTCCGGTTCCGCCTCGGCCGTTTCGGCCAGCGCCGCGAGCTTGGCTTGGCCCCAGAGGTTGCGGAATTGGACTCTCGCCGCGGGCGAGTGGTCGAACTTGCGAACCAGCGTGGCGACGGCGGTACCGACTTGGATTCCCACCGGATCGTCGGGCGTGGAGAAGATGCTGGGATCGGGCGAGCCGTCGGGCGCGACCTTCCCGGTGCGGTATTTGTCGCCATTGAGGTTGTCGATGCGGATGGTGTCGAAGGCGTCCAGGTAGCGCTCGCGCATGCCGGGGCAGGAGAGGCTGTCCAGCCAGGAGTAGTTGGAGATGAAGCAGACCACGCCCTGGCCGGTCTTTTCGGCGATGCGGCGCTCGGCCATGCGGAAGAAGCGCACGTAGAGGTCGTTCAGCCCCTGGCCCTCGGGCCGCCGCACGCGCCGCGTCGTGCGATAGGCCTCCGAAAGCTCGCGCTCCTCGTCGACGGCCATACCGGCGAACCCGTTGTAGGGCGGGTTGCCCAGAATCACGAGGATCGGCGTCTCTCGCTTCACCCGTTCGGCACGGTCGCGTTCCTCCTCCAACTCGGGAAACGGCAGCGGCTTCTGCACCGTGGGTTCCCAGCCGGTGAGCGCGTTGGTGAGGAAGACGCCGGCGCGCTCGACGCCGTCCTCGGCCAGCGGCGCGTCGAGCTCTTGCAGCGTAATGCCGACTTGCAGGTGGGCCACCACGAAGGGCGCGGGCATAATCTCGAAGCCGAACACGCGATCCAGCGCGGCCCGCTTGACGTGCGCCCCGGTCAGCGCCCCGGAACTGCGGTCCCTCAGGTTGGCGGCGATGCGGCGCAGCACTTCCGCCAGGTAGGCGCCGGTGCCGCAGCAGGGATCGAGCACGTAGACGTTCTCCGCCGCCAGCCCGTCGGCGATGCCCAGGTCGTCCCGCAGCGCGCGGTCCACGCGCGCCACCATGCAGCGCACCACCTCGGCGGGCGTGTACCAGACGCCGAGCTGCTTGCGCAGCGCGGGGTCGAAGGCTTGCAGGAACGGCTCGTAGAAGTAGGGGACGGCCTCGCCCTCGTTGAAGCGGGCGAAGAAGGCGGCCTGGTCCACGCGGTCCAGCGCGGCATTGGTCCAGTCCAGCACTTCGACCAGCCCCAGCGGCTGCAGGCGGCCGGGATCGGAGAGCTGCTGGAACAGCGCCCGCAGCACCGGCGCGCGCAGGTGCCAGACGGCCGTGCGCCAGTCGAACGCGCCCGCGGGCGGGGGCGTCTGCCGCGCCCAGAGCACCCAGGCGGAGAAGACGCCGTAGAAGAGGGTTTGCACCAGGGTGGAGCGGAAGAACGCCGCGCCGCGCTCGCCCTCGAACTTGACGCCCAGCGCCTCTTCCAGCGCCCCGCGCACGGCGCGGTGCGAGAAGACGCGCAGCAGATATTCGGCCAGTCCCGCGCCGACGCGGTTGGCGAAGGCGCGCGGCTTGTCCAGCTGCCGGTCGAAGTCCTCTGCGTTGGCGGCCAGGCGGAAGGTTTCGAGCTTTGCCGGAAGGCCCGCTGCGTCCTCGCCGACGAGCACGAAGTCGCGGTAGTTGGTGACCAGGACCAGGCGGTAGTGGCCCCAATACCGGCTAACCTGATCGCCGCCGGCGGTGACCCAGGCGTCGTCGCCGATAGGTTTGACTTCGACCACGCCGTGCTCGGGTCGCTGCCCCTCGCGGGGCTGGCCGCGCTGCACCTGCTTGGCGGCGTAGAGGCCGAAGTCGGGATGGCCGGCGCCCAGGTTCGCCAGTTGCCCGACGCCGAAGACCTTGGGTTTGAGGCTGGCGCCGACCGCGTTGAGGAGGTTCTCCAGCGGGGTGTAGCGGGACGTTTCGGCGGTGGCGCCGCCGGTGGCGCGGATTCGCCGCAGATCGGCGAAGTAGGTTTCGACGGCGGTCGTCAGCCGCGACATGGGGGCATGGTAGCCGCGCCGGAGCCCCTCACCCTAGCCCTCTCCCTGTGGGAGAGGGAACCGGACTGGCGCCGCTGGCCCGTCTCGGAGATTCGACGCGGCCGGTCCCACACTGCGCGCAGCGCGGGCCACCGTTGTCACTTCGAGCGGCGCGAGGAGTATTAGCGGCGCGGAGCCGGCGCCAGCGTCCTTAGATTCCTCGCTGCGCTCGGAATGACGGATCTGGTGTGGAATGAGGTTTCTGCCGGGCGGTGGATATCCGTGCGCGCCAGATGTGGTGGGCGGTGGATTCCCACCTTCGGAGACTTTTGCAAAGTACAGCCGGGCTTGGGGATGACAGGGCGCAACCTGTCCGCCCCCGGGTTCAGTGACGGGTGGATTCCCGCCTGCGCGGGAATGACGGCGAAGCGGGAATGACGGAGGGAGCGGGAATGACGGCGAAGCGGGAATGACGGGCCGGCGTGCCGAGGAGCGGGCGGGACTAGGGCGTCGCGCGTCGCCGCCCGATGATTTCGTGCCAGATGCGTGGCAGGCCGTCGTAGCGCACTTTGTCGACGGCGAGGCTCAGGTAGTGGCTCTGCTCCGCCAGGCTGAACTTGCGGGGGAAGTCCAGGTCGCCCGCGACGCCTTCCACGAAGGCCGGATAGCGGGCGATGGCCTTGAGGGCCTCGCGCGTGAGGTGGATGGCCCGCTCCAGCTCGTGCACGACCTTGAACCCGGCCTCTTCGATCATCTTGCGGTAGTCCTCGGGCCGGCGGTAGGGCAGCGCGCCGCCTTTGTCGTTGCGGCGGGCGCCGGTGAGCCGCATGAAGTGCAGCTTCCACTCGCCGTGTCCCCGCAGCGAGTTCGCCACCGCCATCGAGACGGTGGTGAAGGTGCTGTTCGACGACAGCAGGGCGCCGTCCCGCGCGATGGCGGCCATGCCGTTATAGACCTGACGCTGCCCTTCCTGGTCGGTGATCTCGTGGATGGCGTCGTGAATGCTCAGGCTGTCGGCGCCGTCGGCGGGCAGCTCATCGCCTTGCAGGCGCTCGAGATATCGCGCGTCGGCTTCCACGAAGCGCAGGTCAATGTTCGACGGTCGCGGCGTGGTGGCCTCGGCAATCTCCAGGGCCTTGGGGCTGCGGTCGATGCCGATGATGGTGCCCCGGAACCCCCGTTTCTCGGCTTCCTCGATCAGCAGCTGCGGCACGAGTCCCGTACCCGTGGCCAGATCGACGTGCACGAACGGATTCGGCATGTGGCGGAATAGCTCTTGCACCAGCTCGCGGTTGACTTGGCGATACTCGGGCACGGCCGCGAAGTGCCCAAAGTGCAAATCCTCGGGCGAGGGGAGATCCTTGGCGTCGACAGTCACGTCAGCCGCTCGGCAAGATGGTCGGCGCCCGGTGCGCGAAAGGGAGCTTTGGCACGGAAGGCAAAACGGCCCGGCGGCCAAATACGTATGGCTTGGTGAAGGGCCCCACCGGAGTCATGGCAATGGATGTCAATAGCGCACGCGTGATACGGCGGCCTGACCTTGGGGCCGCTGACAGTAGCGGCGATGATAGCTCAAGGGCGCGCATGGCCGCTCAAGGTGGAGTCGATCGTTGCGATTGCGATGACGCACCCCTCTACGTCCGCCGACGTACGGTCCCGTCCCCCTTGAAAGAGACCTTCGCATAAATGGCCGACCTTCCTCGCCCGAGTCTCGGATCTCCCTTACCCCAGCCCTCTCCCTCCGGGGGAGAGGGAGCCGGGCGCGCGCGGAGTCAGCAAGCCGCCCCGCGACGTGCGGTGGTGTCGCGCCGCCGTGCGCTCGGACTGCTGGCCACCGCGGGCGCGGCGGCGGCGCTGGCGGCGTGCGATGACACCCCGTCGACCGAAACACCGACCAGGCCCCCCGCCGCTGCCAAGGTGATTGTCACCGCGCCCCCATCTCCGACACCCAGTCCCACCGCCACGCCCGCGCCAACGCCAACCGCCGCGCCCACGCCGACTCCGACTGCCGAGTCCACGCCGCGCCCGGCGCTTGCCGGCACTCCTGTGCCGGACGACCGCCGGCTGTCCGACGAACAGGCGCAATCGCTGCTTGACGGCCTGCTGCTCGACCCGACCTATCCGGAGGCGCAGGTGGAGCTGGTGGCCTACATGGGAACCACCGGCGACAAGCGCCTGATCGGGGTGCTCATCGAGGTCCTGCGGGCGGCGCAGCTTGGGGCGTTTCATCCCGACTCGTGGGACAAGGCTCGGCAGGGTCTGTTCCAACTCACCGGTGAACAACACGAATCGTGGGCGGAGTGGGCCGAGTGGTACGCCAGAACCGACCTGACCACCGTGCCGGGGTTTGCCGCCTGGAAGGGCCGCATCTACAGCCGCGTCGACCCGCAGTTCGCCCGGTTCTTCGACGAATCCGCTCCGCGCAGCATCCGCTTCGAGGAGATCGTCTGGGGCGGCGTGCGCCTGGACGGCATCCCGCCGCTGGAGTCCGCGCCGATGGTCGCGGCCGAGAGCGCCGCCTACCTCGAGCCCGAAGACGTGGTATTCGGCGTTGCGATCAACGGCGACTATCGCGCCTACCCGCTCCGGATCCTGGACTGGCACGAGATGGCCAACGACGTCGTGGGCGGCGAGCCCGTGGCGCTGGCCTACTGCACCCTCTGCGGCGCGGGGGTGCTGTTCAGCCGGCGCTACCGGGGCGACGTGCTCAGCATCGGCACGTCGGGCTTCCTCATGCGTAGCAACAAGCTGATGTACGACCGCGGCACGTTCACGCTCTGGAACCAGTTGACTGGTGAGCCAGTGCTTGGGCCGCTGGCGGCCGATCCGGGCCGGCTCGATGTCATCCCCATCGTCACCACGACGTGGGAGGCCTGGCGCACGGCCAATCCGACGACCGCGGTGCTGAGCATCAACACCGGCCACCGCCGCGACTATTCGCCCGGCGCGGCCTATGGCGGCTACTTCGCCAGCCCCGACGTGATGTTCCCGGCGCCGACGGCGGATGGCCTGGCTCCCAAGGATCGCGTGTTCGCGCTTGTGCTCGGGGACGCCGCTCGCGCCTATGCGGTGGCCGACGTGGTCGAGGCCCGGGTGCTCAACGACACCGTCGCCGACCAACCGGTCGTACTCGTGGCGCTGGGTGAGGAGCTGACCATCGACGGCATGGACCGTCGCCGGGGCAATGTCTCCTGGAGCGCCGGCGCGGCGGTGCGGGCGTTCGAGCGCGGCGAGCGGGAAT
Source organism: Chloroflexota bacterium (assembly GCA_026706485.1). Taxonomy (NCBI): domain Bacteria; kingdom Bacillati; phylum Chloroflexota; species Chloroflexota bacterium. Next base: position 183,325 of record JAPOYR010000002.1, on the reverse strand, counting down.
TCGGGCCGGGCACCGAGCCGCGCACGGTTGTCGACGACCAGGGAACCACCTGGAATCTCACCGAAGAAGCGCTCGTCCACCCTGACGGCGCCCAACTTGCTCGGCTACCGGGCCACCTGGCCTACTGGCTCGGCTGGTCGTCATTCCACCCCGCGACGACGCTCTACGGCGCCGATCAGGGTTAGCGCTTCACGAGAGCTGGCGGCACGACTTCCTCGAGCGGCGTGAGCGGCTGTCCGGGGTCCGGTGACCGGTCGAAGGCCCCATTCGGGCCGAACGGACTCGAGCGTGAGCCGCTCGAGCTGGCCACGCCCAGGCTCAACGCCTCCGGATCGCCGAGCTCCGACACGGGCAACCAAAAGAGCACGACGGCCTCGGCGAGGATCGCCGCGCCGCCGGTCGGCGTGCGTTCAAACTCCGGCCCGAACGTGCGAACAAGCCGCCAGCCGCTACGCGTTGCCTCGATCCGGTAGTTCTGGTCGGCGCTCTCCAGCACATCGCGGGAGATCATCGGCAGCCGCGGAGGGTCGTTCGCCGGGTCGCCGTCGTCGAACACGGCCCAGAAGGTGCGGAAGAGACTGTCGTCGTCGAGGCGAAACTCGTCGACGAGCGCCATCCAGACCACGAGATACTGCCCGGGAGCGACTTCGGTGCCGCCGCAGACCACGGCGGGATTCGCCGGGCCGCAGGCCAGCGCGCCGTCCGGTCCGAACAGCTCGCGCGCGCCTGAGTTGCTCAGGTCGACCACTCCGGCGCCCCAGGTGTCGATATCAATCGTGGAATCGCTGCGCACGTTTGCGCCGTCGAGATCGGGGTGGAACAAGTCGCCCCTGCCGTCGCGCGCTTCTAAGTCCGGCAACGCGCCAAGCTCGGGAAGCAGCCGAATCAACTCCAGGATGGCCTCGTCCGGGCCGCCCGCGGCTGCCGGGTCGGGCAGGTTCGAGTCCACGATGGCGCCCGACTGTTCGGCGATAAGCGTCGACACCGCCGCCGTGAACTCCTCCGACGTGAGCATCTGCGCGTCCGGCGGCGCCGTGATGTCGACGTCGGCGTTCCAGTCGATGAGCATGTCGTAGACGCCGGGGAACCCCTCGAGCCGCAGGCGCATCACCACCGGTAGATACGTCTCCGTATCGACCAGCAGCTCTGCAAATTGCCCTTCGCCAAAGTCGGGGAGTTGGAGGAGAAAGCACGTTCGGCCGTCCGGGCACCCAACCCTGCCGATGACGCTGTAGCCGGGATCGTCACCCGAGACGCCGAGAGCCTCGAGATCTTCAATCGCGGTCCCCATGGCGCCGAGCGGCAAGGCGAGGTCCTCGGCGACGATCGAGCCCACCCACGGAGTCCAGTTGCCGTCGGCGTCGTGCCCACGTGCGAATAGCGTGTTTTCAACTCGAAGCATCTCGATGCTCAGCGGGCGGCCTGAAGACGCGCTGGTCATCAGGGTGCGTATCGTGTCGCCCGCCGGCCCGGTCTCGACCATCATCGTGAAATCCCCTGGTTTGAAGATCGGTGGGCCAATATCAATCGATACACGGGTGGCGTTCCCGGCGACGTTTTGGAGGGCGTCTTCGAACCGTCCGGCATCGAAGCCCACGGCTTGGGCGCGGCCGAGCGAGGCGTCGGTGGGTGCCGTTGGCGTCGCCCGCGGCGTGGGCGTGGCGGTGGGCTGCGGCGTTGGCGTTGGGGGCGTCGTAGGAGTTGCGGCGGGAGTTGGCGTGGGTGTGGCTGCCGCGGGCGTGTCCGGCGGGGGCGTGGGCGAAGGCGTCGCTGCGTCGACGACGGCGGTTGGCGTAACCGTCTCCGGCGGAGCAGCCTCCTCGCCGCAGGCCGCAACGGCGAGCATGACCACGGCTCCAAGGGTCAGCGAGACGGCGCTGGCCGTGCGGCGGAGGCGCTCTGCCTTCCCTGACACCGACGTTTCAGGCACTGGGCGAGGACTCCCCGTGAGGCGCATCAAGCCGAAGCACCACGACTTCGGCAAGACACGAGCATAGCCGCATCCCGAGCGCCCGCGGTCTGACGAGTCACCAACGCTACGCCGCGTCCTGTGTGCAGCGTGGGACCGGTCGCGGGAAGTAGTCTTCTAGAACCCCACGTCGTCGAGCGGCGTGAGCGGCTGCTGCGGCTCCGGTGACCGGTCGAGAGTTCCGTTCACGCCATATGGATCATCGACGGGACCGCTGAAGCTGGCGACGCCCAGGCTCAGGGCGTCAAGATCGCCGAGCTCCGACAGCGGCACCCAGAAGACCACGACGTTCGCCAGAATCATGGCAGCGCCGTCGGTCGGCATGGGCTCCAGCTGCGGGCCGAAGGTGCGGCGCAACTCCCAGCCGCCAGGTATTGCCGCAATCCAGTAGTGCGTGTCGCTGCCGTCCAGCACATCGTTGGCGAACTGCGGCAGCGCCTCCCAATCGTTTGCCGGATCGCCGTCCTGTAAGAGCGTCCAGAAGGTGCGAACGTAGGCGGGGTCGTCGAGCGGGACCGGGTCGAGCACCTCGCTCCAGACCAGCAGGTAGGTCCCGGGGGCGAGGCCATCCGCGCCGCAGGCGACGACCGGGTCCAGCGAGCCGCAGGGAAACTCGCCGTCCGGCCCGAACAGCTGACCCGCCGTGGCCTCGGCCAGCTCAATGCGTCCCGCGCCCCAGTTCCAGATGTCCACCGTGGGGTCGTGGCGTGCCGGCGAAATGCCGGGATCGCCGTGGAACTGGTCGCCGATCTCGTCGAGCGCCTCTCCATAGGGCGATGCCCCGAAGGCCAGCCACAACGCCGAGCGCTCGCTGGCGATGACTGTCTCCACCGGCACCTCTCTGACGACCTCCCGGGTGACGATTGTCTCCGCCGGCACTTCTCTGATGATCTCCCGGGTGACGACGGTCTCGGTCTGTTCGACCGGTACCGGGCTGATGCCCTCCGAGCCGAGGAAAAAGCTGATCAAGGCGAGGCCGAACTCCTCTGCGGTTACCTGCTGCGCGTCGGCCGGCGCGGTGATCGAAATCTCGGCGTTCCATTCGATCCGCACCTCGACGTCCGTGTCGACGCCGCCGCCGAGAACCGGGCCGCGAAACGCCACCGGCAGATAGGTTTCGGTATCGACCAGCATCTGCACCGAGGGATCCTCCGGGCTTATGAGCACGAAGCACTGCCGGCCGTCACCGCAGGCCTCCACGCCGATCGCTTCGATCGGCGACTGGTCGTCGTCGGGAATCAAGTCGTCCAGCAGGTCACCGGCGCCCACGGCGTCCACCAGCGCCGCCTCGCCGTCGCTGATGTCAGACGCCAGCCAGGGGCTCTCGTTCCCATCCGGATCCGCTAAGCGGATGTATTGCGTGTCGCCGATCACAATCAACTCGAGGCTCAGCTTTTGGTCATCCGAATCGAACTCCGTCAGCATGCGCATCGCCTCGTCCGCCGGAACCAGCTCCATCGTCACCGCGAGGTCGCCCTCGACCATCGGCAACAGGCCGGCCTCGGCAGATATGCGGACAGAGGTCGGTGGATTGTTGACGACGGCCTCGTTCAGGCGCTCGCGGTCGAAGTCGGACGCGTCGAGGGCCGCGGCCGTCGGGTCGGGGGTAGGGGTAGGCGAAGGCGTGGCTGTGGGGCTTGGCGTCGGCGTTGGGGTTGGAGTCTTCGTTGGCGCGACGGTCGGGGTGGGAGTGGCCGTTGGCGCGGCGGTGGGTGGGGGCGGCTCCGGCGTGGGCGAAGGCGCCGCGGCCGCTGCGGTCGGCGTGGCCGGCGCCGGCGGCGGTTCATCCTCGCCGCAGGCAGCTGCCGCCAGCAGCATGACCGCGATTCCGATCGTCAGCGCCGCTATCCCGGCCACGCGGCCAGGCCGCGCCCAGCCTCGTCCGCCTCGCAGACGTATCCGGGAGCGCGAGCGGTTGCGTTCATCCTCAGGGCGCATGAAGCCATCCATGCGTGTGCGAGCCACGCTCCGAGCATAGCCTCGTCCCAAGCACCCGCAGTGTGACCAATCCGGCGAATTCGGGCCGCGCAAACGCCAGGCAACGCCGATAGTGCCCCGCGTCGCGTGCCGCGTGGATCCGGCCGCCGACGGAGGAGCCATCACGGGCACTCTAGAATTCGGCTGGCTAGTGGCGCGTCTGCTTCCGGTGGGGCGATGACGGGCCGTACGACGTAGAGATCGTGGACTACCACCGATGAGGGGGCTGGTGATGGCGACGACCAACCGCATGCGACCGGTGCACCCGGGAGAAATCCTGGGCGGCGAGCTCGACGAACTCGGCCTCTCAGCCAATGCGCTCGCGAAGGCCCTGGCCGTCCCGACCAACCGAATCACGGCCATCCTCAAGGGCCAGCGAGGGGTGACGGCCGACACCGCGCTGCGCTTGTCGCGCTATTTCGGCACCACGCCGCAGTTTTGGCTGAATCTTCAGAAGACCTTTGAATTGCGTGCGGCGGAGCTAAGGTCTGGGCCCGACATCGCTGAACGGGTTGAGCCTCGAGTGCCGACCCACACTGCGCCGGCCCATCCGCCGCCAGCACAGTGAGCGTCGAAGCGGCGGAGGCCCTTACAAGCTCGTCGTCCGGGCGCTCGCCTGGGAGACGATGCGCTGGACAAGGCCCTCTGACAGCGACCCGCTCTCGCTAGGGCGTGAAGTCGATGTCCGGCGTCAGGCGCTCGGCGAACGCCGCCAGCAGGTCGGCGGCCTGGTAGGCCACGTCGAGCGAGATGATCTCCGACGGCGTGTGCATGTAGCGCAGCGGCACGCTCACGAGGCCCGTTGCCACGCCGGCCCGCGAAAGCTGCATGGCGTTGGCGTCGGTGCCGGTGCCGCGGGGCTCGGCTTCGATCTGGATTTCCATCCCGAGCGCCTCGGCGCTTTCCATCAGCAGCCGCTCGACCACCGGGTTCACGTTGGCGCCGCGGGTGATGACCGGACCGCCGCCCAGGCTGATATCGCCGGCAGTGACCTTGTTGACGTTGGGATGGTCGGTGGCGTGGGTCACGTCTACCGCCACACCGACCAGCGGGTCGATGCCAAACGCGCTCGTCATAGCGCCGCGCAGACCAATCTCTTCCTGCACCGTGGCCACCGAGACCACTTCGGCGGAGCACTTGGCGGCGTCGACGCGCCGCAGCGCCTCGGCCACCACCCAGGCGCCGATCTTGTTGTCGAACGCCCGTGCGACTCCCAGCCCGTTGCGCAGCGGCTGCATGCTGAGCTCATAGGTCACCGCGTCGCCGACCCGAACTAGCGACTCAGCCTCCGCCTTGTCGCTGACGCCGATGTCGATCCAGATGTTTTCGACCTTCTTCTCTTTGCCGCGTTCGTCGCGAGGCGTCAGGTGCACGGCCCTCTGCCCGGTGACCCCGCGCACGGGACCATCCTGCGCGTGGACGATCACGCGCCGCCCTGAGATCAGGCTCGGGTCGTGACCGCCGATGGTGTTGAAGTACAGGAACCCCTTATCCGAGATGTAGTTGACTTGCAGGCCAAGCTCGTCGCAGTGGCCCGCGAACATCAGCCTCGGGCTGCCCCCCGGATTGCGCGTCGCGATGACATTGCCGTGCACGTCGCCGCGCACCTCGTCGGCGAACTCGGCGACCGCCTCGTGCCAGACCTTGCGCACGGCCTGCTCGTAGCCCGACGGGCTGGGTGCGTCGATCAGCCGCTGCAGAAACTCGCGGCCGGCGTCGTCCATTTGGCGCGCTAGCCGTCCGCGGCGGCCGCCTCGGCGACGAGGCGATCCTGAACGTGCGGCGGCACTTCCTGGTAGCGGACGAATTCGCTGGTGAACTGCCCGCGCCCCTGCGTGATCGAGCGCAGGTCGGTGGCGTAGCGCTGCACCTCCGCCTTGGGCGCCTCGACTTCGACGATCGAAGCGCCGTCGTAGTCGGCGGGATTCATGCCCAAGACATGACCTCGCCGCGCGCTGATATCACCGATCACGTCACCGGTATTGACGTCGGGGATTTCGATGGCCAGCTTGACGATCGGCTCCAGGATCACGGGGCTGGCCTGGTGGTAGCCGTCCTCCACCGCTAGCCGGGCGGCGTTGCGGAAGGACTCGTCGGACGAGTCGACGTCGTGATACTGGCCGTCGAACGCCGCCGCCTTGATATCCACCACGGGGAATCCCGCCAGCGCGCCCTTGGCGAAGCACTCGACGAGCCCTTTCTCCACGGCGGGCAGGTACTGCCTGGGAATCGCGCCGCCCTTGATGCGGTCCTCGAACTCGAAGCCCGCACCTCGCTCCCGCGGGGAGAACTCGATGTGCACGTCGCCAAACTGCCCGCGACCGCCGGATTGGCGTTTGTGCCGTCCATGCGCGTTCACGGTCTTGCGGATGGTTTCGAGATAGGGCACCCGCGGCACGTCCGCCAGCAGGTTCACGCCGAACTTGCGCCGGATGCGCTCGAGGCTGATGTGCACGTGCGACTCGCCGAGTCCGGCCAGGATGGTTTCGCCAGTCTGGTCGTCGCGCCGCACCTGCAGTGACGGGTCCTCCTCGGCGATCCGCGCCAGCACCTGGCCCATCTTGTCCAGGTCGGCCTGGGTCGCCGGCGTGATGGCGGCCTCGAACAGCGGCGTGGGCATGTCCAGCGCGGCCATCTGGTGCGCGGAGCCGTCCGACACCAGCGTGTCGCCGGTGGCGACGTTCTCCAGCTTGGTGACGAAGGCAATGTCCCCCGCAACCACGACTCCCGCCGGCTCGCCGCCCTTGCCCACCGGGTATTGGAAGCCCGAGAGGCGCTCATTTCGGCCGCTGGTCTGGTTCCGCAACTCCACGTCGCCCGAGATCGTCCCGGTGTAGAGGCGCAGCAGAGAGACCTTGCCCACGAACGGGTCGGCCAGGGTCTTGAACACCTGGGCCACGACCGGCCCGTCGCTGGCGAAGTCAAGGGTCGCGCCATTGGCGCCGGGCGCGACGGGCAGGTCGGACGGCGCCGGCAACACGGCGGTGATGGCGTCGAGCAATTCGCGCGCGCCGTGGGTCGCCGTGGCGGCGGTAAACACGACGGGGTAGACCTCACCGGCGCGCACGCCTTCCCGCAGCGCCCGCTCCAAATCGCTGCGCTCGAGCTCCTCGCCCTCCAGGTATTTCTCAAGCAGGTCGTCGTCCGTGGCGGCCACGGCATCGGTGAGTTGCTCGCGCGCGATCTCGACCGCCTCGCTCAACTCGTCGGGAACCGGAATCGGCTCGCTGCCGTCGTCGGTGAACGCGCGGGCCGTGCCGTCCAGCAGATCGACCACCCCGTCGAACGCCGGCGCGTCGCCCAGCGGGATCTGGATGGGGGCGATGGCCGCGCCAAACTTGTCGCGCAGCTCCTGGACGACGTTTTCCCAGCTCACGTTTTCGCGGTCCATGCGATTCACGACCACGAGCCGCGGGCGGTCGCGCCGGTCGACGAGCCGCCACACGATTTCGGTGCCGACCTGGATGCCGGCAGTCGCGTCGATCACCACGATCGCCGCATCCGCCGCCCGCAGTCCCGAGACCACGTCGCCGATGAAGTCGGGATATCCCGGCGTATCGATGACGTTGACGGTGGCGCCGCGCCAGGGACACGGCACGACCGAGAGATTGATGGACATGCCCCGCTCCACCTCGTCCGGGTCGAAGTCGGAGATGGTGTTGCCGTCTTCCACCCGACCGAGTCGCGAGGTTTGCCCGGTCACATAGGCCATGGCCTCGGTGAGCGAGGTCTTGCCGGCGCCGCTGTGCGCCACGAACACCACGTTCCGGATCGTGTCGCTGTTGTCCCGATCCATGGCCGTGAGTTCCTTCGGGCTGGGCGCGCCACAAGGCGCGCGGCGCGGGGGAGCGCCATTATATCGGCGAGTCCCTACAATCACGCACCCGAGCGGCACGGCGGATCTGGAGCCCCGGTGACCATGTCTGGTCGAAAGCGCATCGTCGTCAAATGCGGCACGCAGCTGCTCACGACGCCTGCGGGCCTCAACGAGTCATACATCGACCAGATCGCGGCGCAGATTTCCTCGCTCATCCGGAGCGGCGCGGAGGTGGTGCTCGTGTCGTCCGGGGCCGTGGCGGCGGGACGCGCCACGCTCCATCTGCAGGGCAATCAGCTCACCACGCGCCAGGTCTTGGCCGCCGTGGGACAGGCGCCGCTCATCGCCCGCTACGGCACCGTGTTCGCGGCTCACGACATCACGGTGGCGCAGACGCTGATGTCCCGCGCCGACCTGACCACGCGTGACGGGTTTCTCAACGCGCGTAACGCCCTCACGGGACTGCTGGATCAGGGCGTGTTGCCGATCGCAAACGAGAACGACGTGGTAGCGACGGAGGAACTGCGATTTGGCGACAACGACCCGCTGTCGGCCCTGATCGCGCAACTGGTCGATGCCGATTTGCTGATCCTGTTGACGGCGACTGACGGTCTCTATACCGGCGATCCTCGTCGCCATCCGGACGCGGAGCTGATTCGAGACGGACATGTGATGACGGACGAGTTGCTGGCCAGCGCGGCGGGGGCGGCTGGCGCCGGCGGGTCGGGAGGCGTCCGGTCGAAGGTCGAGGCGGCGCGCAGCGCCAGCTTCGACGGAATCGAGGTCGTCGTCGCCGGCGGCAATGAGCCGGACGTGCTCCCGCGCATCGCTGCCGGCGAGCGCATCGGCACCCGATTCGCGCCGCGAGAAGTCACCCGCACCAGCCGGGCGCGCTGGCTCAGCTCTGCGGCCACCGAGCGCGGCACCCTGCGCGTCGACGGGGGCGCCAAGCACGCGCTCACCGATGCCGGGCGGAGTCTGCTTCCCGCCGGCATTTGCGCCGTGGATGGCGATTTCATCCGGGGTGACGTGGTGGCGGTGGCCGGCCCGGACGACCGCGTCTTCGCTCGCGGACTCGTAAACTATGCCTCGCACGACTTGGTGCGGATCCTGGGTCGGCCGTCACACTTGATCGCGTCGATTCTCGATTACGATCATGGAGCGGAAGCCGTGCATCGCAACAACCTGGTATTGCTCGACAGTTCCCAGGCCTGACCGAGGAGGTCAACATCAACGCCGCCATTGACGCGCCGACCGCCGTTCGGCCGAGCGTTCCCGATCTGGTTGCGGCGGCGCGCCGCGCCGCGCGGGAGGTCGCCAAGCTGGACGCCGACGCCAAGAATCAGGCGCTCGAGGCGATGGCGGCGGCGCTCCGAGCCGAGCAGTCCGACGTGCTGGCTGCCAACGCCGAGGACGTTGCGCAAGCGCGCGCCGCGGGTCGCGACGACGCCTTCATCGACCGCCTGACGCTCACTCCGTCGCGGATCGACGGGATCGCCGACGCGCTGGGGACCGTCATCGGCCTGCCCGACCCCGTGGGCGAGTCGGTCGACGCGCGGCGCTTGCCCAACGGTCTGGAGGTTGCCCGACGTCGCGTGCCGCTGGGGGTGATCGGTGCTGTCTTCGAGTCGCGCCCCAATGTGGCCATCGATATCTCGGCCCTGGGGCTCAAGGCCGGAAATGCGGTGATTCTGCGCGGCGGCAGCGAGTCCCAGCACAGCACCGGCGCGCTGGTCCGGTTGGCGCGCGAGGCGCTGCCGGCGGCCGGCGTGCCGGCGGATGCAATTCAGGCCATCACTAACCCCGACCGGGACTTGGTGCGCGAGCTGTTGCAGGCGCGCCACGGCGTGGACGTCGTGGTGCCTCGCGGCGGCCAGGGGCTGATTGATTTCGTGACCGAGACGGCCTCGGTGCCGGTGATCGAAACGGGATGGGGCGTGTGCCACACCTATGTGGACGCGAGCGCCGACCTTTCGGCGGCTGAGCGCATCGTGGTGAACGCCAAGACCCGGCGACCGTCGATCTGCAACGCCCTCGACACCCTGCTGGTCGATCGATCGGTGGCGTCCGAGTTCGTGCCGACGGTGGGGCAGGCCCTGGCGCAAAAGAACGTCGAGATGCACGCCGACGCCGAGGCGCTGCCGTTGCTGGACGGCCTTGCCCGGGTTGTGAACCTGGCGGGCGACGACCTCGACACCGAATGGCTTGACCTGCGCATGTCGGTGGTCGTCGTGGATGGCATCGACGCGGCGCTGGACCACATTCAAACGCATGGGTCGGGCCACTCGGAGGCCATCGTGACCCGGTCGCTCACCAATGCCGAGCGCTTCCTCGACGAGGTCGACGCGGCGGCGGTCTACGTGAACGCCTCCACCCAATACACGGACGGCGGCGAGTTTGGGCTCGGTGCCGAAGTGGGCATCAGCACCCAAAAGCTGCACGCACGCGGGCCGATGGGCTTGCGCGAGCTGACCACGTACAAATGGGTCGTGCGCGGCGATGGGCACGTGCGCCCGCTCTGACGCTCCGCGTCCGCCGAGTGCAGCGGTGCCTTCGGCGTGCTCGCTTACACCGCGACATGGCCTCCGGCCAACTCAACCCGGTCTCCCTAGCTGACGGGCTAGGCCGGAAGGGCCCTGCCTCGTGCCCTTGAAGGTCCTTGGCGCCGCATCAGTCCAATGGATTGGGCGGCAGGCCGAGCACGTTGCGGAGCGCCTGCGCCGGGCGGGGCTGCCGCCCGTCGGTCCGGCCGTGAGGCCGCGCCTGGCGGCGCTTCTATTGCTGGTGGCGCTGCTTATCGTGGTCGCCAGCGTCATCCGGGCTCAACCGGACGGCGCCGCGCTTCCGCCGCTCGCGGACGGCGAGCTGGAGCTGCGCGCACTGGATGTCGGTCAGGGCGACGCCCTGCTAATACGGCTCGACGGCGCGACCATGCTGGTGGATGCGGGACCGGACCCGCAGACCGCGGGCGCGGCGATCGTGCCGCAGCTGCGCCGGCTGGGCGTGGAGCGCCTCGACTACCTGGTCTTGACGCATGCCGACGGTGACCACATTGGCGGCGCGCCGACGGTCATGCGCGAATTCGCCGTGGGAGCTGTGGTGCACGCCGATGCCAACCTGAGCCATCCGGTGATGCGCGAGGTAATTGACCTGGCCGTCGACGCCGGCGTGCCGGTCAAAGAAGTCAAGCGCGGCGACGCGCTGGCATGGCACCCACGCGTGGACCTGTCGGTGCTGAATCCGCCGGAACCGGGACCGGACGACGACAACGACCGGTCGGTCGTGCTGCATCTGGCCTATCGGACATCGTCGATGCTATTGACGGGCGATATCGAGGCGTCCACCGAAGGGGAACTGGCGGCGTCCGGGGTCATGTCGCCCGTCGACGTGCTCAAGGTGCCGCACCACGGGTCCAACAGCTCGTCAACCGCCGCATTTCTGGATGCCGTCGACCCTCAGATCGCGGTGGTGTCAGCCGGTTGGTACAACGCCTTCGATCACCCGCGGGATGGCGCCCTGCGCCGTCTCCGTGAGCGTGGCGCGGCGGTCTTTCGCACCGACCTCGCCGGCAACGTCATGGTCCGCACCGATGGACGGGTCATTCAGGTGTTTCTCGAGCGGGCGTAATGCTCGACTGGGCGGGCTCGAGGCTAGTGGGCCGTCCAGCCGCCGTCGACGGTGAGCACGGTGCCGGTGACGAACGCCGCTTCGTCGCTGACGAGGTAGGCGGCGGCGGCGGCGATGTCCTCGGGCTCGGCCCAGAGGCGCTCGAGCAAGCTCATGTCGCGCAGGACCTGGTCCCACCCGTCGGGATTGCGCCGCTTCACGTCCTCCATCACTGGCGTATACACGGCGCCGGGCGCGATGGCGTTGGCCCGGATGCCGGCGCGGCCATAGTCGCGCGCGATGGTCTTCATCAGCATCTCCACGCCGGCCTTGGCGGTGCAGTAGGCCGCCTGCCGATCGAAGGCGACCGAGCCGCCCACCGATGAGGTGGCGAGGATCGATCCGGCGCCAGCCTCGATCATGTGGGGAATGACGTATCTGCAGCACAAGTAGACGCCCGTGAGGGTGACGCCGATGTGCCGGTCCCAGACCTCCTCGGACGTCTCGGCGATGGCGAAAAGCTCGTCCAGGTAGGCGGCGTTGGCAAACAGGATGTCGATGTGGCCGTGTGTTGACTGGGTTTCATCGACGAGCGCCTGCACGTCCTTGGTATCGGATACGTCGCAACGGATGAACGACGATTCGCCGCCTTCCTGCCGTATGAGGTCGGCCGACTCGTCGCCCCCGGACGCGTTGATGTCGGCGATCACCACCGTGGCGCCTTCGCGGGCGAAGCGAATGGCGCTGGCGCGTCCGATGCCGGACGCCGCGCCGGTCACGATGGCGACCTTGCCTGTGAGCCTTGGAGTGACCATGTGTTGAACCGATGCGCGTCTATGCAATGGTGGCGCGAATGATAGCATGCGGTCAGATTCGGCTTGAATATCAAGAGAAACATTGGGATGAGTATGCTGCTAATTCTCGATTTGTCATTGCGTAAAGTGACGGATATCAGGCCAGGATTGATTGGCGGTTCGAACAGTCTCTGATCTGCGGAGCAGCATTACCCTTTTCGTCAGAGTGCTAGACTCCGGCGCCGCAATCCTGGTGGAATCTTTATGCTCCGGCGTTGCCGACCGGACTACGCGTGAGCGATGCGTCGCCCGAACTCGTCCGGTTGCATGGATCGGCGCCGAGTGGCTGACGTATGACGGCCGAGCGAGAGGTGAGGGCGATTGCCGTGCCCGGGCATCCCTCGGCCGATATTCCGCTGATTGAGTTTTCAGCGGCGACGCCGGGACCGGTCGTCAACATCGTCGGCGGCCTGGCGGGCACGGCCTATCCGGGAATCTCGGCGTGCCGCATGTTGGCCAAGCGACTGCCTGGGCTGCTGACCAGGGGACGCGTGCGCATCGTGCCGGTTGTGGATGTGGCGGGGTTCTACGGACGAGTCGCCCGGTTCTGCCCGCTCGATGGCCGCGCGGTGGTCGCAGCATTTGCGGCCGCCGAGCAGGCGGAGGAGCCCTCGGCGAGCGACCGCATCGCCCAGGCCGTGACCGAATCCCTGGCGGACGCCGACGTTCACATCGATGTCCGGGGCGGCGAGCTGACCGAGTTGCACGCACATTGGGCCGCCGTTCCTCCGGCGGCTTCGCAATTCGAGTCGCTGGCCATGGCCGTGGCCTCCGGCGCCGACATGCGCGTTGCCGTGGATCAGGACGACCCGAGGGCGATCGAGCTCGGCGCCGCCGGGCGCATGGCGGCTCGAGGCCGGGCGGCGCTCATCGTGACGGGTGGCGGCGGCGTAAGCGATGTCGTCGGTGACGCCCAGGTTCTCTTGGACGACCTACTGCGCGTGCTGGACGCCCTGGATGTGATTGACGGAGTCGTGACGGACCGCGCGGTGCCGCTGCGTGTCGTCGGACCCGAGATCTGGAGCCACGTGGTCGACTCCGAGGGGCTATGGGTGCCGGCAGCCACGCCGGGGGCGCAGGTGGCCGCCGGTGAAGTGCTGGGTCAAATCTGGGACTACTTCGGCGAGCCCGTGCAGGAGGTGGTTTCGCCGCTCGACGGCAGCGTCCTGGCGGTGACGACCAGCATGGCCGTCACCGGCGACCGTGGCGCCGACGGCGACCCGTGGTTTGGACGCACGGTCACGGTGGCGGAGGCAAGTCAGGAATGACCGCGACGCTTGATCTCACCGCCGCGCGGACGGCGGCGTGGGAGGCCTTCGACCGGCGCCATGGCGAGCATGTCGCGAGCCTGCAACAGTTTGTCCGGATTCCGAGCGCGCGCGGCGAGGAATTGGCGGCGCAGCAGTGGATGGCGCGCCGCATGCGCGACCTCGGGCTGGACGTGGCGATGATCGACTGCGATCCCGACGCGCTGGCCCGCTATCCAACCTGGAGCCCCACCGATTGGTCCTACGAGAACCGGCCAAATGTGGCGGGCCGCTGGCCGGGGACCGGCGGCGGGCGGTCGCTGATCCTCAACGCGCACGTGGACACCACCTCGCCGGAGCCGGTCGAGCTGTGGAGCCGCGACCCGTGGGGCGGCGAGATCGCGGGCAATCGCCTCTACGCGCGCGGGGCGCAGGACGACAAGGCCGGCTGCTGCGAGATGCTCTTCGTGGTGCAGGCGCTGCAGGACGCGGGGCTGCGCCTCAAGGGCGACCTGATTCTCGAGACCACGATCGACGAGGAGTGCTCCGGCAACGGGTCGCTGGCCTTGGTTGCGGCGGGTTACGAGGCCGACGGCGTGCTGATGCTGGACGGCACCGGCCTAGGGCGCGCGATCGTGGCCCATCCGGGTCACGTGGCCTTTCGCGTCACCATCCACGGCAAGCCGGTGCCGTACATCGCGGCCACCCGCGGCGTGAACGCGATCGAAAAGGCCTCGGTGGTGATCCGGGCGCTGCGGGAGCTGGAGGCGAAGAAGAACGAGAGCATTCCGCCGCGCTGGGCCGACACCGAGCATCCGATTCATTTCAACGTCTATGGCATCACCGGCGGCGAGTGGGTCGGAACCGTCGCCGCCCGCTGCGTGCTGGACGCGACGCTGGGCTTCATGCCGCCCGAGACGGTGGCCGACGCGCGGGCCGAGATCGAGGCGACCGTGGCCGAGGCGGCCGCGCAGGACGAATGGCTGCGGGACCATCCGCCGCAGGTCACCTTTCAAGGTCTGGCTCTGGAGCCGTTGGACATGGGCGACGACAACGCCGTGGTTCAGCATCTGGCCGAGGCGCACCAGGTGACGACGGGGCTGCCGCTCGGGCCGGTGGCGATCACCGGCTTCTGCGACCTGCACCAGCACAGCCTGCGACGCCCAACGCCCGGCTGCCTCTTTGGTCCGGGCGGCGGCGCCGGGGCGCATTCGGTGGATGAATTCTTCGACTTGGACGATCTGGCGCCGGTGACGAAGACGGCGATTGCCTTCGTCCTCGACTGGTGCGGGTGGGAGGCGGCATGAGCGCTCGCGGCGGGTCCAAGACCTCTCGGGTCGAGCGGTATGTCCACCATTCGGGCGAAGAGCTGGAGATCCCCGTCGGCACGGTTGTCGGTGCGCGGTCGGGCCCGAAGTTCGGCGTCTCCTCGGGCATGCACGCGGGTGAGTTCGCCGGCATTCACGGCGCCATTCGGCTCTGGCAGGAGCTGGATCCGGAGACGCTTCGCGGCGAGGTCCGCATCATTCCCATCATGAGCACGCGGGCGTTCTTCACCCGGTCGACGCAGCTGTCCCCGGTCGACGAGCGCGAGCTGCATTTCCAGCCGGCGGGTCGGCCCGAGGGGACCTACTCCGAATTCCAGATCGACTGCATGTTCAATCTGCTGCGCGACCTCGACTTTCACGTCGACATGCACGCGGGCGAGTACGTGCAAGCACTCGACCCGTGGGTGGCCTTCGCCGAACCGACGACGAATGAACGCCTGCGGCGGGACACCTGGCGGCTGGCCGGTTCCATGCCGGTGCCCTACCTGGACCCGCGCCAGGCCGAGATTCAGGACGAGTTTTCAAAGCTGGACCAGGGGCTGCCGTTCGCGCTGCTGCGCGAGGGCGTGGCGAACGTCTGGACGGAAATCGGCCAGAACGGCGTCCAGGATCCGGCGGAGATCGAGCTGCAGTACCAGTGCCTGGCGAACGCCTTGAAGCGGTTCGACATGATCGACGGCGAGCCGGTGGAGGTTCCGCCGCAGGCGATCCTGGGTCCGCGACGCTGGAGCATGGAATCGCTGGAGAGCGGGTATTGGCAGTCGGTGGTGCGAATTGGTCAGAAGGTGCGCAAGGGCCAGCGGGTGGGCGTGCTCGAAGACCTGGCCGGCAACCACATCAAGACGTATACGGCGCCGGAAGACGCGGTGGTCCAGTATTTCTGGACCAGCCCGGCGATCAATGCCGAGCGCGTGCCGCATGGCTACCCCTGGCACCGCGGCCTGATTCGCCTGTCCGAGCTCCGCCCGGACGCCCACCTCGACCCGCGGCTCGAGCTCGCCCGCTGACGGGGGTACGCCTAGCTTCCGCCGGCTGCTCGCCTCAGGCCGGAACCTCGTCTTCCGGGAGGTTGGGCGCGAGGAAGCACATCATCAGCAGGGGGGCGTCGCCGACCACGCGTAGGGAGTGCCGGGAGCCTCGAGGCGCATAGAGCACCGAACCCGGTCCGGCCTCGACCGGCGGCTCGTCGTCGAAGGTGAATTCGACGCGGCCCTCGTGGACGACAAAGACCTCTTCGCAGTCGGGGTGATAGTGCGCGGCCTGGGCGGATCCCGGCGGCCAGTGCAGCAGCACGCTGCGGTGCTCGGCGGTGGCGCTGATGCGTTCACGCCATTGCCCCGAGCCGTTGCGCTGCTTGATGGCGGCGATGGCGTCGTGGGTCAGGTTGTTGGCGGTGGCCGGGTCGACGAATGGCATTGGGCGTTTTCCTTTTCGTAACGTCTGCTGAGGGCACAAACGGGCGGGTCTGAGACCCGCCCCTACCCGAAGTGTTCAGCGCCCCCAGTTTTGGCCGGACTGGATTCCGGCTTCCGCCGGAATGACGGAGAGGCGACGCCAAGCTCTCTTTGCGCAGGAATGACGATGAGATAGGCGATGGTCTCCTGTCCAGGCAGCCTAGTGATATTCGCGCACGTAGTCGGCGTGCGAGTCCATGAGCTCGCGGCCCATGGCGAGGCCGGCGTCTACGTCGACGATGGTGCGGTCGGCGAGGAGGGCCAGCAGGGCGAGCTCTCGGTCGCGTTGGATGATGGCGTCGGTGAGGAGCTCCAGCTGGTCAATCCACGGGCGCAGCGTCCCGGCGACAGGTTCGGGGAGCGCGCCGACCGGCTCGCGGGTCATGCCGCTCGCGTCGAACCAGGCCGGAACCTCCACGTTGGCCCAGGGCGCGAGATTGCCAATCGAGTCCTCATTGGGGATGTTCACGTGATAGCTGCCGCCGCGGCCGGCCGCCAGCGCCGCGATCAGCTTCACGGCCTTCTCGCTCGTGGGCTTGAAGAGCGAGTCGGGCAGCGGATCTGAGCCGGTGGCAATCTCGCTGAACCGTTGCTGAACCTCGGCTCCGCGGTCGAAGTACTCATCCATGTCGAAGCGGAACAGGCCTCGCGGCAGCTTGCCGTCGTCACCCGGACGGCAGTACCAGGGGAAGAATTCGCTGACGTGGCGATCGCCGGGGGACGGGAAGCAGCCGTAGAGCTCCATCAGGTCCCAGCTCACGTCCAGCCGGTCGCTCGCGGGCGGGCGCTGGGCGGCCTTGAGCGCGGGGTAGAGGTCCGTGCCGTTGCGGCGCAGGTCGAGAATCCACTGCAGGTGGTTGATGCCGGCGGCGCGGACGGACATGTCGTCTTCCGGAAGGTCCAAGAACTTCGCCAGGCGCCGCGTGGTGCCCTCGATACCGTGGCACAACCCCACAACATTCAAGTCCGTGGTCTTGTTCAGGGTGCGGCAGATGGCGCACATGGGATTGGTGTAGTTGAAGAGCCAGGCAGCGGGGCACAGGTCGTCTATGTCCTGCGCGATGGCCTGGAACACCGGCACCGTGCGCAGCGCCCGTGACCATCCGCCTGGGCCAACCGTGTCGCCGGTGGTCAGGACCATGCCGTACTTCTCGGCGATGTCGAGGTCGATGGTCCACAGGCGCCGGTGGTCCAGCGCGATGGCGACGATGACGTAGTCGGCGCCGTCCAGGAGGTCGCGGCGGTCGGTGGACGATTCGATCCGGTAGGGCATGTCCCGCTCGGCGACCATGCGCTCGACGACGCGCGTGGTGACGCCGAGCGTGTCCGCGTCGACATCGCAGAGGGCGACGGTGCTGCCGGCCAGGTCGTCGCGGGCGTGCCAGAGGTCGGCCACGATGGAGGGGGCGAAGACGCGGCTGGCCCCGATGACGACGAGCTTGACGGCTGCCACGGCGGCCTTCGGCTCGCTAGCGCGCGGGCGCTCGCGGTGGGACGGCCCGGGTCACTGCACCAGCCGCCCGCCGTCGACCACCAGGGTGGCGGCGGTGATCCAGCTGGCAAGATCGCTGGCCAGGAACACCGCCGCGCCGGCCACGTCGGGCGGCAGCCCGAAGTCCGGAATCGGCGCCCCGTTCCAGCGCACCGGCGCTTGGCCGGACGGGGCGTCCTTGCCCGTCATGTTGGTGTAGACCGGGCCGGGGGCGATGCAATTTGCCGTGATGCCGTGTGCCCCGAGGTCCTCGGCGATCGACTTGGTGAAGCCCTCGACCCCGGCCTTGGAGGCGGCGTAGCTCACCTGCCCCGGGCATCCCTGGTGACCGCACAGCGAAGAAATGTTGACGATGCGGCCGCCGGCGCCGCGGGCAATCATGCGCGCGGCCACGAGTTGCGTGCAGAGAAACAGCCCGGTCAGGTTGACCGCGAGGGTGCGGTTCCAATCGTCCAGCGTGATCTCGTGCAGATGGCCGCGGCGGAGGATGCCGGCGTTGTTGCACAGGATGTCGATGGGGCCAAGCTCGGCCTCGGTGCGCTGCACCAGGCACTCGACATCGCCGGGGATCGACACGTCACAGGGGATGGCGACGGCTGTTCCCCCGTCCGCTTGGATTTCGTCCGCGACCTGCTCGACGGCGCTGCCGCCGGCGACCGCCACGCGACAGCCATGCTGCCCGTAGGCCAGGGCAATGGCGCGTCCGATGCCGTGCAAGCCGCCGGCGCCGGTGACGATGGCGACTCGGTCTTGCAGCAGGCTCATGCGCGTTACTCGGGAAAGTGGCAGGCCACCCGGGCGCCGTTCAGCGACTCCAGCTTGGGCACGTCGGTGCGGCAGATGTCCTGGGCTTTCCAGCAGCGGGTATGGAACGGGCATCCGGGCGGAATGTTGGCGGCGCTGGCCGGTTCCCCGGACAGGCGAATGCGGTCGCCGGCGGCGGCCTTGACGCGGGGCACTGCCGAGAGCAGGGCGGTGGTATAGGGATGACGCGGGCGCTGAAACAGCGTGCGTGTTTCCCCTTCCTCCACGATCTTGCCGAGGTACATCACCGCCACGCGGTTGCAGAGCTGTTGCACGACGGCGAGATCGTGCGAAATGAAGATGACGCTCAGGCGTCGCCGGTCGCGGATGCGCCGCAGCAGGTCCAGGATCTGCGCCTGCACCGAGACGTCCAGGGACGATAGCGGCTCGTCGGCGACCAGCAGCTCGCTTTCCACCGACAGGGCGCGCGCGATGGCCACGCGCTGCTGCTGTCCGCCGCTCACCTGCATCGGGAAGCGCGCGCCGAACTCGACCGGCAGGCCGACCTCCTGGAGCAGGTCGTTGACGCGCTCGCCAATCTCGGCGTCGGGAACGATGGCATGGATTCTCAGCGGCTCGGCGATTGCGTCTCGGATGCGCTTCCGCGGATTGAGCGACCCCAATGGATCCTGAAAGACCATTTGGGCGTTCCGTGCCAGATCGAGACGCTCATTGGCGTCAGCAGATGGCGCCTTGCGCGTGCTGAAGGAGACGCTGCCGCTGGTGGGTTGCTCGAGGCCGACGATCAGGCGCCCAAGTGTGGTCTTGCCGCAGCCTGACTCTCCAACCAGTCCCAGCGTTTCCTCGGCGTCGAGGGTGAGATCGACCCCGCCAACCGCGAGCAGTGACCGCCGGCGTTCCATGATCTTGGTACGGGGCAGGCTGAACGCCTTGACCAGCCCTTCACATTGCAGGAGGGGGGCGGCGGTGTCGCTCATGAGGCCGCCTCGTAGAGGTGGCAGCGGACGGCGTGTCCGGGGGCTACCTCGCGCAGCTGGGGATTCTCGACCGGGCAGCGCTCGAAGCGTTGGCTGCAACGCGGCTCGAACTCACAGCCCGGCCACTCCCGGGTGATGTCGGGCGGAAACCCTTCGAGCGGATCGATGGTCTGCTCGGGTTGGTCGAGGTCCGGCACCGAGCCGAGCAGCGCCTGCGTGTAGGGATGCTGCGGATCGTCGAACACGACCTGCGTTTCGCCGCTCTCGGCAATCTTTCCGCCATACATCACGATGGTCCGCGCGCAGCTCTCGGCCACCAGCGCCATATTGTGGGTGATGTGCAAGACGGCCATGCCGAACTCCTGGTTCAGCTCGGCCAGCAGGTCGATGATCTGCGCCTGGATGGTGACGTCCAACGCCGTCGTTGGCTCATCGGCAATGAGCAGCTTGGGCCGGTTGGCCAGCGCCATGGCAATGACCACCCGCTGCGCCATGCCGCCGCTGAACTGATGCGGGAATTGCGGCAGCCGCTGCTCGGGGTCGGGTATCCCGACGCGGTCGAGCAGACCGACGGCTTGCCGGTATGCCTCGCGGCGGCTGACGCGCTGGTGCGTGCGAATCGCCTCGACGAGTTGACGGCCTACGCTGAACACTGGATTCAAGGCGCCGATGGGGTTCTGGAAGATCATGGCGATCTCATGCCCCCTGATACGGCGAAGCTGGCCCCCGGACATCTTTCGCATGTCACGGCCATCGAAGGTGATGGTGCCGTTGACGACCCGTCCCGGGGTGTCAACCAGTCCCAAGATGGACATCGCGGTTACCGACTTGCCGCAGCCGGATTCGCCGACGAGTCCGACGATTTCGCCGGGAAAGATGCTGAAGCTCACGCCGTTGACGGCGCGCACCGTCGCCGTCTTGGTGAAGAAGTGCGTGTGCAGATCCTTCACGGCCAGCACCGGTTCCGTCGCGGCGGAGACGCTCATTTCAAAGCTGGCTCTCGCGCGGGCTCAGGATCTTCTGCACTTCGTCGCCGAGGACGTTGAAGCAGATCGCCAGCACCGAGATCAGGATCGTCGGGCCTAGGATCACCGCCGGCGCCTCGTAGAGCGCGCGCAGGCCGTCCGACATGATGGTTCCCCAATCGGGGTCCGGCGGCTTGAGTCCCATGCCGATCAGGCTGAAGCCGGCGGTGAAGATGAAGAAGCTTGTGGCGTGCAAGGCGGTGACCGTGATGACGAGCGGCATTACGTTCGGCAGCACTTCTCGAAACATGATCCGCAGGTTGTTGTAGCCAAGGAGACGCGCCGCCTCGACGTATTTGGCATTCCTCACGGTGAGGACCTGCCCACGGAAGAAACGAATGTTGAGGGGCACGGACGACAGGATGACGGCAATCGCCATGTTGATCACCGATGGCCCGAGCACGGTGAGGATCAGGAGCGCAAGGAGAAGGCCCGGAAACGCAAGCCCAATGTCGACCAGGCGCATGATCACGCCGTCCACACGCCCGCCGAGATAGCCGGCGAGCAGCCCAAAGAACACCGAGATCAGCGTGACGGCCACGTTGGCGAAAATGCCGATCATCAGCGAGATGCGGCTGCCCCAGATGAGGCGAGACATCATGTCTCGGCCGAGGCTGTCTGTTCCGAGAATGTATGGTTTCGGCACCGGTGGCACATAGCGTTCGACGACACTTGATGGGAAAGGATCTGGATTTTTTGCCTCGGATATGACATCACGCCCTAAGCTGTCGATCCCCAAGACATAGGCTTCGGTTAGTGGCGAGAGATAGCGCACGTTAATGCTCCCGCGGTTCGGATCGGGAATCGGGAGAATTGGTGCGAGCAAGGCGATGATGATGGTAATGAGGATGGGGATGAGCGAGACGCTCAAAACCGGGTGGTCACGCAAGAACTTCACGGTCCGCCTCGCATGGTAGCCGGCGGCGCTTTCGAGCGCTCGAGGGCTAAGCATAGCGGACACGTGGGTCGACGAGGGCGTAAATGACATCGACAGCAAGGTTGAGGAAGATATACATCGTGGCGATCAACATCGTTGCACCCATGACGACCGGAACATCGCGGTTGACCGTAGACTCGACAACTAGCAAACCGATTCCTGGCCAAGCGAAGATGTATTCGAGGATGAAGGATCCAGTTAGCAATGATCCGAATAGGAGCCCGGCACTCGTCAGCAGGGGGACGAGTGTGGTGCGTAGACCATGCACAAAGTAGACCCGCCAAAGGGGCAGGCCCTTGGCATGGGCCATGCGAATATAGTCCTCACGCAATACCTCGATCATGGTGTTTCGCGCCAAGCGCCAATTTGCGCCGACCGAGGCGAGCGCCAGGCCGATGGTTGGCAGGATGAGGTGCTTGGCGAGGTCGATGACGTCGTCTCCCCCTGCCCGGGGATTGGAGACGCCGCTGGTGGGGAGCCAACCAAGCGAGACACCGAAGATGAGCACCATGAACACGGCGACGGCGAAGCCGGGAATGCTGAGCATCAAGACGGGAGACTGCGCCAGGAAGCGCGTAATGACCTGAGGCCAGGCGCGGTTGTGGACGACGGCGGCCAGGACACCCATGGTCCAACCGACGACCACCACGAGAATGACCGAGGCGACTGCGACGCTGAACGTGTTCCGCATTCCTCGGAAGAGCAAGTCGGATACGCGTTCACCCCGCCGAATCGACTCACCCATGTCACCTCGAAACATAAGACTTAGCCAGGTCCAATACTGCACCGGCAATGGGTCATTGAGTCCATACTTGTCCTTCATGGATTTCACTAATTCCGGATTCGCAATGTCGGCTTGCTGTAGGAATATTTCGACCGGATCCCCCGGCAAGGCCTTGCTCATCCCGAACACGATGATGCTCACCGCGATGAGCAGCGGGATGACGGACAGAAGACGGCGCGCGATGTATCGGCTCATGGTGGGCGGATCAGTTGATGGCCAAGCGGGGAGGCGGGGACCCGCGCCTCCGGTCCGTTAGGACCTCGAGCGCGAGTCCCCGCCACCAAGGCAACTCCTAAACAGGCGCCACCTTGTACAGCCACGGGTAGCTGTACTGGGTCGCACCCGAGGTCACGTTGGTGACTTTCTCCTCCCGCCAGGCCGCACCAAGCGTGGATACCGTGGCCGGAATCCAGGCGACCTGATCGGCTGCGATCTCCTGCATCCGATGCACCTTCGACGTCCGGTTGTCGGCGTCGGCCTCGACCAGGATGTCCTGGTAGAGCTGGTTCATCTCAGCGTTGTCCATGTAGCTGCGGGAAAAGAGATCGCCCGCCGTCCAACGCTGATAGGCGAAGGCCGGGTCGCCCAGGAATACGCCGACGCCCCAGCCGCCCAAGTGCAGATTCTGCTGGGCGAAGGGGCCGTTATCGAAGTCGGCGCCGATGGCCGGGTCCCAGGCCTCCAGCTCCACGGAGAACCCTTGGTCGTTCAAGCCCTGCATCCAGAACGTCTCGCGGTCCGGAGGCGCGCCCGGGTCGCCCCGGTACTGGATCTTGAACTCGGCCCGCATGTCGCCGTTGGCCCATACGCCGTCGCCGCCCATGGAGAAGCCGGCGTCCTGCATCAACGACGCGACTTGCGCCGGGTCGTAGTCCAGCTCCGCCGCGTCGTTCAGATACGGCGAGCCGGGGAACCAGAACCTGCCCCACGGCAGCACGGTTGGGCCGGCGGTGGCCTCGTAGTAGCTGACGCGGTCAAACGATCGCGCCACGGCCTGCCGCACCCGGTTGTCCTGGAACAGCGGGAACGTGTGGTTGATGTAGAAGTACCCCAGCACGAAGTTGGGGAACCACTTGGCGCCGATGCCGGGCGTGCGGAACAGATCGTTGCGACGGGTCGCCGGCGTGTACAGCGCCACGTCGACTTCGCCGGCGAGCAGCGCGTTCACCCGCGCGTCCGCGCCGGCCGCCCCACCCGGGAAGATCCGGAAGATCAGCTCCTTGAAGTCGGGCTGGGGGCCCCACCAGTTCTCGTTGCGTACCATGCGCACCAATTCGGCTGGTCGCACCTCCACGGGGATGTAGGGCCCCGTGCCGACGTACTTGTCCGGGTCGGTGGAGTACTCGCGGTTGCCATGCTCCATCACGCTGGGCGGATGGGCCATGTACGAGCTGTCCAGCGCGCCGAACTTCTCCGCCGCCAGCGCGTCGGGCTGCGTCAAGTTCACGCGCACCGTGCGGCCGTCCAGCACCTCGGTGTCGCCGTAGAACGGCTGCGCGAACCCGTTGTAGTAGAAGGTGCCCTCGGCGTGGTACGGATCGTCGTCCCGGAAGATCCGGTTGAAGTTGAAGACCACGTCTTCCGGCGTGAACGGGTCGCCGTTGTGCCAGGTGACGCCTTCACGCAGCGTGAAGGTGACCGACGTGGCGTCGGGCGCCACTTCCCAGCTTTCGGCCAGGCGCGGCTTCAGGGTCTGGGTCTGATAGTCGTAGAGCAGCAGGCTCTCCGACGTGCAGAAGGCGTGGATCTTGGTCTGGAACTCGTAGACCTGCGACCCATCGAGGTCGTCGACCTTCTGCGTCTGAGGATTCGCGATCACGAGGCTGTCGGCCTTGGGGTTCTGGGCCATGACCTCGACGACCTTCTCCCGCTCGACGACCTTCTCGACCTGGACCTCGACGACCTTCTCCTGGGTTACGACCTTCTCGACTTCGACCTCTTTGACCTCGACGACCGGAACTTCCTTGATGACTTCCTTGGTGACGACCGTCTCGACCGGAACTTCCTTGACGACTTCCTTGGTGACGACCGTCTCGACCGGAACTTCCTTGACGACTTCCTTGACCTCGGTGACGGTTACCGTCACCGTCTTTTCGACAACCTCAGCCTCGCCACACGCGGCGAGCGCGGCAGCGCCGACGCCGCCCGCGACGGCCGCGGCTCCGCTACGCAGAATCATCCGGCGGCTGAGCGCCTTCGATAGTGCTCGTTTCGCTGTCACAAACATCCTCCCCGTCTCAGATCAGCCCATGTCCAGGAACGTCCTAGCGGACTGATCTCGACTAAATGTGTTCCTCGACTACGTCCTGCTGAGTACGGCCCTCCTATTCGCTGCTTGCTCGGCTCGAACTGGTTGACCGTTGGTGGTGGCCGCGACGACCTCGGCAATGCGGCGCCCGGCTTCGCGCAGGACTTCCGGCGACGCACCGAATGCCATGCGCACGTGCCGGTCGGACCGGCAGAAGTGTCCCGCGGTGGTCGGGATTCCGGCCTCCAGCAAGGCGGCCGACGCCTGCGTGGATGAGTCGAACGCTTCGGACACATTGATGAACACGAATGGCCCCCCGGCCGGCTTCAGGGCGTGCAGCGGACGGTCGGGCGCCACGAAGGGATGGATCACGTCGCGCAGCCGCTGGAATTCCCGGGCCATGCTGTCCCCCGGATACGCCGGGTTCCGCACGGCGGCGGCAGCTCCGGCTTGCGCGACGTGGCTGCCGTGGAGCTGTTCCCATTCCATCGCCTTGGTGCATGCGTCGATGACGCTTGCGGGGCCGACAATATATCCCACTCGCCATGCGGGCATGGCGTAGCTCTTGGTGAAGCTGCGGATCAGTGCCGTGCGCGAGGCGGCGTTCCCGATGCTCGCGCAACTCACGTGCCGGCGTCCGTCATAGACCATGGTGTCGTACGACTCGTCCGACACGATCAGCAGATCGTGGCGCTCGGCCAGGTCGACAATGGCGCGCAGCGTGTCGCTCTCCAGCACCACGCCGGTGGGATTCACCGGGGTGTTGACGACGATGGCCACGGTGCGCGGCGTGACGGCGGCGGCGATGCACTCGACGTCCCAGGCGTATTCCGCGGCCTCGTCCATGGGCACGTGGACCGGGCGGCCGCCGGCCATTTCCACGCAGCCGCCGAAGAAATAGCAGGGCGCGGGGATGATTACCTCGTCGCCGGGGTCAAGGATCGCGCGAAACACCAGGTTGAGCGCCTGCATCGAGCCGTTGGTGATGAGCACCCCGGCCTCGGGGTCGACCGGCTGGCCGATTTCGCCGCCGATGCAGTCCGCCACGACCTCACGGAGCTCCGGCAGGCCGCGCGAAGGGGCCTCGCGGTTGCGACGTATTTCGCGCACCACCGCCTCGATCGCTTCCGGCGACAGGGCCCGCTCGGCGTAGGGCATCAGCGGCAGCACGTCAACGCCCCGGCGGCGGGCGGCCTTCACCTGGCTGGCGAGCAGCCGCGAACCCACAGGGGGCATGGCCCGAATGTGTTGCGCAGTCTTCAACGGCGCCGCTTGCACCGGAAGTTTGGTGGGCGCGAGGCTACCACGCAGCGCCGTTTCGGCTCGACTTGGAATGGCGCCGGGACTCGAGGGCATTAGGGGTATCGTTGGCGGCGCGGGATGGGTTCAGTCAGATGGGGTAGCGGACGCGTGCAGACACAAGAATCGGCCGGGCATGCCCTGCACGAGCGCGCGCTGGTGGTGCTGGCGCACGACCACATGGTGCGGGCGGAGGACTTGCGGCGGGACATTGCCGGCGGCGTGACGGCCAAGGTGGTGCAGGCCACGGTGTCCGGGCGGGCCTTCTCGGACAGCCGGGCGGAATTCGAGCGGTCGCTCTACAGCACCGAGGGCTTTATGCGCGATGCCATGGGGGCCTACGACGAGATCTTCGCCACCATCGAGACCATGCCTGACAAGGTCTTCGTGGTTCGCCGCGCGGCCGATATCCAGGAGGCCAAGCGCACCGGCCGCCTGGGTCTGATCCTGGGCGCCGAAGGCGCCAAGCTGCTGGAGGGGAGCCTGGCGGCACTTCGGGTTTTCTACCGCCTCGGTATGCGCCACTTGCAGCTGCATTGGGCCACCCGCAACCAGGTGGGAACGGCGCAGTCGGACACCGACGAGCCGGGCCTGACGGCGTTTGGCCGCGACGTCGTGGCCGAAGTGAACGCCTTGGGGATGCTGCTCGACGTGTCGCACTCGTCGGTCGCCACGATTGCCGACGTGCTGGCCATGACCGACCGACCCGTCATCAACTCCCACACCGGCGCGCGCGAGCTCAACCCCAGGAGCACCCAGTTGCTCTGGGACGATCAGATCAAGGACCTCGCGGACAACGGCGGCGTGGCCGCCGTCCACTTCTGCTCGCGGGTGCTGCTCGACAGCGGCCACGCCACCATCGACGACGTGCTGACGCACATCGACTACCTGGTTGACGCGGGCGGGATCGAGAGCGTGGGCCTCGGCCCCGACTACCTCCTGGACGGCACCCAGCGAACCCGCAACGTGAGCTTCAATCAGCGGATTGCCGAGGACGACTTCACCTGGGCCAAGGACTTCGAGGACACCAGCACGCTGCCGAACGTGACGGTGGCGTTGCTGGAGCGCGGCTACACGGAGGACGAGACCCTGAAGATTCTGGGCGGCAACATGCTGCGGGTGATCGAGGCGTCGCTGCCCTGACCGGATTCGACAGGGCCGAGGTCTAGGCTCCGACGAATCGCTGCGCGTTCAGGCCCAGGATCTTGTCAGCCCCATCCTGGTCGAGGAACGGCGCCTCGCGGATGGCGCGGATGAGGTTCTCGTAGGGCTGCACGCCCAGGTAGGGCCAGTCGGTGCCCCAGTGAATGCGGTCGGTCCCGATGCCGGCCACCAGGATTTCAAGGATCGTCAGCGCGCTCATGTAGGGATACGGTTCGTCGGCGCCGATCACGTGCTGATAGGCCCCCAAATCGCAATGGAGATTCGGGTAGGCCAGCATGAACTCGATGACCTCGTCGAGCAGGTGGTAGCGCAACGGCGCCGACGGATTGTCGCGGTCTCGCAGCGCGGGCGTGCCGTAGTGGGCCAGCTGGATCCCGACCTCGGGGAAGTCGGCCACCAGCTCGCCGAAGCCCTTCACGTACTCCGTGAACGAGGCGTACTTTCCGAGGACGCTCGGCGCGAACCACGGGAAATGGGCGTACCACCACGAGATGTCGATGATGCAGGGCTTGCCTCGGTCGCGCAGCAGCTCGAAGATCGGCCGCCAGCGGGGATCGCCCATCTCGGTGTCGACAAAGAGCGGCAGCAGCTTGAGGCCGGCTGCCCCGAGGTCGAGGTCCGCCGCCGCCCGCTCGACGTAGCCGGGGACTCGCGGGTCGATGGAATCCGAGATCCACACGAACCGGTCCGGATGTTGCCGCCACATCCGCACGAAGTATTCCTTGGTCAGATAGTGCTGGAAGACGGCGAGCTTGTGGTCGCGCTCCTCGGGCCGGTAGTGGGCCATTACGTCGACGGCCGTATAGCTGATGATGAAGGCCTTGTCGATGCCGGCCCGGTCCATTTGCTCGATCAAGTCCGGGGCGCTTGCGCCCCAGCGGTTGCCGGGCCAGAGCGGAAAGTTCTCGCTGGCGCCGCCAACCGAGCGGTCGAAGATGTGGGTGTGCGCGTCAATGATCATGGGTGATTCCTGACTCGGGGGACGGAGGACGGCGACATCGGCCCTGGCACTTACTGCAGGTAGTCGAGGTAGTCGGTTTGCGAGTCGAGCATTTCCTCGACCATTCGCTCGATCTCCGCCGGGGTGAGGATGGCGGCCGTCAGGGGGTCCAACAGCACGGCTTGCATCGCCATGCGGCGGTCGCCGGCGAGGGCTGCCGTCACGCACATCTCCTGCACGCTGATGTTGGAGAGATTCAGCGCGGCAAGCTGCGTCGGCAGGTCGCCCACGTGGCACGGCTGCACGCCGGTCTTGTCCACCAGGCAGGGGACCTCGACACAGGCGCCTGCCGGCAAGTTGGTGATGAGGCCGGTGTTCTCCACGTTGGCGTTCACGCGGAGCGGCCGGTCGGTCTCGATGGCGTGAATGATCTGCACGCCGTACTCGTGGCTGCGGGAGAGGTCCAGCGGCTCCGTCGAGGACAGCTGCTTTCTGACCTTCTCCTGCGATGCCTCGCGAGCCATGGGCCAGAAGCTCGGGTAGTCCCACTTTTCGGGAATGTATTGGGTTATGAGGTCGGCGTTCTTGCGGTAGTAGGGGATGTACTCCGACATGTGGTTGCTGGACTCGGTGACGAAATAGTCGAAGTGCTTGAACATGTCGAAGCGAATCGGGTCCTGCGCCACGATGTCCGGGTCTTCGCTGGCCTGCCAAATGCGCGGGTAGGCGTCTTCGCCTTGATGCTCGAATCGCAAAAACCAGGCCATGTGATTGATTCCCGCGACCCAGTAGGTCACCTCGTCGGCGGGGATGTTGCAGTACCCGGCCAGTTGCCGGGCGGTGCCCTGCACGCTGTGGCAGAGGCCGATGGTCTCGATGTCGGTCGCGGCGTTCATGGCCCAGCAGTTGATGGCCATGGGGTTGGCGTAGTTGAGCAGCAGCGCGTCGGGGCAGACCTCTTCCATCTCGTCGGCGAGCTCCAGCAGAAACGGAATGGTCCGCAGGCCGCGGAACACCCCGCCGGGACCCAGCGTGTCGCCGACCGTCTGGTCGATGCCGAATCGGGCGGGCACCTGGATGTCGACTTCGAATGGCGCCACGCCGCCGATCATCACCATCACGATCACGTAGTCCGCGTCTTCCAGCGCCTCGCGCCTGGTGGCCGGGGCTTCGATGCGCATGCCGGCGCCGAGCTGCTGGACCGCCCGCTCGGCGTGGGCCTGGGTGGTGGCCAGCCGCTTCTGGTCGACGTCGACGAGCGTGATCGTCGAGTCGGCCAGCTCCGGATAGGTCAGCATGTCGCCGATCAGGCGCGTGGCGAAGACGGTGCTGCCGGCGCCGATCATGGCCACCTTGGGCATGGTGCAGCCTTCCTCGGGCGAGTGGGGCTCAAGGCGTCCACTGTCGTCGCCGAAGCTACCACGCCGAACATGGTCCGAGTGGGGTAGCGTAAGGACGCTGCGCCGGCGTGCGCCGGCGCGTTGCAGGGAGAAGTAGATGCCCAAGGTCGTGATTCGAGAGAGCGACGCGCAGGTTTTCGATCGCGGATCCGGAGTCCGAAGCATCCCGCTGATGAACGGCGATCGCGGCTCACAGAACGTCTCGTCCGGCATGACCATCATGGAGCCCGGCGCGGGCCTGCCCATGCACTTCCACGACACCGAGGAGTGCATCACTTGCGTGGAAGGCGAAGCGATGTGCTCGGTGGACGGCGAGGTGCTGAAACTCCGGCCGTTCGATCACATCTGGATCGCCGAGGGCTCGCATCACCGGTTCTGGAACGAGGGCGCGGAGGCGATGCGCATCGTCTGGACCTACGGCAAGCCGGAGGTCATGCGGACGTTCGCCGATTCCGGCAAGACCGTGCGTCACATGTCCAAAGGCGATGTCGCGCGACCGACGTGAATGACCCGGCCGTGGTCCGCGGCGCGCTGCGGCTCGGCACTCGCGTTCTCGAGTGGGGCGCGCGCACGTTCGTGATGGGCGTGCTGAACGTGACCCCGGACTCCTTCAGCGGCGATGGCGTGGCGAACGATGCCGAGGCGTTGCAAGGCCGGATTGACGCGCTGCTGGAGGAGGCGCCCGACGTCATTGACGTGGGTGGCGAATCCACGAGGCCCGGTGCGGCGGAGGTCTGGGTGGACGAGGAAATTCGACGCGTCGCCCCGGCGCTCGAGGCCCTTCGCTCCCGTGCGCCGGACATGCCGCTGTCCATCGACACGCGCAAGGCCGCCGTGGCGCGCGCGGCGCTCGGAATGGGTGCGGCGATGGTGAACGACGTGACCGGCGGCACGCACGATCCCGAGATTCTCAATGTCGCCGCCGAGGCCGGGGCCGTCTTCGTCGTCACCCACAATCGTCGGGGCAACGTGCGGCGCTCCGCAATCGGCCCGCATGTCGAAGCCGTTGCCTATGACGACCTGGTGCGCGACGTGTACCGCGACGGCGAGCGACTGCTCGACCGGGCGCAAGGCGCCGGCATTCCGCATGAACGCCTGCTCTTCGATCCCGGCTTTGGCTTCGGCAAATCGCCCGAGCAGAACATCGACCTGCTCCGGGGAATGTCAGCACTCAAGGCGCTTGGGGCCCCGCTCATGGTGGGCGTGTCGCGGAAGTCGTTCGTCGGCTTCGTGCTGGGACTGCCGGCCGATCAGCGGCTGGAGGGTTCGTTGGCCGCCGCGGTGATCGCGGTGGCCAACGGCGCGGACATGGTGCGGGTCCACGACGTGGCGGCCACCAGGCGCGCGCTGGCGATGGCGGATGCGATCTATCGCGCGGGCGCTCCGGCGGACGGCGGGCGAGCCGAGATGGGAATCGCTCCTCCGCGGGAATGACGAATCTGTAGAAGCTGGGCTTCGCAGTTCTGGACGCGTTGCCAGGCTGCCGCGCCGTTCGTATGCTCAACTACTCCTTTGCGCACGCCTCATGCCAGGGTGCCGCGCCCACGTCGTTAGTCGAGGTTTCGTGCGTACGGTTCTTCGCGGCCGTGACGGCCTGGAAGTGGTGATCAGCCCGGATGAGGCCTTCGTGCCCATCGGCGAGCGCCTCAACCCCACCAACAAGCCACGGCTCCAGCGCGCCTACGACGAAGGCAACTGGACCTACGTCCAGCGCGACGCGACGCGACAGGTCGCGGCGGGCGCCAAGGTCATCGACGTCAACACGGGCGACCCGCACCACGAGATCGAGGCGCGCAAGATGCGCGATGCCGTGCGCGCGGTGCAGGACGTGGTCGAGGTGCCCGTGTCGATCGACTCGTACACCATCGACGTGCTGCTGGTCGGTCTGGAGGTCGCGCGGGGACGCCCGCTGGTGAACTCCGTCCCATTCGAGGCGGACTACATGCAGGAGTTGCTCCCGGCGATTGCCGAGCACGACGCCTGCATGATCGGGATGTGCACCAAGGGCGGCGCCGCCATGCCGGAGACGGCGGAGGAACGGGTCGAGAACGCGCGCGCGCTGGTGGCCAGCGCCGCGGAGCACGGCATATCCGCCGACCGGATCGTCATTGACCCGGTGTGCTTGCCGGTTGGGGCCAATGATGTCTTCGGCCCCGGCTTGCTCGGCGCGATTCGCACGCTGCACCGCGAGGACGACCTGAATATGTCCATCGGGCTAAGCAACGTGTCATTCGGATTGCCGGCCCGACGTTCCCTCAACGCGGCGACCCTGCTCATGGCCATGGAGGCCGGGTTAACCGCGGCGATCCTGGATATGACGCACAAGGAGATTCGCCACGCGGTGCTGGCCGCCAACCTGATCCGCGGCCGCGATGAATATTCCATGAGCTGGATCTCCAACTACCGCGCCGAGCAGGCTCGCGAAGAGGCGCGCAAGGCCAAACGCGCCGGGGGCTGACTCAGCCGGAGGAGAGCTGCGGGGCTTCCGTTACCGCCTCCGGCAGGCGGGCGAAGCCCATGCCGTTGCTGGCTTTCAGCAGCACCGCGTCGCCGGCTGCCAGCTCTCGCCGAAGCCACGCAGCCGCCGCGTCCACGGCCGCCGCGATCGACGCGGAGTCCTCCGTATCCGCGGGAATCAGGTCCACGGCTTGCAGGCCCGCCGCGCGAGCTCCCGAAGCAATATCGGCGGCCAGCGCGCCGACGCAGAGCAACCGATCCACGGTGGCGGCATCCCGTCCCACCTGCTGATGGGCGGCTGCGGCAAAGCCGCCAAGCTCGAACATATCGCCCAGCACGGCGATCCGGCGTCCCGGAACCGACACCGCGTGAAGCGTGTCCAGGGCGACCTTCATCGAGGCGGCGTTCGCGTTGTAGGTGTCGTCGAGCAGCAGTCCGCCGCCCGGTAGCGCCTGGAGCCGCATGCGGTGCGGCGCGGGCCGAAACTCGCGCAACCCCCGGCAGGCCGTCGCGGGATCCACCCCCAGCGCCTGGGTCGCCGCCAACGCCGCGCCGAAAGCCAGATCGATGGCGCCCGCCGTGCCGGGAACGTCAACGCTGTCGGCAAAGCTCCCGGCCGTGATGTGCACGCGGGTGCCTGGAGGATCGGTCCGAAGCTCGCCGCTCACCCGCACGTCCGCCGCGTCCGACCGGCCGAACGACACCACCGGTCCCGGCGCGCGTCGCCGAAGGGACTCGGTCCAAGGGTCGTCGGCGTTGACGATGGCCGGCCCGTTTTCCGGGAGGGCCTCAAAGAGCTCGCCCTTGGCCGTGGCAATGGCCTCCATCGAGCCGAACAGCCCCAGGTGCGCGCCGGCGATGGAGGTGATGATGCCGGCATCGGGCTTCGCGTAGCTGCAGTAGTGGGCGATCTCCCCCACAACCTGGGCGCCTATCTCGACAACCGCGTAGCGGTGCGTGGGCGCCAACCGCGACAGGGTGGCCGGCACGCCCACCTCGGCGTTCTCGCTTCGGTCGGTGGAAAGGGTGGGGCCGGCGGCGCCAAGGGCCGCGGCCACGGCTTCCTTCGTGGTCGTCTTGCCGTTGCTGCCCGTGACGCCCACGAACGTCGCCGACGAGCGCGAGCGCAACGCGCCCGCCAGGCGCTCAAATGCAGTCTGCGGCTCCGCGGCAATGACCTGACGCTCAATGGGTTGATCCGGGTCGGGCCTGGCGCACAGCACCGCCGCGGCGCCGCGGGCGAAGGCGTTGCCGATGAAGTCGTGGCCGTCCACGCGCGCGCCGGGGAGCGCCACGAACAGCATGCCCGGTTGGATGCGGCGGCTGTCGAAGTGCGCGGCAGTCATGACGAGATCGTCGGCGCCGCGTGGGACCGGCTGCTCGGCGGCGGCGGCCACGTCCGCCAGGGTGAACATCAGCCGTGGTGCCCGGCCAATGCGTCGCGGATGCGACGGCGCGCGGCATCGTCCAGATGCAGGCGCTCCAGGGCGTCGTCAAAAATGCCGAGATACCACCGACGTCGAGCGGCGTAGGTCGATGCCCGGTCGGATTGCGACGCCGCCTGTGCGCGGCGCTCGCGCACGGCGGCGGTGGCGGCGTAGGTCAAGCTGCGCTCGGCGGCGGCGGCCCAAAACACCTGGATTGGACCGGCGGCGTCCGACGCGTCGGCAAGCCGGGCCGCTTCGTCCTCGATGGCGTTGGCCGAGAGGCCGAAACTCGGAAACGTGAGGAGGTCGGCTGCGTCCAGTGCCGGTGCCGCCGCCGCCAGCGTTTCCCAGTCGATGACCGCCAGCCGTCCGTCGGGACGCGGCATCAGGTTGAGCGGCGAGAAGCCGTTGTGCACCACCCGCCGCGGCGCGCGGACTAGCAGTCTGACGATGCCGGCCTCGAGGTCTCGCCACGGCAACCCCGGTGCTAGGGCACGCGGCGCCGCGTCGGGCTCCGGCGCGGTCAGCGGATCGCGGAGCCGAACCGCGGCGATGGCGAGGCGTCGCCGCAGCGTGTCGCGCGTGATGCGGTCCAGATCGCTCTGATAGGCCAGAGCCCGCAGCATGCCCTGGTGGCGCGATGCCACGTCGCGGAATGCGGCCAGCGCCTCGACGGCGCGCGCCAGCAAGCTTGCGCGCTCGTCCGAGTCCGCCCTTTCGAGCACTTGGGCCAAGGACTCCGATCCCAGGTCTTCCATGGCCACGGCGGCGAATGCGTCGGACGCTAGCAGAGCCCCGTGTGGCTCGGGCGCCAATCCCGGCGCCTGGCGGCTCAGCAGGTCCAATGCCCGCTCCTCGCGCCGCCAGCGGTGGTGGTAGTAACGGTCAGCCCCCGGCCGGTAGACCTTGACGATGAGCGACGCGGCTCCGGCGCGAAGGCGCCAGATTTCGTGCCGTGCGTCGGCGGCGACGGCGCGCCACGTCCAGGGGCCGGCCTGGCCGCGAGCGGCCAGAATTGCGCGCAGTCCGGAACGCAGGTCCTCGTTCACGCCTGATGTGCTCACGTCGCCGGTCGATTCGTATCGCCCAGCAGCTCGTGGAGCGTCGCATTGAGCAGATGGGCGTTCATGGGCTGGTCAAGAAGGCCCCTGTCCGCGGCCGCCCTCACCGCATCCGCGTCGCCCACCACGCGTCGCCGTCGCGCCAGCAGCCATCCAAGCAGCGTGATAGGCCGGCCGTGAAACAGCAGCAAGAAGTCGCCGTCGGCGGTGACGAATGCCGGACGGGTCCACGTGGCGGCGCCCCAGAACGCCGCGCCCACCGCCACGGCGAGGGCTATCGCCAGCGCGGCCCACGCCGATTCGAGCATCGCGGCCGCAATGACGCACAGGCCCGCGGTGGCGGCGGTGCCGGCCCAAAACCCCAGCACGATCTTCTGCCGGTTCAGGCCGACGATTTCCCAGTGGTAATGCAGCGGCGACGCCAGCAGCGGCAGCGGGAATTGCTGATGTGGAACCGGCGTCCCGTCCGGCAGCCGGGGATCACGCCAGCGTCGGTACAGCGGCACTAGGATCTTGGCTTGCAGCAGCGACGAGAGGCCTTCCAGCAGCAGGGGCGCCGCGACCAGCGGCCACAGCAGGTCCACGCCCGCCACGATTGCGGCGGCCGCCGAGGCCGCTCCCAGCATCAGGGCGCCGCTGTCGCCGATGTAGATGCCGGCTCGACGGTTGGCGCCGCGGTTGGCCGGCGACCACTCCGAAGGCAGATTCCAGACCAGGAGCCCGGCGGCAATGGCCGCGACGCTGAGCGGCCAACCGGCGTGGCCGACGCCGGCGGCGAGCCCGGCCGCGAGCGCGGCGCCGGCCGTCGCGATGGCCACCGTGCCCGGTGTGAGCCCGTCCATGCCGTCGCTGAAGCTGGTCGCCAGCGTCGTTCCGAGGATTAGCGCCAGGTACCAGACGCTCAGCGGCACATGCGCTCCCGATCCCAGCCAGTGCGCCATGGCGTAGGGCGATGCCGAGCCGGACGCGTGGGCGCCGGGGCCTACCAGGAGCGCCGTCGCGCCGACGCTGAGTAGCAGAGCGATGACCAGATAGGCGCCCTCGGGCACGCCGCGCCCGGTGCGCGTCTTGCGCAGGTCGTCGGCGAGCCCGAAAAGAAAGAACCCGGCCGCGACGACCAGTACCCACCAGGCGCTGGAGGCGGCCGGGCCTGCCGACAACAGCGCCGCGACGACGACTGCCGCGACGGCGGCGGCAATGCCGCCCACGAGCGGCAGCTTGCCGGACACGCCGAGCGGTGTGGCGATCTGGTGCGCCCCGCGCTTGACCTCGGCCGATCGAAAGTGCGGCAACAGACGTCGAAGCGCGGCAGAGCCCCCCGCGGCAATGACGAAGGCGAAGCCGGCCGCCAGGCCGATCGCCAACCCAGGCTCTATGCGACCCTCCGACGTGTGGCGGGCGTCAGGGTTACGGTAGCAATCAGTCGTGCCGCGCTTCCGCGCCGACAGACGCGTATACGTCGAGAATCCTGCCAACCTGCCGCTGCCAGGAAAACTCTCGCTCGGCGCGCGCCCGCAGGTTCTCGCCGTAGGTCCGGCGCGTATCGGCGTCTCGCACCAGGCGCAGGATCTCACTGGCGAGCGCCGACACCGACCCTCGCTCGGCCAGCCGGGCCCCCGGCCCCAGGAACTCGGCGGCCACTCCGCGCGCGTAGGCCACGGTCGGCAGGCCGGTGGCCATGTAGTTGAGCACTTTGCCGTTGCCTTCCGTTTCCGACCGCTTGGGCGCGACGGCCAGGTCGCAGAGCCGCAGGTGCGCCGGGGCTTGGGCATAGGGAATCCGGCCCGTGAACGTCACGTGCTCGGCCAGGCCCGCCTGCCTGGCCGCCTGCTCGTACTCCGCGGCATTCGGGTAGCCCATGATCAGGAAATGCGTCCCCGGCTCGGCGTCCACGACCAGGCGCGCGGCGCGGATGAGGTCGCCGGTGCCCTGGTATTCCGCGAGCAGGCCCAGGTAGCCGACGACCAGCCGGCTCGGCGGAATGCCGAGTTGCCGGCGCAGCGCGGCCAGGTCGGGGGCATCGTCCGGCGCTCGCGGGCGAAACCGCCCGACGTCAACGCCGTCGGGGACGCCGAGGATTCGGTCTGCCGACCACGACTTACGCGCGGCAAGCTGGTCTCGGGCAAACGCCGAACTCGTGACGATGCAGTCGGCCACGGCCTCGATTACGCGCTCGATTCCCCCGAATATCTGTACGCCGGGGCCGTCCGGCGAGAGGAATCGATGGTCGACCATCTCGCTGGTCAGGCTTCCCTGATAGTCCAGGATCAGCGGCACCCGACGCGCGCGAGCCAGCGGCCAGCCAATCGCGGCGCCTTCGTGCAGGTGGCCGTGCACCACGTCAATGGGTTGACGCAGGCCGCGAGCGAGCACCAATCCAGCCAGCAGCGGGTCGAGCAGCAGCTTGCGCCGGTGCGAGCCGACGTGCGCGTCTGACCGACGGCGAAACGCCGGCAGGCGCACCACGCGCAGTCCGTCCGGCGTTGTGCCGGTCGGATAGGTAAAAATTGTGACGGCGTGGCCCAGCGCTTGGAGTGCGTGGGCCTCCTCCAGGATCCGCACGTGACACCCGTAGTCCGCGAAGAAGCCCGTCGGCGCGATCATGGCGACGCGCAGGCTCATCGCCGCCGCCTTTCGTGGAGCGCGCCTTGACGTTCCGTACGCTTGCCCGCACCCAAATGGTCTCGGACGGGCCTGACGCTACGCGGGCCGTCGGCGTTGCCATTGGTCGGTGCGCGCGGCCGGGAGACCTCGTCGCGCTCCATGGCGAGCTGGGCGCGGGCAAAACCGTGGTCGCCCAGGGCATGGCCCAGGGGCTTGACGTCGCGGAAGGCGTGACATCGCCGACCTACGTGCTCGTGTCGGTCTATGTGTCGGGCCGGTTGCGGCTGCAGCATGTTGATCTCTACCGCCTGGCGGGCGCGCTCGACCTGGACTCGATCGACTGGGAGGACCTGCTCGACGAACCGGCGGTGACGGCGGTCGAGTGGTCCGAACGAGCCGGTGATCGAATGCCCGACGACTGCTTGCTCGTGGCGATCCAGGCCGAGTCGACGAACCGGCGCACGCTGACGCTCTCAGCCGGTGGACCTCGCAGTCGGGAACTCCTCGCGGCCGTGGGGGCACGGATGGCGGCGCGATGACGATGGTACTCGCGATGGACACCACAGGCTCCGCGCCCGCCATGGCGCTGCTGCACGGGGACGATGTGCTGGCGTCGTGGCAGGGCGACACCGCGCAGACGCCGCTCGGCAACGGCCTGCGCGCCGTGGTCGCGGGCCGGAACCTGCCCCTCCGGGAATTGCGTGGGCGCCTGACTACGGTCGCCGGGGCGATGGGGCCGGGACGCTATGCGCGACTGCGCGCCGGCGTGGCGTTTGCCAAGGGCCTGGCGACCGGACTGGGCGTGCCGTTCGTCGGCGTGCGGTCCGCGGCAGCCGTGGCTCGCGCCGCCGGCGGACACCGCGGGCCGATCGTCATTCCCGCCGGCCGTGGCCGCGTCTATTGCTGGACCGGTGGGCAGGGCGCGCCGCCTACTCCCGCCATTGGCGCGCCCGAGCTTGCGGCACAGCTTGGAGCAGGCGTGACCGTGGCCGGTGACGTGGACGACGGCACGGCGGAGGGAATCCTCGCCGCCGGTTTGCGGCTGCAACGCATTCAGCCCGTTGAGGTCGCATATGCCGTCGGCTGCCTGGCGGGCGAGCGCGATCCGTCGATCGTTGGCGTGGAAGTGGCACGGCCTATCTATATGCCTGCCGCCGGCCATGGTTGACGGTCGCACCGACGGTCCGGAGATCGTGATCGAGCCGATGCAGCTCGATGACCTGCCCCAGGTGCGCCGCATCGAGCAGGCGTCATTTTCCGTTCCGTGGCCGCGCGACTCATATCGACGGGAGATTTTGAACAATCAGCGGGCGTGGTACTTCGTGGCGCGCCGCCCCGGCGTGGAGCCGCCGCCGCCACTTCCGCCGCGACGGTTCCCGTTCAACCTGTGGCCGCGCGCCCCGGCGCCGGGCATCGACGTCGTCGCGTTCGGTGGAATGTGGCTCATGATCGACGAATCGCATATCACGACCATCGCGGTCGATCCCGAATACCGCCGACGCGGGTTCGCCGAGGCGCTGATCATCGAGATGGCCAAGCTCAGCCGGCTGCGCGGCGCCACGCGCATCACGCTCGAGGTGCGCATGAGCAATCAAGCGGCGCAAAACCTCTATCGCAAATACGGCTTCGTGGACCATGGCGTGCGCCCGCGCTACTACAGCGACGATCGGGAAGACGCGCTGATCATGTGGAGCGAGCCCATCCACGGGCCGGACTTCCATGCGCGCCTCACGCGCAATGAGCGCGATCTCGCCGAGCGCCTCAGCTGGGCGTCGCGTTTATGACGGACGCCAACGGGCCGCTGGTCGCGGCCATCGAGACCTCCTGCGACGACACCTCCGTGGCGGTGGTGCGGGCGGGACGCGAGGAGTTGGCGCTCAAGAGCCAAACCCAGATCGAGCCGCACGCCGCGATGGGCGGCATCGTGCCGGAAGCCGCCGCCCGCATCCACGTCGAGGCCATCGATGCCGTGTGGAACGCGTGTCTTTCCGACGCGGGGGTTGACCCAAGCGAGCTCGACGGACTGGCCGTCACGCAAGGTCCCGGACTGCCCGGCTCATTGCTGGTTGGGCTGGAATTCGCGCAGGGTCTGGCGGTTGCCCTGGATCGCCCGCTCATTCCCGTAAACCACCTGGAAGGCCATTTCGCCTCGCCGTGGCTCAACGACGGCGACCCGCCGGAGTTTCCGCTGATGACGCTGATCGTGTCCGGCGGGCACACCGAGCTTGTCTACGGCGCCGCGCCCGGCGAATACCGCGTCATTGGCCGCACGCGCGACGATGCCGCCGGCGAAGCGTTCGACAAGGTGGCGCGGATGCTCGGCCTGTCCTATCCGGGCGGTCCGGCCATCCAGCGGGCGGCGGCAGGGCGCGACGGGTCCCCCTTCGAGCTGCCGCGCGCCTGGCTCCCGGGCACCAGCGACTTCAGCTTCAGCGGGCTCAAGACGGCGGTGCGGCGGTTGGTCCACGACGAGTTGGGACCGGTCGAGGCGGCGCAGATCGGTGCGGCACACGATGGCGCCGCTGGAATCGACGATCCCGAATTCGTGGCGGACGTGGCCTATGCGTTCGAGGTTTCCGTGGTTGACGTCCTGGTGGCCAAGACGGTGCGGGCGGCCAGGCAGATGCGCGCCGCCTCGATCACGCTCACGGGCGGCGTGGCGGCCAATGCTCGGCTGCGCGCGGCGTTGACCGCCGCTGCGCCGGTTCCTGTCCACGTGCCCGCGCTCAAGCACTGCGTGGACAACGCCAGCATGATCGCGGTCGCCGGAACCTGGCGGCTGTCGCGCGGCGAGGTGTCGACTGACCCCCTCGAACCCGAACCTGGATTGACGCTGGCTTAGCCGACCCGGGCGGTCCGTCGGCTCTCGATCGCACGGCTGTACAGATCGAGATAGCTGCGCGCCGCGGCGTCCCACGAGGAGTCGCGCGACATGCCCTGGCGCACGAGCGCGCGCCAGGCGTCTGGGTAGCGATAAGTCTCCAACGCGCGCGCGACGGCCCCGAAGAAGTCGATGGGATCGTAGCGATGAAACACGAACCCGGTGCCGTGCTGGGTACGCGCATCGAAGTCCGCCACGGTGTCGGCAAGCCCGCCCGTGGCGCGCACGACCGGCACGTTGCCGTAGCGCATGGCGATGAGCTGGCCCAAGCCGCAGGGCTCGTGGCGCGACGGCATGAGGAACATGTCCGACCCGCCGTAGATTCGCTGCGCGAGCGGCGGGTCGAAGCGCAGAGCGACCGCGACGTGATCGGGGTGCCGGCCGGCGGCCTGGGACAGCAGTTCGTGGTGGCGCGGGTCGCCGGTGCCGAGCACCACGAGCTGCGCGCCGCGCTCCACGAGGTGCGGCACGACCGGCGCCAGCAGATCCAGCCCCTTGTGATCGGCCAACCGCGACACCATGCCGAGCAGGGGCGCATCGGCCTCGACCGGCAGCCCGAGCTCGCGCTGCAGCGCGGCCTTGTTTCGAGCCCGAGGCGCCACGTCTCGCACGCTGAAGTTGGCCGCCAGTTGCGGGTCGGTGGCCGGGTCGAAGGTGACGGTGTCGATGCCGTTGACGATGCCCGCGATGCCGTCCTGGCGCTCACGCAGCAGCGCGTCCAGTCCCTCCCCGTAGGACGGCGTCAGGATCTGGCGCGCATAGGTGTCGCTCACGGTA
This sequence comes from Chloroflexota bacterium, assembly GCA_026706485.1. Lineage (NCBI taxonomy): Bacteria > Bacillati > Chloroflexota > Chloroflexota bacterium. The sequence continues at coordinate 142,835 of JAPOYR010000002.1, read as the reverse complement.
TTGACGGCGTCGGCGTAGCGAATGCCGTGCGCGAGGAAGTTCACCCGCGGCGCAGGTTCGGAATCCGTGGAGTGCTCCGGAAACTCGCCGTCCGCAAGCCCCGCCGCGTGCAGCAGCTCTTCGCCGAAATGCCCCTGGTAGGCCAGGTTGTGGATCGTCAGCACCGTGGCCGGGCCGTCGGCGTGCGCTCTATTGGAGCGCGCGGCGTGAATCCAGTTGGGCACCAGGCCGGAGTGCCAGTCGTGGCAATGGACCACGTCCGGACGCCATCCCAGCGTGCGCGTGGCCTCTAGCGCGCCGCGCGAGAAGAACACGAACCGATGGCCGTCGTCGGGGTAGCCGTACAGATTGGGCCGGTCGGCGAAGTAGTCGTCGCTGCCGATCAGGTACAGCGGGAATGGGCTGTGCTCAACCTGCCCGACCTCGCCCTCTTCGACGACCCCATTCATGGAAACCTCTAGAGCGGCGCCGTTCGCGGTGATCGGATGCACCGCGGGATCGATCGACCCGTAGTGCGGCAGCGCGACTCGAACGTCGGCGCCCAGGTTGCGGAGAGCCGTCGGTAGCGACCCGACCACGTCGCCCAGGCCACCGGTCCAGGCGTAGGGCGTGCATTCGGCGGCGAGCATCAGCACCCGCAGCGGACGCGCGTCGGCTGGACTCAATGCTTGAAGTGCCGTTCGCCCACGAACACCATCACGCCGCCATGAGCGTCTACGGCGGCGACGACGGCGTCGTCCTCGATTGAGCCGGAGGGCGCCGCAATGGCCCGCACGCCCGCCGCCAGCGCCTCCTCCGGGCCGTCCGTCTTGGGAAAGAAGGCATCGGACACGAGGTAGCTGCCGGCGGCCATGGCTCCCGCGTGCGTGATGGCATGGCGCACCGCGTCGACGCGGTTCATCTGGCCGACGCCCACGCCGACGAGCATGCCGTCCTTGACGAGCACGACCGCGTTGGATTTCACGTGGCGAATGACCCGCATCCCAAACTGCAACTCCGCGACGTCCGCGTCGGTGGCAGGCACGGCCGACACCGAGCGCATTTCGAGGTCTTCCCCCGGACTTCGGTCGGGGTCCTGGACCAGATAGCCGCGGTCGAGGCCCCACACGTGCGCGGACTCGAAGCGCAGCGAGCGCCGGTCCGGTGGTTCGGACCAGCGGATGATGCGCAGGTTCTTGCGCCGGCGCAGGCGTCGCAGCGCGTCGTCGGCGTACCCGGGCGCCACGACCACGTGATAGAAGTGGCCCTTCATCGCCGCAACGGTCTCAATATCGACCTCGCGGTTGAATCCCACGATGCCGCCAAAGGCAGACAGCGGATCGCCAGCGCGCGCGCTCACATACGCCTCTCGCAGCGAATCCCGCACCGCAAGGCCGCACGAATTGGTGTGCTTGACGATAGCGACGGCCGGCCGGTCGTGGTCGTTGGCGGCGGCCCAGGCAGCTTGCAGGTCGAGGATGTTGACGTAGGAGAGCTCCATACCGTGCAGTTGCTCGATGCCCGCGAGCGCGCCGTGGCCGAGTTCCGGATCTCCCGCGGCGTAGAACGCGCCGCGCTGATGGGGATTCTCGCCGTAGCGGAGGTCCTGGACTTTCTGTAGCGGCACCGTGAGCCGACGTGGAAAGTTGTCCCCGGCCTCCGCCTGGAAATACCCGGCCACGTGCGCGTCGTAGAAGGCCGTGAGCGCGAAGGCCTTGGCCGCCAGCTCGCGCCGCAGATCCGCGCCGTCCTTCCCGCTGCTGATCGCGGCCAGCACACGGTCGTAGTCGTCGGGGTCGGTGACGGTCCAGACGCCGGCGTGATTCTTGGCGGCGGCGCGAATCATGGCCGGCCCGCCGATGTCGATGTTCTCGACGAGCTCCGCATGGTCGTCCGTCCGCGCGAGCGTCGCCGCGAACGGGTAGAGGTTTACCGCGACGAGGTCGATGGGCGCCAACCCATGCTCGGCTAGCTGGTCGTGGTCCGATTCAAGATCGCGTCTGGCCAGCAGGCCGGCGTGAATCGCCGGGTGCAGCGTCTTTACGCGGCCGTCGAACATCTCCGGCCAGCCGGTCACCTCGTCAATCGACACCACCGGCACGCCGGCATCCCGCAGCGCCTGGGCGGTGCCCGACGACGCCACGATCTCCCAGCCGAGGGCGTGCAAACCGGCGCCCAGGCGTTCGATTCCGCGCTTGTCGGCGACCGCGAGGAGGGCGCGCGGGACGCTCATGCCGTGGCCACCGGCGGGTCGACGCGCGCGATGCCGTCGAGCACGCGAACCCGTCCGTCCGCGAACCATTGCAGCACTTCGGGATAGACGCGGTGCTCCTGCTCCAGGATGCGCGCCGAAAGCGTGTCCACCGTGTCGTCAGGATGCACGCATACGGCCGCCTGCGCCACGATCGGCCCACTGTCCAGGTCTTCCGTCACCAGGTGCACGGTGCAGCCGGAGAGCTTCACGCCTGCGGCCAGGGCGTCGGCTTGCGGTCTGGGCGCCATCGTCCCGCCGAACGCCGGGAGCAGCGATGGGTGGATGTTCAGAATCCGGTTGGGGAAAGCTTCCAGGAAGAACGGACGAAAGATCGCGCTGAACCCGGCGAGCGCGATGGTGTCGACCCGCGCGTGTTGCAGGACTTCCAGCATCCGCCGCTGCTGCGCCGTGCGCGTCGGAAAATCGCCGCGGACGATGAGGTGAGCGGGCACGCCGAAGTCTCGGGCGGTGTCCAGCACTCCGGCGCCTGCCCGGTTGCACACCAGCGCCGGCACTTCCGCGCGCAGCCGACCGTCCCGAACGGCCTCCAGAATCGCGCGGGCGTTGGACCCGCGACCCGAGGCCATGATGCCGAGCCGCATCACGCGTCGATGAGCTCCACCGCCGCGCCGTCCCGCGGCGCTACCGTCCCGGCCGCGAATGCGCCGGGTAGCTCGGCCAGCAGCGTTGCGCCGGCATCGGGCCGGCACACGACGATCACGCCGACGCCCATGTTGAAGACCCGATACATCTCGTCGGTGGTGACGTCGGCGGTTTTCTGAATCCACGCATACAGCGGCGGAATCGCCCACGCCGCGGGCGACAGCCGCGCCGCGAGCCCGTCCGGCAGCACGCGCGGCAGGTTGTCAATGAGTCCGCCGCCGGTGATATGGGCGGCCGCGTGCACGCCGGGAACCTGGAAGGCCCGGAGCAGCGCAGCCACGTAGGACTCGTGGGGCGTGAGCGCAGCCTCGATCACGGTGGTCTCGCCGAGCGGCGCCATGGGATTCCCGCGCTCCAGGGCGCGTCGGACCAGGCTGTAGCCGTTGGTGTGCGGACCCGCCGCCGGCAGCCCCACGCAGACGTCACCCTCGCGAATATTGTCGGGACTTGCGAGGTCGGCCTGCTCGGCGACGCCGATGACGGTGCCGGCGAGGTCATAGGCCCCGGACCGATAGGTGTCGGGCAACTGCGCCGACTCCCCGCCGATGAGCGCCACGCCCTCGGCGCGGCAGGCCTGGGCGATGCCGCGCACCAATCGCGTCACCACGTCGCGCTCAAGATGCGCCGCCGCCACGTAGTCCAGAAACGCCAGCGGGCGCACGTTCTGCACGGCGAGGTCGTTCATGCAGTGGCGCACGATGTCGCCGCCGGCAAGCTCCGGACGGTCCCAATCCAACGCGAGCAGGAGCTTCGTGCCCAGCGAGTCCGTACTCGCCAGCAGCACCGGGTCGCTCAGATCCGCAGGCAGCCGCAGGCCACCGGCAAAGGCTCCAAATCCCGGCAACGACGCATCGTCCGACGTGCTGGCCACGGCGGTCCGCAGGGCGGCTTTCAGCGAGTCGTTGTGGTCGAGGTCGACGCCGGCGTCCGCATAGGCCGAGCGCGGCGCCGTGCTCATGCGCCGTTCTCGGCGGGATCGGCCTCGGACTCCTCCAGCGGAAACATCGCGGCCTGCCGAGGGAACACCGGCGCGGTCTGGAGCTCGGTTGGCCGCTCGAGCTCGAACTTGTCGAAGGCCAGCTGCACGTCGATGGGGTAGTCGCGGGTGAAGCATCCCAGGCACAGCTCGCCGTGCGCCTGGCGGGTGGCGGCCACCAAATTCGGAATGCTGAGGTAGTCCAGGCTGTCGGCGCCAATGGCCTGGCAGACGTCCGCCACCGGCCGCTCGTGCGCGATCAGCTCGTCGGGGTCGGGAATGTCGATGCCGAGGAAGCAGGGCCAGCGGATCGGCGGGGCGGTGATGCGGACGTGAACCTCGCTTGCGCCGCCTCGGTCACGCAGGAGGTCCACCAGCTGGTGCTGCGATGTTCCGCGCACGATGCTGTCGTCGACCATGACCACGCGTTTGCCGCGCGTGACGCTGGGCAGCGCGTTGTACTTGAGGCGCACCCAGAGCTTGCGCAGCTCGGTGGACGGCTCGATGAACGTGCGCCCGATGTAGCGGTTGCGCAGGAAGCCGTCGGCATAAGGCAGGCCGCTCGCCTCGGCGTACCCAGTGGCGGCGGCGATGGCCGAGTCCGGCACGCCCACCACCAGGTCCGCGTCCACCGGATTCTGCAGCGCGAGCCGGCGTCCCATTTCGCGGCGCACGGAGTGGACCAATTCGCCCCTGAGGGACGAGTCGGGCCGCGTGAAATAGATGTACTCGAAGGCGCAGAGGGCGTGGCGGTGCGGCGGCGTCGCGTGCTGAGACCTCAGGCCGTTGGCGCCGATGGCCAAGACCTCGCCCGGCTCGATTTCTCGCTCAAACTCGGCGCCCACCGCGTCCAGGGCGCACGTTTCCGAGGTGACAATCCACGCGCCGTCGATTGAGCCGAGACACAGCGGGCGGTTGCCCATGGAGTCGCGCGCCACGATGATTTCGCTGGGGGTCGCCACGGCCAGGCAGAACGAGCCCTGAAGCCGCGGCACCGTGTGGCACACCCGCTCGAACACGCTGGCGCCGGGCGCGCCGGCAATTGCCTGCGCGATGACGGCCGTGTCGGACGTGGCAGTGGTGTGATAGCCCGCTTCGCCGTTGGCGTCCCGCAGGTGCAAGGCGTTGACGATGTTGCCGTTGTGGGCCACCGATATCGGCCCCAACTCGGTCGCTTGCAGTACTGGCTGAATGTTCTGTGTGGTGTTCGAGCCACTGGTGGAGTAGCGGCAGTGCCCGATCGCGAGATGCCCGTGGGCTTCCGCCAGGATGTCGCCGCGGAACACCTGCGAGACCAGCCCCTCGTCCTTGACGGTGTAGAGGTCCTCGCCGTTCCCCAGGGTGATGCCCGCGCCTTCCTGCCCCCGATGTTGGACGGCGTATAACCCCACGTAGGCAAGGGCGGCGACGTCGGCGTCGGGGCCATAGACCGCCACGACGCCGCAGGCTTCGCGCAGGTTAGGCAGCCCCAATGGGGCAGCCGGTTCGTACATCGGGAGAGGGTGCGATGGGACTCGGAACCTCGCCGGCGCCGGTGCGTTGGACGGCGTCGGCCCGCGTGGACTGGAGCGCGTGAATGCCAGCGGGGCTACCCCGGAGTGCCTCCCTGCCGCATCTTAACCGTTCGGCTCGCGTCCGGCGAGTGCGGCATCCAGGCCCTGATCCCATGCTCGGTGAGCGTCGTCGAGCGCCACGTCGATGCGACCGATGCGCAGCCGGTCGCCGCCAACGTGGCCCAGCGCGCGCACGGAGACGCCCGCCGCGGCCGCGCGTCGTTCGACGTCGGACCACGCCGCGGCCTTGGCGCTGATCACGATTCGGGACGGAGCTTCGCCAAAAAGCGCCACGTCGTCTCGCTCGGCCGATGGATCGACTTCGAGTCTCACGCCGATGCCGCCCGCGAAGGCGCTCTCGGCGACGGCCACGGCCAGGCCTCCGTCGCTGCAGTCATGGGCCGACGCCAGCAGCCCGGTCTGGATCAGCTCGCGGAGCAAAGACTGAACGGCCACCTCGGCGTCGAGATCGATGGTTGGCGCTCCGGCGACCTGACTGTGGACAACCGCCAGGTACTCGCTGCCGTCGAGCGCCGGCGGCCCGTCGCCGAGCAATCCCACAATGTCGCCCGCCGCGCCGAACCCAGTGCCGCAGTGCGTGTCGGCCTGTTCGAGCAGGCCGAGCATGCCGACCACCGGCGTCGGCCAGATGGCCTGGTCGCCGGATTCGTTGTAGAGGCTCACGTTGCCGCTGACCACCGGCGTGCCGAGCGCTTCGCAGGCCGCGGTCATGCCGTCGATCACGCGCGCCAGTTGGTAGTAGACCGCGGGGTCTTCCGGCGAGCCGAAGTTGAGGCAGTTGGTGATCGCGAGCGGCGTGGCGCCGGTGCAGGACACGTTGCGCGCGGCCTCTGCGACCGCCATGGCGCCGCCGTGGAATGGGTCCAGGTAGCAATGCCGCGCGTTGCCGTCGGTGCACAGCGCGATCGCGCGGTCGGTTCCCTTGATGCGCATCACCGCCGCGTCGCCTCCGGGCGGTCCGATCGTGTGCGTGCCCACCATGTGGTCGTATTGGCGGTAGACGCCGCGCCGGCTGGCGATGTTGGGCGAAGCCAGCATTCTGAGGAAGGTCTGAGAGAGATCCTCCGGCTCGGGCACGTCCTCGACGTCGAGCTGCTGCACGTCGTCGAGGTAGGCCGGTCGCTCGACCGGAAACTCGTAGGTCGGGGCATCGACCAGCATCGACACTGGAAGCTGCGCCACGTCGACCGAACCCTCGGTGACGCGCACGTCCTGCCCCTCGGCCACGTGACCGATGACGTCGCTGTGCAGTCCCCACCTGGTGAAGACGGCGCGGACGTCGTCCTCGCGCCCGGCGTGCGCCACGACCAGCATGCGCTCCTGGCTCTCACTTAACATAACTTCGTAGGGCGTCATGCGGTCGGCGCGTCGCGAAACTCGCGCCACGTCGATGGTGACGCCGCAGCCGCCGCGTTCCGCGGCTTCGATGGTGGCGCTGGTGAGACCGGTCGCTCCCAGGTCTTGCAAGCCGGCCACGCCGCCCGTCGTCAGCGCTTCCAGGCATGCCTCGAGCAGCAGCTTTTCCATGAAGGGGTTGCCGACCTGCACCACGCCTCGGTGAGAGGCCTCCGGGTCTTCCACCGACGCGAACGTGGCGCCGTGAATGCCGTCGCGCCCGGTATCCGTGCCGACCAAAATCAGGGGATTGCCCGGTCCCGAGGCGGCGGCGCTGGTCAGGTCTTCGTGGCGAATCAGCCCCGCGCACATGGCGTTGACCAGCGGATTACCCGCGTAGCACGGCGCCACCTGAATCTCTCCGCCGACCGTGGGCACGCCCACGCAGTTGCCGTACCAGGCGATGCCGCCGACCACGCCGTTTGCCAGGAAGCGGCTGCGGGCGTCGTCGAGCGAGCCGAAGCGCAGGCTGTCCAGGATGGCAATGGGCCGGGCACCCATGGTGAAGATGTCGCGCAGGATTCCGCCCACCCCGGTGGCCGCGCCCTGAAACGGCTCGACCGCGCTCGGGTGGTTGTGGCTCTCGACCTTCATCACGATCGCCAGCCCGTCGCCGATGTCGACGGCGCCGGCGTTCTCCTCGCCGGGGCCGATCAGCACCTGCGGCCCCGTTCCGGGAAAGCGGCGCAGCAGCGGGCGCGAGTGCTTGTAGCCGCAGTGCTCGCTCCACATGCCGCCAATGATTCCCAGCTCCACCGCATTCGGGGCGCGGTCGAGCAGGTCGAAGGCGTGGTGGAATTCGTCGCGCGTCAGCGCGACTTCGCGCAGCGTGGCGTCGTCCGGGACGGCGCGATCGGTGGGTGCGGTCACGCGGTCACGCGAGCGAGCACGGACTCCCACACCATGCGCCCGTCGGTGCCGCCGAGCGCGGTCTCGCTGCAGCGCTCGGGGTGGGGCATGAGCCCAACCACATTGCCTTGAGCGTTGCAGATGCCGGCAATGTCGCCGACCGAGCCGTTGGGGTTGGCCTCCGCCGTGCGGCTGCCGTCGGCGTCGGTGTAGCGCCAGACGACCTGGTCGTTGTCGTGCAGCGCGTCGAGCGTGGAGGCGTCGGCGACGTAGTTGCCTTCGCCGTGCGCGATGGGCATGCGCAGGACCTGGCCCACGTCGGCCGATTCCGTAAACGGCGTGCGGCGCGTCTCCACCCGCACGTGCACCCACTCGCAACGGAACTCCACGCAGGAATTGGGCAGCATCGCGCCGGGGAGCAAGCCCGATTCGAGCAGGATCTGGAAACCGTTGCAGATGCCGAGCACCGGCACGCCGCGGTTGGCCGCTTCGCGCACGGCGCGCATCACACGGGCCTGCGCCGCCATCGCGCCGGTGCGCAGGTAGTCCCCGTAGCTGAATCCGCCCGGCAGGATCACCAGGTCGTAGCCGTCCAGCGACGGCGTGGCGTGCCAGACGAGATCAGTCCGCACCCCCATCACTTCCGTCAGCGCATGGTGCGTGTCGGTGTCGCAGTTGCTGCCCGGAAAGACGATGACCGCCGCGCGCACGCTGGCTACCAGGCGGTGTCGCTGAGTTTGAGCGGTTGTGGCTCGATCAGCTCCAGCTCGAATTCCTCGATCACGGGATTGGTCAGCAGCTGCTCGCACATGGCCTCGACACGCGCGCGCGCGGTCACAGCGTCCGGCGCGGCCAGCTCGACATCGACGATCTTGCCGACGCGCACGTCGCGAATGCCGTCGAAATCCAGGTCGCGCAGTCCCGCCGCGACGGTGGCCCCCTGCGGGTCGTTGACGCCCGGTTTGAGACGCACGAACACGTGCGCGGTGTAGATCTGGGGCAGGCCGCTCACGCCGCCAGGCGCTCGCGGATCTCGCGATAGCGCGCGGCGGTGCGCTCCACGATCGCCTCCGGCAGCGCGGGGATCGGCGGTTCCCGATCCCAACCGATCTCGATCAGGTGGTTGCGCACGATCTGCTTGTCGAAGCTCGGCGGCGAAAGGCCCACGTCGTATTCCGCCACGTCCCAGAACCGGGACGAATCCGGCGTGAGGACCTCGTCGATCAAGGTCAGCTCGCCGTCGACCCAGCCAAACTCAAACTTGGTGTCGGCCAGGATGATGCCGCGCTCGCCCGCGTAGTCGCGGCCGCGGGAATACACCGCAATGCTGACGTCCCGCAGGCGCCCGGCCAGCTCGGTGCCCACCAGCTCGCTCAGTTGGGCGAAGCTGATGTTCTCGTCGTGGCCGGTTTCGGCCTTCGTCGCGGGCGTGAACAGCGTATCGGCAAAGGGCTCGGCCTCTTTCATCCCGGACGGGATGTCGATGCCGCAGATCTGGCCGGTGCGCTGGTAATCCACCCAGCCGGAGCCGGTGATGTATCCGCGCACGACGCACTCGGCGTCGATGCGCTCGGCGCGCTTGACCAGCATGGTCCGGCCGCGCAGCACGTCGGCGTGCCGGCGCACGTCGTCGCCCATGGCGTCCACGTCGGTCGTGATGAGGTGGTTCGGCACGATATCTTCAGTGAGACCGAACCAGCGCTCCGACATGCCCGTAAGCACGGCGCCCTTGTCCGGAATGGCCGTTGGCAGCACGTGGTCGAATGCCGAAATGCGGTCGGTGGTGACGATCAGCAGCTTGTCGTCGAGGTCGTAAATGTCACGCACTTTCCCGCGGTTGATGAGCCGCAGGCCCTCCAGATCGGTTTGGGTAACCGTGTTCGTCGTCATGTCGGGCTCACCTCCGCCTGTTGCGCCGAGGCGTCCGGCGCGGCGTCTTCGTTCAAGCCTAGTCTCTCGTACGCGGCGTCGATCCATTTCAAGTGCGGGGCCGGACTAAATGCTTCGTCCAAAGCGTCGGACGTTAGCCGCTCCGTCACGCGTGAATCCCCGACGATCAGGTCGCGGAAGGACGCGCCGCTGGTCCATGCGGTGCCGGCGTGGTCTTGGACGATGGCGTAGGCCTCCTGGCGCGACATGCCGGCGCGCACCAGGGCCAGCAAGACCCCCTGCGAATAGATGAGGCCGCCGGTCATGTCCACGTTCGCGCGCATCCGTTCCGGGTATACGCGCAGGTCGCGTATGACATTGGTGAAGAGCCACAGGATGTAATCCAGCGCCATGCAAGAGTCGGGGATGAGCACGCGCTCCGCCGACGAATGGCTGATGTCGCGTTCGTGCCACAGCGCCACGTTTTCCAGCGCCGCCTGGGCGTTGGACCGGACCAGCCGGGCGAGGCCGGAGACGCGCTCGCAGCGCGAGGGGTTGCGCTTGTGCGGCATGGAGGATGAGCCGTGGCGGCCTTCTTCAAATGGCTCTTCGGCCTCGCGGATTTCGGTGCGCTGGAGGCTGCGGATCTCGGTGGCGAACTTGTCGAGCGAGCTCGCGATGCCGGCCAGCGTGGTCATGAAGTGGGCGTGGCGGTCGCGCTGCACGATCTGGTTCGTCACGGGCGCTGCGGTCAATCCAAGCTCGGCGCAGGCCCATTCCTCGACCAGTGGTGGCACGTGGGCGTGCGTGCCCACCGATCCCGAGAATTTGCCCACGCTCACGGTCGCCTGCGCGTCGCACAGGCGCCGGCGCTGGCGCCGCACCTCGTCGATCCAGATCAGCAGCTTGAGGCCGAAGGTGATCGGCTCGGCGTGTACGCCGTGGCTGCGGCCGATCATCAGCGTGTGGCGATGTTCCAGCGCGAGCCGCGTCAGGACCTGCGACAGGTCGTCCAGGCGCGCGAGCAACTGGTGGGCGGACGCCACAAGCTGCAGCGCCAACCCCGTGTCCAGCACGTCGGACGACGTGAGCCCGAGATGCAGCCAACGGCCCTCCGGGCCCACCGACTCGGCCAGGGCGTCGACGAACGCGTTGGTCTCGTGATCGCTGGTTCGTTCGAGTTCGTCGATGCGCTCGAGCGTGAAGCTGGCGCGCTGCAGCAGCGCGGCCTCGTCGGCCGGTATGCGGCCGTCCTTCGCCCAGGCATTGACCGCGGCCAGCTCGACGCGGCGCTGGAACTCGAAGTACATCTGGCGGTCCCAGATGGCGCCCATCTCGGGTCGGGTGTAGCGCGGAATCACAACGCGACCGCCATGCCGAGCGCGTCGGCAGCGATGTCGGAGCGGTAGCCCGCGCCTCGAAAGCGGATCGAGGCGGCGAGGGAATAGGCCTCGTCGCGTGCCTCGCCGAGGTCGTCGGCGATGCCCACGGCGGCGAGGACGCGACCTCCTGCGGTCCGCACCGCGCCGTCTCGCCGCTCCGTGCCCGCGTGAAAGATCAGTCCGCGGTCGACGGCGTCCAGCCCGTCGATCGGGAGGCCGCTTTCGGACGGGCCGGGGTAACCCTTGGACGTCAGCACGACGGCGACCGCCGCCTGTTCGGGCGGTGGGATTTCCGTGCGGTCCAGCGTGCCGCTCACCGCGGCGTCGATGAGGTCAACAAAGTCGCCTGGCAGCACCGGCAACAGCACCTGGGTTTCGGGATCGCCCATGCGGCAATTGAACTCGATCACCTTGGGGCCCTCGGCCGTGAGGATGAGTCCCGCGAATAGAACGCCGACATAGGGTCGTCCCTCCGCCCGCAGCCGGGCCAGGACCGGGGCGATGATCTCGCGCTCGACGCGCGCCACGAGCGCCGCGGGCGCGTCCGGCACGGGCGTGTAGCTGCCCACGCCGCCGGTGTTGGGTCCTCGATCGCCGTCGCCGATCCGCTTGTAGTCGCGGGCCACGCCGATGGTGCGAAAGGTCGTGCCGTCCGACAGCGCGAGCACCGACAGCTCGGGACCATGCAGCAGCTCTTGCACCACCACGCGCGATCCCGAGGCGCCGAACGCGCCGTCGACCATCATCCGGCGAATCGCCGCATCGGCTTCCTCGGGGGTGCCGCAGACGATCACGCCCTTGCCAAGGGCCGGGCCGTCGGCCTTGACCACGACTCCGTCGGGCTCGTCTTCCACGTAGGCCAGCGCCTCGTCGACGTTGACGAAGGTGGCGTGGACGGGCGCCGGCACGCCGAGCCGTGTGACCAGGGCACTCGAAAAGGCCTTGCTGCCTTCGATCTCCGCCGCGCGCCGCGACGGTCCAAAGGCCGGCACCCCGATTGTTTGCAGTTCGTCCACGAGCCCGTCGATCAAGGGATCCTCCGGACCGACGACCACCATGTCGGGACGCTCGGATCGCGCCCAATGGACGAGGTCGTCAATGTCGCCCGCCCCAATGTCGAGCGTGCGGGCGACTTCCGCGGCGCCTGCGTTGCCCGGCGCGCAGTAGATCTCGGCGTGTGGGCGGTCCTGCCGCAGCCGCCAGCAGATTGCGTGCTCGCGGCCGCCGCCGCCCACGACCAGGAGCTTCGGGTCCGGGTGCTGCACGTTTACTCCCATTCGATGGTCCCGGGCGGCTTGGAGGTGATGTCGTAGACCACGCGATTGACGCCTGGGACTTCGTTCACCAGCCGGCTGGAGATGCGCGCCAGCACGTCGGCGGGGATACGCGCCCAGTCGGCGGTCATAAAGTCGTCGGATGTTACGGCCCGGACGGCCACCAGCTCGCCGTAGGTGCGCTCGTCGCCCATCACGCCGACGCTGCGCACGCCCGGCAGCACGGCGAAGTACTGCGCGAGGGAATGCGCGGCGGCGATCGGTTCCAGCTCTTCGAGCACGATGGCATCGGCTGCCCGCAGGGTTTCGACTCGCGCGGGCGTCAGGTCGCCGAGCGCGCGCACGGCGAGTCCCGGCCCGGGAAACGGCTGGCGGTCGACGATCGATCCCGGGAGGCCGAGCTCGCGTCCCACGGCTCGCACTTCGTCCTTGAAGAGCTCGCGCAGCGGCTCCAGCAATTCCAGGCCGAGCCGGTCGGGCAACCCGCCGACGTTGTGATGCGATTTGATGACTGCCGCCCCTACCCGACCGCCGCTTTCGATCACGTCGGGGTAGATCGTGCCCTGCGCCAGGAAGCGCGCGTCGTCGATGCGGCCGGCCTCGCGCTCGAAGGCGCGAATGAAGGCCTCGCCGATGATGGCGCGCTTCCGCTCCGGGTCGGTCACGCCCTGCAGGGCGCGCAGGAACTCCTCCGCCGCGTCAACGACACTGAGGTCGAGGTTTTGGCTGGTGTGCAGCGCGTCTCGGACCTGCGCCACTTCATCCGCGCGCAGCAAGCCGGTGTCGATCAGGATGCAGGTAAGCCGGTCGCCGATGGCGGCGTGCACCAGCGCGGCGGTGACGGCGCTGTCGACGCCGCCGCTGAGCCCGCAGATCACGCGGGCGCCGGCGGCACGGCGGCGAATGTCGCCGATGGCCTCCCGCACGAGCGACGCGGGGGTCCAGTCACCGCGGCAGCCGCAGATGTCGCGCGCGAAGTTGCGCAGCAGATCCAGCCCGTGCGACGTGTGCCGGACCTCGGGATGGAACTGCAGCGCGCTCACGCCGTTGCCGTTGGACATGGCCGCCGTGGGCGAGTGTGCGGTTGCGGCGACCGAGCGAAAGCCGGGCGGCAGTTCTTCGACCACGTCGCCATGGCTCATCCACACGTCAAAAGACGGCGGCAGGCCGGCGAACAGCGGGTGTGCGCCGTCGGCGACGCGCACGCGCGCCGGACCGTATTCGCGCCGTGCCGCGGCTTGCACGCGGCCGCCCAGGCTGTGGCTGAGCAGCTGCATGCCGTAGCAGATGCCCAGGATGGGGACGCCCGCGTCGAGCACGTCTGCCGGAAGCTGCGGGGCACCCGGCGCGTAGACGCTGGCTGGACCGCCGGAGAGCACGATGCCGCGCAGGTTGCGGCGATCGACCGTGCCCAGTTGGTCAGGGGCCAGGAGCTCGGTGCGGACGCCGACTTCGCGGATTCGCCGCGCGATGAGCTGGCTGTACTGCGACCCGAAGTCGAGGACCGCGATGGTCTCGTGTCCGACCGATGCAGCGATGTCCGCGCCGACGCCGGTCGCGTCCGCGCGTGGGACAACTCCGCGCGCGCTCGATTCGGTGAGCAGTAGGCCTCCCTGCGGCGCCCGCCGCGCGTTCAGGCGACGGTGCACGCCGACGGCCGATTATAGGTCGGCCGGCCGCGTCCGCGTTCGCCAGGCCTCGGTTGGGTGTGCGCCCTCAACCGCGGCGCTGACCACGTAGGTCTCGCACGAGTGGCCGCTGTCGAGGCAGGCGTCGGCCATCGAGCTGGCGACCGAGAGGTTGCGGTCGCGCGGGCCGAAGGCAATGACCGTGGGGCCCGATCCGCTAAGCGCGGTGCCGTAGGCGCCCGCTTCACGCGCGGCAGCCATACAGGGTTCCAGCGCCGGATTCAACGTGGCGCGGTACGGCTGGTGCAGCCGGTCGGTCATGGATTCCTGAAACAGGTCGAAACGCTCCTGGCTCACGGCGCCCACCATCAGCGCCGCACGGGCGAGGTTGGCCACGGCGTCGGCCCGCGGGACTTCGTCGGGCAGGGCCTGGCGCGCGCGGTGCGTAGGCACCCGGTAGCCCGGCACGACCAGCACGATCCCGACCGTTGCCGGGAACTCGAGTCGCAGCCAGGCCAGGTCGGGTCCGTCCGGCACGGTGACCACCATGCCGCCCAGCAACGCGGGCGCCACGTTGTCCGCATGCCCCTCGAGCTCGACCGCCCGCCGCAGCAGGTCGTCCTGGGGCACGTCAAGGTCGAAGGCGAGCGTGGCCGCCACGAGTCCGCCAACGATGGCGCTGGCCGAGCTGCCCAGGCCGCCTTGGGCGGGGATGATCCGCCGAGCGTGCAATCGGTAGGGACCGGCCGCCGCCGGCGCCAGGGACCGGAACGCGCGAAAGGCCAGATTGCGCCGGACATCGCGCGGCACGAATTCGGCGAACTTTCCGGTGGCCTCGATGTGGTCGTGGCTGCTGGGCTCGAACCTGTAGGTGTTCCGCAGTTCCAGCGCCAAGCCAAGCGCGTCGAAACCGGCGCCCAGATTCCCCGACGACGCGGGGACGGCAACCTCGGCCCAACCGGGGCCGCTCACGGCCGCGGCGAAGACCCGGGGCCGGCCGTCAGCCGCCTGACGCTCGACACCCACCAGACGCCCTGCTGACGGTGCGGGGCGGCCGTGCGGTGCGCATTGATGCTGAGCAGGATGCCGATGGCCGCCAGCGTGACCACGAGCGAGTTGCGGCCAAAGCTGAGCAGCGGAAGCGTGATGCCGGTCACCGGCATCAGCCCCACGTTCATGCCGATGTTGACGAACGATTGGAAGAACAGCATGCCCGCAATGCCGATGGCGAGGTAGCGGCCAAAATCGTCGCGCGCGCGAATGGAGATGATCACGGCCTGGATGAGCAGGATGGCGAAGAACAAGATGACGCCCAGGGCGCCCACGAATCCCAGCTGCTCGCCCAGCACGGCGAAGATGAAGTCCGTGTCGCGGACGCGCAGAAACTCGAGTTGCGACTGCGTGCCCTGGCCAATGCCCTGCCCCCACCAGCCGCCCGAGCCAATCGAAATCCGGGCCTGCAGCACGTTATAGCCGGCGCCAAGCGGATCGCTCCCGGGGTCGAGGAACGCGACGAAGCGCTCACGCATGTAGTCCTGCGCAAAGAACCAGCCGAAGGGGAAGGCGGCCAAGGCTATCCCCGCCGGAATCAGCGCATGCCACCAGCGCGCGCCGGCGACGAACACCATCGCCAACCAGATCGCCACGAATACCAACGCCGAACCGAGATCCGGCTCGATGAATACCAGGGCCGCGGGCGCCAGCACGATGAGCAAGCTCAGCAGCAGCGTCCGAATGGAACGGACGCGTTCGCCGCGCCGCGCCAGGAACCGTGCCAGAAAGACGATGACGGCGAGCTTCATGATCTCGGACGGCTGAATCACGATGGGCCCCACCACGAACCAGCGCTGGGCGCCCAGGCTGGCGTCGCCGAATACCACCACGGCGGCAACCAGGATCGTCCCGAGAATGAATGCCGGCAGCGCCACGGCATTGAGCAGCCGATAGTCGAGGAAGGCCATCACCAGGGCGATGGCGAATCCAATGGCCACGAATACGCCCTGCTGCACCGCCTTGTGATCCAGGCCTGTTTGGCCGGGATCGCCGGTGGTGGAGAGCATGAGAATCCCAGCCGAGACCAGCGCGATCGACGGAATGATGACGGCAAGATCGAAGCGCCGCAGGACGTGCGTCATGCCAGCCGCCGGGTTGGCGGGATGAAGTCCGGACGGTCCTGGGGCAGCGGGGGCATTTCACCCGTCATCAAGTAGTCGATGATGTCCCGCGCGATCGGCGCGGCCGCGAATGCGCCCTCGCCGCCGTCGCGAACCAGGACGGCGAATGCGTATTCGGGGTTGCCCGCCGGGGCGTAGCCCGCAAACCACGCATGGCTCGGGAGCTTGCCCTGGGAGTCCCGCGTTCCGCTGTACTCGGCGGTGCCGGTTTTTCCGGCCACGACGGCGAATTCAGAGCGGGCCCACTTGCCAGTGCCATTGCGACCGTTGACGGCCTCCAGAAGCGCATTGCGGATCAGGCGCAGGTGCTCGTCCGAGACGGGCAATTGCCCCCGCTCGCTGATGGGCAGGCGCTGGAGCACGTTGCCCTGCGAGTCCACGATGCGGTCCACCAGGCGCGGGCGCAGCAGGCGCCCACCGTTGCCCAAGGCCGCATACATCATGGCGATCTGCAGCGGCGTGACCTGCACCAGCCCCTGGCCGATGGCCGCGTGGTAGGTGTCGCCCGTCACCCAGGGCTGTCCCAGGTTGCCCTGCTTCCATTCGGCGGTTGGGACAAGGCCGGCCGCCTCGCCGGGAAGGTCGATCCCGCTGACTTCGCCGAATCCGAACCCTCGCTCGAACTCCACCAGCCGCCGGTTGCCGAACCCGGTGAGGTTGGTATACGGGTTGCCGCCGGAGATGTTGTAGAAGTAGATGTTGCACGACTCCGAAATGCCCCGGTGCAGGTCCACCATGCCGTGGCCGGTCGCCAGCCAGTCGTTGAAGGCCCAGCCGGTCGGCAGCACCAACTGTCCGTCGCACCGGATCTTGGTTTGCGGCAAGACGATCCCCGTTTCGAGCGCCGCCGAGGCCGCAATGACCTTGTAGCTGGATCCGGGCGGGTAGAGGCCGGCCACCGCGTGGTTGATGAGGGGGCGGCGCGGATCGGTGACCAGCCGCGTCAGCACGCTGGGATCTCCGCCCACTCCGAAGGCGTTGTTGTCGTAGTCCGGCAGGCTGGCCAGCGCCACGATCGATCCGTCCTCCGGTCGAATGACGACGGCGACCCCGGCGCCGGAGTCACGGAGGGCCAGATGCCGCGCCAGAATCTCGCGGATGGCCCGCTGCTCGCGAACGGAGACCGTCAGCACGAGGTGTCGTCCCTCGACCGGCGCTTCGGATTCGATCTCGCTTAGCTCGCGCCCCAGCGCGTCGATCTGGACTCTCCGCGAGCCGTCGGCACCGCGCAGCGCCCCCTGGAATTGGCGTTCCAGGCCCGCCAGCCCGACCGTTTCGTCGAAGCCCACGCCAAGCGCCTGGTATTCCTCCAGCGACTCGGCCGGAACGGGACCGACGAATCCCAGCATGTGCCCAAAGATGTCGCCGTGGAGATAGTGCCGACGAATCCCGGAACGAACCTGCACGCCCGGCAGGTCGTGGCGTCGCTCCTCGATCGCCAGCGCCGAGTCCCGCTGCACGTCCGCCGCCACCTGCACCGGGCGCCCCGGGTCGTAGCGGGCTTGCGACAACTTGAGGCGCACGTCGTCGGGTTGCTCCCCCGTGAGGGCGGCCAGGCTGGCGATGATTGAGCCTTCGCGAGACTTGGGCACGTCGGCCGGTGTGACCCATACACCGAACACGGGGACGTTGCGCACCAACGGCTCGCGGTTGCGGTCAAACACCAGACCGCGGACCGGCCGCACCGGTTCGGTTCGCAGACGATTTCGCGCCGCTTGCTCCTGGTAGGTCTCGGTTTCTACGACCTGGAGTTGCCAGAGCCGTCCCGCCAGAGCCGTATTGGCCGCCACCACCGCGCCACCGAGGATCAGGCCGCGCCTGAGCTTGCGATTGGCGCTCGCGCCGCCGTCGCTCTTGGTTCCAGGCGCCCCCGCCGCCGATTGATCGCTTGGCCCGCCGTTCGCCGCCATGGCTTCTAGCGTACTCCTCGAAACGTCGGAATTGGGCGACCGTGCGTCCAGCGTTCGAGCACCCGCACCGGGTAGTAGAGCACCGCCGCGGCGCCAAGATTGACGCCGATCGCCGGCCACAAGCGGGCGGGCAGATGGGCCTCCCACGAGATGTCGAGGCCCTGCAGCTGCAGGGCCAGCAGCACGCTTGGGTAGTAGGCGGCGGTTGCGAGCGCGACCGCGACGGCCGGGATGAGCACGTTCGCACGGTCGACGCCGCCGAAGCCGCCGCCGGCCAGATAGGCGATCAACGTGAACAGCAGGGCGTTGGTTCCGAGGGGCGCGGCCGAGAACAGGTCGACCAACAGCCCGCCGCCGAAGCCCCAGCCGAGGGCCCGCGTCCCCACCTGCATCGTGGCCAGGATCACGACGCTGACCAGGACCAGCGACGGCTGCGCGCCCATGATCTCGAAGTAGGGCAATACCGAGGTTTGCACCAGCGCCAGCAGCGCCAGGAACAGCGCCGCCGCCAATGTGCCGGGCGATGGAAGCCAGCGCACACCGCGCGCGGCCGTGCCGAGATGCGAAATCATGCCTACGCCCCGGCGGTCTGTCCCAGGATGACCTGGACGACGTCCAAATGCTCGGGCTGCACCAGCGGCTCCACGATCGCCTGGCGCAGCACGCTTGTGGGCGAAA
The DNA here is from genome assembly GCA_026706485.1 of Chloroflexota bacterium. Classification (NCBI taxonomy): domain Bacteria; kingdom Bacillati; phylum Chloroflexota; species Chloroflexota bacterium. The sequence continues at coordinate 124,230 of JAPOYR010000002.1, read as the reverse complement.
CCTCGATGGCCACGATTCGCCCCACCGGGATTCCGCGCGGGAGGCTGCCGCCAAGGCTGGAGGTCACGACCGGGTCGCCCACCATGATCGCGGCCTCGGCGTCAATGTGGCGCATCACGAGATCGGCCCCATTGGTCCCGTCCAACGTGCCGTCCGCCGTGGCTTCGTTACCCTGAGCCAGCACGCTCACCGTGCTTTGCGGACTGTGCACGGGCAGGATGTCGGCGGTGGTGTCGGTCACCTTGGTCACGCGGCCCGCCAGTCCCCCGTTGGCCACCACCGCCATTCCCACGCGGATGCCCGAGGACGCCCCGCGATCGATCACGATGGTGTCCAGCATGTCGAGGCTGTCGCGCCCGACAATGCGGGCCGTCACCAGCTCCAGCTCAGGGTTTTCGTCCAGATAGGTCAGGGCCTCTCGAAAGCGCTCGTTCTCGCGTTCGGCGTCGCTGAGGCGGGCCGCCCGCGCGCGAAGCTCGGCCACTTCGATCCGCAGCGCGGCGTTCTCCTCGCGCATTTCGCCAAACCGCTCGAGGTCGGCCAGCGCACGCGAGGCGCCGTTGGCAACCGTCGTGAAGGCGCTTCGCACGGGTTCCACCACGCGCAGGACGAGGCCCTCCACCGGAACGCTGGCGCCCGTGTTGTGCAGCATCGAGAGCACGACCGCCGCAAGGATCAGCCCGATCAGCACGATCGCGGCTCGCTGGCCTCCCCGCATGCTCGTGACCACCTAGCCGTAAGGCGATCTGTTCTCGGCGACGAAGACTTCGTGGTAAGCCTCGAGGTTGTGCAGGCACGCTCCCGTGCCCCGCACGACCGCCTCAAGCGGATTCTCCGAGACGTGTACCGGAATGTCGGCCTCCTGCTCGATGCGCTTGTCCAGATTGCGCAGCAACGCCCCACCGCCGGCGAGATAGATGCCGTGCTCCATGATGTCGGCCAGCAATTCAGGGGGCGTAGCCTCGATGGCGAGCTTCACGTTGTCAACGATTTCGGTCACCGGCCCGCCAATCGCCTCGCGGATGTGCCCGGAGGTCAGCTCGGCCTGGCGCGGCAGCCCGCTCTGCAGGTCACGGCCGCGGACAAGCACGGTGTCTTCCTGCAAACCGGCGTAGGCCGATCCGACGGCGATCTTGCAAGCCTCCGCCGTGCGCTCGCCGATGAGCAGCATGTGCTCGTTGCGGCAGTACTCCACGATCTGCTCGTCGATCTCGTCGCCCGCCACGCGAATGCTGTGGCTCACCACCACGCCGCCCAGCGAGATCACGGCGACCTCGGTGGTGCCGCCGCCGATGTCCACGATCATGTTGCCGGTCGCTTCCTGAATCGGTTGTCCGGCGCCGATGGCGGCAGCCATTGGCTCCTCGATCAGGTAGACCTCGCGGGCGCCCGCCTGCAGGCTCGCCTCGTGGACCGCGCGCTTCTCAACCTCGGTGACGCCGGAGGGCACGCCGACGATCACGCGGGGACGCGGGGCAAACGGCAGCTCGTCGTGCACGCGGCTGATGAAGTACTGCAGCATGGTCTCCACGGTGTCGAAATCGGCGATCACGCCGTCGCGCAGCGGTCGCATGGCGGTGATGTTGGACGGCGTTCGGCCCACCATCTTCTTGGCCTCGGCGCCCACGGCCAGCACGCGCATCGTGTTTTGATCGGTCGCGACCACCGACGGCTCTGAGAGGACGACGCCCCGGTCTTTCACATAGACCAGGGTGTTCGCCGTGCCCAAGTCGATGCCGAGGTCGCGCGAGAAGAGCCCGAGGAGCGTGTTGAACGGACCAAACATCAGACCGCTTGCTCAGCTCTCCCATTCCGCGGGCGGCGCCGCGGACGCGTAACGCAGAATAGCCACTCCCTTCGGTCGCCAGAGTCGCCCCTGGCGGCGGATCCCGCCGCGCTAGCCCACCAGAACGTGCGCGAGCGCCTCGTCCACCGTGGTCGCGAGGGCGAATTCGAGGCCTCGCCGGGTGTCCGCGTCCAGCTCGTCCAGGTCTTGCCGATTGCCATGCGGCAGCACGAAGGTCTCAATGCCCGCGCGTTGGGCGGCAAGGACCTTCTCCTTGATTCCGCTCACCGGCAGCACGCGCCCTCGCAGCGTGATCTCTCCGGTCATGGCCGCGCTGCCGCGCACCTTGCGCTGCGCGAGGGCCGAGACCAGCGCGGCGGCGATGGCCACGCCCGACGCCGGGCCTTCCTTCGGCAGGGCGCCCTGGGGCACGTGCACGTGGATGTCCACGGCGTCGAAGTTGGACGCGCCGTAGCCAAGCTCGTCGGCATGCGCCCGGGCGTAGGTGATGGCGGCGTGGGCGGACTCCTGGATCACGTCGCCCAGGGAGCCTGTCAGCGTGACCTTGCCCGCGCCCTCGGCAATGGATACCTCGATCGGCAATAGGTCGCCGCCGGCCGGCGTGGTGAACACCGCGGTGGCTACGGCGTGCGCGTCGTCGCTTTCGGCCTTGCCATAGCGATATTTCGGCGGGCCGAGGTATTCCGGTATGTCCGCCGGTCGAATCCGTTGCTGCCCCTCGCGGCCCTCGGCGCGGGCCAGCGCTTGCTTGCGGGCGATGGTGGCGATGGCGCGCTCCAGCTCGCGCACGCCCGCCTCGCGGGTGTAGGCCTGCACGATGCGACGCAGCGTGTCCCGTTCGAATTGGAGCGCATCGGCGCTCAGCCCGTGTTCGTGCAACTGCCGGTCGACCAGGAAATGCTCCGCGATGGCGACCTTTTCGTCTTCGACGTAGCCCGGGAGCTCGATCACCTCCATGCGGTCGACCAGCGCGGGCGGCAGGCCGTGCAGCGTGTTCGCGGTGGCGATGAACATCACCTTGCTCAGGTCGAAGGGCAACTCCAGGTAGTGATCGCTGAAGGTGTGATTCTGCTCCGGGTCCAGCACTTCGAGCAGGGCGGCGGCGGGGTCGCCGCGAAAATCCAGCCCGAGCTTGTCGATCTCGTCGATCATGAAGACGGGGTTGACGGTCCCGGCTTCCCGCATCTTCTGCAGGATGCGGCCGGGCATGGAGCCGACGTAGGTCATGCGATGGCCGCGAATCTCGGCCTCGTCGCGCACGCCGCCCAATGACACCCGGACGAAGGCTCGGCCCAGGGCTTCGGCAATGGAACGACCCAGGCTCGTCTTGCCAACTCCCGGCGGTCCCACGAAGCAGAGAATCGGGCTGCGCGAGCGCCGGGCGAGGTGGCGCACCGCGATGTATTCCAGCAGGCGCTCCTTGACGTCCTTGAGCCCATAGTGGTGCTGGTTGAGGATGTCTTCCGCCCGCGCCACGTCCGTCTTGTCCCTCGAGCGGCGCCGCCACGGCAGTTCCGTGAGCCACTCCAGGTAGGTGCGCAACACGCTGGTTTCGGGCGATCCATGCGGAAGGGCGTTGAGGCGGTCGATCTCTTTGAGTCCACGCGTCACGACCGCCTCGGGGTATGCGCCGGACTCCAGCCGCTCGCGGATGGCGGCGATCTCGGCGTTCTGGGCGTTGGTTTCCCCGATTTCCTTGATGATCGCCCGCATCTGCTCGCGCAGGTAGAACTCGCGCTGCTTGATGTCGACATCGTTGCGGGTGCTCTCGCGGATTTCCTGCTCGAGCTTGAGGACGCGGATTTCCTCGTCCAGCAACGTGCGCACGCGCTCCAGCCGCTCCGCCACATCGCGCATTTCCAGCAGCGTCTGGTGATCGTCCAGGGAGAGGCTGAGCGACGCCGCCACCACGTCCGCCAGCAACCCGGGCGTCTCGGCGTTCATGGCGCGGATCTGCGCCTCTTCCGAAATGGTGTCGCTGAGCCGGGCGACGTGCTGGAAGAGCTCCAGCACCTTCGGCATCGCCGCGCGTGAGGCCGCGGGGTCTTCGTCCAGGTCCTCCACGACCTGACCCACGACCCGCACGATGGGGTACTCACTGAGAACCGAGACCACGCGAACGCGCCGCGCGCCGTGCACCAGCACGCTGGTTGTCCCGTCCGGCAGCCGCAGCATGCGGATGATCCGCGCCTCGGTTCCCATCTCGTGCAGGTCCTCGAAGCCGACCTCCTCCTTGTTGGGCTCGCGCTGGGCCACGGCCAGGATCCGCCGGTCGCGGGCCAACGCGTCTTCGATGGCCGACACGGAGCCCTCGCGTCCCACGAGGAAGGGGGTCATGGTCTCGGGGATGGGGTAGAGCGATTCGGCGCGCAGGGGCAGCACCGGCAGCTCCACGCGCTCGGACCCGGTCGCGTCGTCATCGTCGGGGCCGATGATTTCGAGGTCGGGCGGTAGCGGTTCGTGGTCGAGGATGGTCACGGGACCGGGCTGATCTCAGAAACTGAGCGCCCGATTTGGCGCAGGAACTCCAGCGGATTGTCCGCCACCACGATCTCGGTTTCGTCGGCGTTGAGTCCCGCCCCGCGCGCGACGCGGCGCGCCAGGGGCTCCGACAACAGGTCACCCGGAGCGTGCGCGTCGCTGTTGACCAGCAACCGTGCTCCCGACGCCCGGGCCAGTGCGGCCACGTGCCCGTTGGTGAGCGAGTGCCCGCGGCGCGCCGACAGCTCCAGCCACTTGCCGTTGCGCTGCGCCAACCGCGCCAGTTCCGGGCTCAGCAGGCCGGGGTGCACCAGCGCATGCACGTAGTCCGACTCCAGCGCGGCGCGGTTGGTGCCGGCGGCGACCGGCTCGGCGATGGTCTCACCGTGGACGCCCACAATCTCGGCACCAGCTTCCGCCGCGCGGCGCGCCACCGCGTCGATCTCGCCCGGCGGCACGTGCGTGATCTCGACGCCCGGAATGGCCACGATGCCCCACGCCTCCTCGGCGATGCGGCAATCGCGGGCCAGGGCCGGCACCAGCGTGTCGACGTTGGCCGGGCTGGCGTGATCGGTCAGGGCCACGGCGGTGTAGCCCGCGACGTGGCAACGCCGCAAGAGCTCGATCGGCGAAAGCTCGCCGTCGCTGAAGAACGTGTGCGTATGGAAGTCGAAGAGCACGAAAGGCACGCTATGTATCCGGGGAGGCCCTTGATTCTATGAGGCTGCATGCCGGGGACTCAATGTCCTGCTGTCCGGGGACTTCCTTTGGCGGCTTCAACCCTGGCGGCGCGATTCGCGCCGGTACTATGGCGCGATGAGCCCGATTCCCGCGCGCTACAACAGCGGCTACAACGTCGGAGTGGGCGGCGCCGTGGTCGACGGCGACCGCGTTTTGCTCGTGCGCCGCGCGACCGACTACGGGCGCGGCAGCTGGCAGATTCCCGGCGGGTTCTGCGAGGCCGATGAGACGCTGCCCGAGGCCGCCGTCCGTGAGGTCCAGGAAGAAGCCGGTCTCACCACGGAGGTTCAGGGGCTGCTGGCGGTGCGCTCGCGGCACGCCGAGGACCACTCCACCTACGTGGTGTTCCTGCTCCGGCGCGTCGCCGGCGAGCCGACGCCCGGTGACGAGGTCGACGCCGCCCGATTCCTCACCATGGAGGAGATCGACGCGCTGGACAAGGTTCCGGAGATCAATCGCGCCATCGCCGCGCGGGCGCTCAGCCCCTCGCGCGAACTGCTCCAGCGCGCCGCGGTCGAGTCGCCGATCCCGGGACCCTACGACCTCTTTCTGGGCTGAGTCCGACTCCGGATCCCCGAAGCAGTGGCGTGGGAAACAATTGCAAGAGCGAAACCCCAAGGCATCCATGGACCCCAATCCGTTCGATCATCCCTTCGACTAGCTCTGGGCGAACGGATCGAGGTTGATAAAACGCCTACTTCACACTTTTCCTAGACCAGCGCGAGCGGTCGAACCGGCGAGCCAGTGGCGCCCACGAGCTTGAGCGGTGAGAGGACGAAGCCGAACTCGTAGACACCGTCCGCGGCCAGGGTCTCCAGGTCGGCCATTTCGAGGATGTGGATGCCGTTGCGCGCCAGGAAGATCAGGTGCACCGGCATGGCTGCGCCGGGGATGACCTGCTCGAAGGCCGCCGTGTCCGACCCGCCCAGGAAGATCCCGCGCTCGACCAGCCACTCGGCGGCGTCGGCGTTGACGCCGGGCTGGCCCTCGCTCTCGGCCAGGTACGCCGGCGGGTTGCCCCAGTGGCGCATCCATCCCGTGCGCACCAGGACGCAGTCTCCGGCGCGGATTTCTACCCCCTGGGCCTTGGCCACGCCCTGCAACGTCTCGGCATCGGCCCCGTAGTCGGGCGGCAGGATGTCTACGCCCTCCGCGCCGGCCACGTCGAGCAGCACGCCGCGCCGAACCACCGGCTCGATGGTGTCCACGCCAATGGATTTCATGCCCCGCCCGCCCTGCTGGTTGCAGCTGGCGTCCACGCCGCCGAAGAGCTGCCCGTGCTCGGAGACGTGCGCCAGGGAGTCGATGTGCGTCCCCGTGTGGCCGCACATGACGATCAGCTCGTTGGACGAGCTGTAGCCGCCGGGACGGAAGGTGTCGCCGTGGCGCCGCTGCAGCGTGAAGATGTAGGGCGGATGGGCCGGATGCACCGGCATGTCCATCTCGTAGCGCGTGCCCAGGTCATAGACCCGCGACGCCGTGAGCTGGTCGATCATTTCGGGATTGGCTGCCGTTGCCTGCGCCATTGGTGATCCTCCGGTCGATGCCGAGAAAGGGACCCTTTCCGCCATAGTGGCGCACCGTGCGGTCCCGGACCACCGGCCCGCGCGTAGAATCGCGCGTCCGCCCACGCCGAGCGATGCCATGGCCTCTGAAAACGTCACGCTGCGGAACGGCGAGCGCATGCAAATCGAGCCCCTCGTCCCGCCGATGGACACGTTCGGGGGGCGCGTCCGCACCTGGGAACCTCTGCAGGACGACCTGTTCAGCGGGGCGCTGGCCGAGACGCTCTACACGCCCTATTTCGTGGGAGTCATCGACGGTGACTATGCGGGATCGCTGGGCTACTACGTCCCTGTCGACACGCGCGACGTCGGCATCGTGGAGTTCGTGGCGACCGAGGACCGGCACCGCCGCAAGGGTGTGGCCGACGCGCTCATGTCGCGCATGCTGCAAGAGTTCGTGGCGAATGGCGGCCAGGCGCTCCATCTCTGCACGACCAATCCGGTCGCCGGCCATCTCTATGAAAACCACGGGTTCTGGTACCGCGTCGGCGATGGCATGCGCTTCACGGTGGCGGACGCGGACGACTTCGACGCGACGTATCTGGCGTTCGACGGCGATCCGGTCGTGCGGGACGCCGTCTGGGGCGATCTGCCGCGCGCGGCCATCCTCTACAACATGCGCGAGCCGGCCTGGCTGCTCAAGGAGGTCCTGGACGACTGTCTCCGCGACACGCGCTACGAGTACCACTTCGCGCGCCTGAAGCTCCGCGTCGAGAACGTGCAGGGCGCCATGCTCGTTCTGGCGACGCCCACGAACCGTGTGGTCGGGCAGACGGTCTTCGTGCGCCGCGATACGTTCCCGCAGCAACACGTGGCCACCCTCTCACTGCGCGTGGCGCCGGCCTACATGGACCACGCCGTGACATTGCTTCGCGCCGCGGCCGACCGGGCTCGCGAGATCGGCGTGAGCGTGCTCGAGTTTCCGATCGCGGCCACCGATGACGATCTGGCGGCCATCGCCGGCGCCGCCGGCTTCACCGAGGCGGCGCGCCTGCCGAACCGCATCCGCGACGGAGACGCCTGGGTCGATCTGTGCCTGTTCGAGCTGGCGCTCGAGCCGCCCGCCCGCGCCTTCCACGAGTCGAAAACCTATTACGCCAATCGCCACCCTTGGCACGTGGAGCGCATCGCGAGCGGTCCTGAGACTCGATCTACCTAGGGCGGAATCGGATCGAGGCGCTATGGGCCTCAACTACTCCGACAGATAGCCCCGCCGGACGGCCTCGTCGATCAGACCCCGCGCGAATTCCCAAAGCTCCGGCGCGCTGCCCGCGATGCTGGCATTCACGGCCATCACCTGCGCGCGGCGCACGCCGTGCTTGCGCCAGGCGTGACCCCGGGTGTGGAAGTTGAGCAGGAGCGGTTGCAGGCGGTCCAGCGCGAAGGCGAACCTGGCCTCGGGCGTCTGTCGCGCCTCGAATTCCTCCCACGCCGCGCGCAGCGCGGCGGCCTGATCGGGCGGCAGGAGACCGAAGATGCGGTCGGCCGCGGCGCGTTCCTTCTCGGCTTGCTGCTCGCGGGCAGCGGTGTCGTAGATGAACGTGTCGCCGGCGTCGATCTCGACCAGGTCGTGGACTAGCAGCATTTCGATCACGCGGTCGACGTCGATTTTCTCGCGTGCGTACTCGGCGAGCAGCGGCGCCATCACGCCCAGGTGCCACGCATGCTCCGCGTCGTTTTCGCGCCGGCCCTCCTCGATGACCAGGGAGTTGCGGAGGATGGACTTCGCCTTGTCGATCTCGACGATGAACGCGAGCTGGCGCTGAAGTCGGTCGAAAGTCACGTAGCGTCCCGCAGAAGCTCGGCCAGATGCACCGGGCGCGGGGCGTCGGGCGTCGCGCCGTCCGAGTTCAGGTGCAGCAGGCAGCCGGGATTGTCGCCGCAGACGAACGTGGCGCCGGTGGACCCGAAGGCCTCCAGCTTGCGTTGGCGCATGCGGCCGGCCACTTCGGGAAAGTCGAACGAGAACGATCCGCCGAACCCACAGCACTCGCCGCTATAGGGGGCCTCGCGCACGTCGTAGCCCGCGGCTTCGAGCAGCCGGCGCGTGCCTTCCCCAAGGCCGAGCCCGTGGCGCGATTGGCAGGCGTCGTGGACGGTCACCACTCCGCGTGGCTCCGGCGTCGCGACCGGCTTCGGCGCATGCTTCTCAACGTAGCTGGCGAAATCGACCAGGCGGCTCGCTGCCGCCTCCGCTCGCTCCCGCCACTCGGACTCGTCTGCAAGCAGGCGCGGATAGTCATCCCGGATGGCGCCCAGGCAGCTGGTGGACGTGCTGACGATGGTGTCTACGCCGGAGTCCTCGATGGCCTCGATGGTCTGCTTGGCCATGCGCAGGGCCGGCTCGCGGTAGCCGGCGTTGATGGCCGGCAGCCCGCAGCAAGACTCGAAGACGATGGGCGCGACGGCGTCGGCGCCAAGCACCTGCACCGCCGCCTCGCCGGTCTCCGGCGCGAGCCAGTCGGTGAGGCAGCCGGGAAAGTAGGCCACCTGGGCCTGTTCGCCGTCCTGGGCGATCAGAGTGGGCAGTCGATCGCGGAAGGGACGCGCCGCCACGGGCGGCAGGGGACGCGCCCGCAGCGGCGATCCCGGCAGCCGGCGTGCCAGCCCCTGCGCCCCAGGAATCCGGGTGAAGGTACGCAGGCCCTTTTCGAACGCCCGAGGGTCGGCGAGCACCCGTAGCGCCATCGATTTGAGCCGGTTCTTCGCCGCGCCGTCGCCGACGGCCCGCGTGCGCACCTCCTGGATCAGTTGGGGAATCGGTATGCCGGCTGGGCACACGGTGGCGCAGGCGCCGCAGCCGGCGCAGAGCGACTGCGGTCCGGCGACGTTCTCCATGCCGTGGTGAAACGACGTGAGCAGCAGGCCGATGGGTCCGGTATAGATGTGGCCCATGGCGTGGCCGCCCACCTGCTGATATGTCGGGCAGACGTTCGAGCAGGCCCCGCAGCGCACGCACTGCAGCGCGGTCTGGAACATCGGGTCGCGGCGCATGGCCTCGCGACCGTTGTCGAGCAGCACGACGTGCACGTCGCGCGGTCCATGGACGCCCAGCGACAGCGACATCTCGATGTCGGCGCTGCGGCTGGGTCCGCTGATGAACGAGACGTAGCTGGACATGGTCTGTCCCGTGGCGCTCGCCGGGAGCAGGTCCAGCGTCGCCGCCGCGTCGGTCATGGTGGCGACGAGCTTGTCCACGCCCGCGACCACGATGTGCAGCGACGGCAGGCTGCTGCACAGCCGGGCGTTGCCCTCGTTGCTCACCAGCATCACGCTGCCGGTGCTGGCCACCAGGGCGTTGGCGCCCGTGATGCCGGCGTCGGCGGTGATGAACTTGTCGCGCAGGTACTCGCGCGCCGCCCGCACCAGCGTGTCGGGATCTGGCGGCAAGTCCTGTCCCGTGGCGCTGCCGATCAGCTCGGCGGCGCGCTCGCGGGTGATGTGCAGCGCCGGCGCGACGATGTGCGAGGGCAGCTCATCCGCCACCTGCACCAGGAACTCGCCCAGGTCGGTCTCGACCACTTCCAAACCGTCGGCTTCGAGCGCCTGGCGCAGGCCGATCTCCTCGGTGGCCATGGACTTGCTCTTCACGACCATGCGCGCCGATGCCTGGCGCAACAGCTCCGCCACGGTTTCGCGCACCGCTTCCGCGTCGGCCGGTGGATGCACCACCATGCCCGCCTTCTCGGCAACCGCGGTGAACTGCTCGAGCAGACGAGGACCGTCGGCGACGTCCCGCTTGCGGATCGCCGCCAGCCGCGCCTGCTCGGCGGGGAAGTCGCGTCCGTGAAACGCCTCGCGCCGGCGTCCGTCCAGCAGCGGCAGCACCCGTCCCAGCGCCATTGGCAGCGAGTCCGACTCCAGGGCGTCCCGCAGCCGCCGCTTGAACGGCGCAACGGCGTGGCTCACGGCGCGATCCATTCGCCGACGCGATGCAGCTTGAGCAGGTTGGTGCTGGCTTTGCCCACCGGTGACGCCGCCACCAACACCACCGGGGTTCCCGCCGCGAGCCCGAAGTCGCGGCTCAAGCCGGCGTCCAGCATTCCAATCACGGCGTCCGTATCGGGCATGGGATCGGTGACTATCGGGTTCACGGCGCGGTGGAGTGTCAGGCGGCGAGCAACGGCTTCGTCCGCGCAGAAGGCCGCGATGGGGACGCGTGGCCGTGCCGCCGCCAGCAGTTCCGCCGTGGAACCGGTCTCGGTGAAGCAGGCGATCGCGGCGACCTCCGAGTTGGCAGCCGTCACGTCCGCCGCCGCGCGGGCCACGGCCGCGGCTGGATCGCCGGGTTCCGGCTGTAGTGCCGGGGTCGAAAACTCGTCGCTATGGCGCTCGGTTTCGGTGGCGATGCGCGCGGCCGTTTGGACGGCGGCGACGGGATGCCGTCCGATGGCCGTCTCGGCCGACAGCATCACGGCGTCGGCGTCGTCCAGGACGGCGTTGGCGACATCGCTCACCTCGGCGCGCGTGGGACGCGGTTCCTCGATCATGGACTCCAGCATATGTGTCGCGATGATTGCCGGAACGCCCATCGCGACGGCCTGGCGGGTCAGGCGCTTCTGGATCAGGGGCACGCGCTCCAGGTCCACGTCCACGCCCAGGTCGCCGCGGGCGAGCATCACGGCGTCGGCCGCCTGAAGGATAGCCGCTGCCGCCTGGACGGCGGCGCCGGTCTCGATCTTGGCGACGATGGGGATCTTCGGCTCGCCAAGCGCCGCGCGCAGGGCGTCCACGTCGGACGCTTGGCGCACGAAGGACTGCGCGATGTAGTCGGCGCCGAGCGCGCGGGCTCGCGCGAGATCCGACCGATCACGGTCCGTGATGGCCGGCAGCGAGAGTCTCACGGAAGGCACGTTGACGCCGGCGTGCGATCGCAGGACGCCCCCGGTCACCACCGCGCACGCCACGTCGTCGCCGGTGGAGGTCACGCGCAGCTCGACCGCGCCGTCGGCCAGCGATATCCGATCGCCCGGCTCCAGGTCGCGCCCCAGCCCACCGTGGTTGGTTGCCGCACCGTGGGCATCGCCGATCTCCGTGCCGCGCCGCAGCGTGAACGTGGCTCCGGTCGTGAGCGTCACGCCGCCAGGTGGCAGCCGGCCGAGCCGCACTTTCGGGCCGGCCAGGTCCACCAACACGGCCACCGGCCGGCCGGCGCGCGCGGACGCCTCACGCACTGCCCGCGCGGCGGCCCGGTGGTCAGCCGGTGTGCCGTGAGAGAAGTTGAGGCGCGCCACGTCCATGCCGGCCGCCACCAGCTCATCGACCCGACCAACGCTGGCGGGACCGATCGTGGCGACGATCTTGGTCCGGCGCCGCGCCATGCCGTCGGCAGTCATGCCGCACTCCGACAGCCGGAGACCTTTGCGTACCCGTTCGTCATTCCCGCGAAGGCGGGAATCCACCCATCATTGAACCTGGGTGCCGATAGGATGCGCCCGGTCATCCTCAAACTCGGCTGCGTATTGCACAGGACTATTGATGGGAGAGGGATAGAGCCTGCCCCGTACTTGATACAGGGGTGGGGATGTTCCGAGTCTCGGACGTCGGATGTCGACCATCCAGGCAAAGGTCTCCGCTCGCCGGTAGGTCGCCGCTCGCGATCCGGCATAGAATGGCCCGCTTGGCACGCTGCCAGGGGGCTTGACGCATGGCGGTCACCGCCGATCGACCGGCCACCACCCGTGACGATATGGTCATCGTGGATGTCGACGTCCACGTCAACGACACGCCCGAGGCGTTGGCGCCCTACGTTGACCCGCCGTATCGCCGCGTGCTGGAGCACATCAGCACGCTGCCGCGACGCTATCTGGACATTCCGGGATACGCGCTCCGGCTCGCAATCGATCTGCCCCTGCCCGATCGCGGGGCGGGCGCGCGGTCCGTGCACACGCCGCAGCAGATGCGGGAGGACCTGGACGCGCTGGCGGTCGATATCGGCATCCTGTTCCCGGACCACCTGCTGACGATGGCGGCGCTGCCGGACGACGTCTACGCGGCGGCGCTGGGCCGGGCCTACAACGCCTGGCTGGCCGAGGAGTGGGTGAGCCGCGCGGATGGGCTGTACGGGGCCGTGGTCGCCGCCCCGCACGACCCGGAGGACGCCGCGCGCGAAATCCGCCGCTACGGCGCGCTCGATGAGTTTGTCGGTGTGTACCTGCCGACGGCGGGCGTCAGTCCGCTGTGGGGCGCTCGGCGCTATACGCCGATCTTCGAAGCCGCCGCCGAGATGGGGCTGCCGGTGATGCTGCACAGCGTGGGCCTGATTCACGCCGCGTTCCCCTTCAACGTCGAGCAGTTCCGCACCATTCTGTTCCGCCACCCCATCCAGCACGAGTTTGCCCTGATGGCGAATATGTTCAGCATGCTCGAATCGGCCATACCGGCGCGATTCCCCGACCTACGCATCGTCTTCACCGAGGGCGGCATCTCGTGGGTGCCCTTTACGATGTGGCGGCTGGACAAGGAGTACCACGAATACCGCTCGCTGGCGCCGCTGCTTGAACACCCGCCGAGCCACTACATCCGGAAGTTCTACTTCTCGACCCAGCCAATCGAGGAACCCGAGCGTCCCCAGGACCTGGTGACGATGCTCGACATGTTCGACGGCGCCGACCAGGTCCTGTTCGCGTCCGATTGGCCCCACCACGACTTCGATCATCCGCGCCAGGTGCTCAACATGCCGTTCCCGGCGGACGCGAAGCGGAAGATCATGGGCGAGAACGCGCTGGCGCTGTTCGGCATCGACGCGCCCGTGCGAGCTGGCTAGCTCACATGGCGCGCATTCACGCGGGACCCGCCGACGCGCTGGCGCCCGGCGAGCGCACGTTCGTCAAGCACCGCAACTTCGAGATCGGGGTCTTCAACGTCAATGGCAAGTTCCGGGCCTACCGCAACCGCTGCCCGCATCAGTTGGGACCCGCCTGCGAAGGCGCGATCAGCGGCACGCTGATGGGCTCGGCGGACACCGACTGGCAGCTGGAGTGGGTCCTCGACGGACGCGTGCTGCTCTGCCCCTGGCACCAGGTCGAGTTCGACCTCGACACCGGCGAGCGCATTCGCGGCCTCGGTGAGCGCCTCAGGTCATACACCGTCGAGGTGGACGACGGTGAGCTGTACGTCCACGTTTAGGCCGGGCCTTCCACAGTAGGCGCGACGCCGCGGTCGAAGGATGGACGCGGAGCACCATCCGTAGACTTGCCCAAATTCGGTTTGTACCTGGCAGTGTCTTGTGGTGCGCGGCATGCGGATATGCCTGATCGGTGACACGCACGGCTTCGTGCCGGGTCTCGATGCCGCGATCGAGGCATGCCGGCGCCACGCCCCCGATCGCGTCGTGCATTGCGGTGACTTTCTGACCTCGCCGTTTTCGCCCGACCCGCCCGGCGAGACGATGGATCTCTTGCGCGCGGAGGGAGTCGACGTCATCTACGGCAACAACGAGGCCTATCTGCGCGACTGGGGAACGCCTCGCTGGGATTCGACCGTGGCCGCCCGCCGGCGCCGGCCGGACTCACCGGACTATTTCTTGTCGCATATCGAGCGGGGTCAGGCTGAGATCAGCGCCACGGACCTCGAGTGGCTGCGGGCCTTGCCTGCGGAGTTGTCGCTGGGCGGGGCGCGGGAAGGGGACGTGTTCGTGTGCCACGGCATGCCGGGCAATCCGTTCGCCACGATCTGGGACACGGACCCGGCCTTCACTCCCGCCTTTACCGAGCAGGAGATCGAGGTGGCGCTATCCCGCGAAGGCGTCGCGTCGGCCGACCTCATCTTGTGCGGCCACACGCCGGGCCCAACGCTCCTGCGAGTCGCGCTTCCGAATGGCCGGGCGGCGCTCGTGGTTCGCAGCTCGGGGTACCGGCCCGGCGACGGTCCGGGGCCGTGGTATCAGGGAATTTGCGTGCTGACGGATAGCGGCGGTCCGTTGACCGGCTTCGCCCGTTGGCGCATTGGGTTCGAGTGGGCGCCCTTCGGGCCGCGCGATCCGAGCTGGTCCGACCTGAGGGCTCTGACGTGATGGCCGCCTACGACCCCATTGCCGATTGGTACGCGGCCCAGGTTCGCTCGGGCTCGCTGAATGCCTTTCTTTCCCACCTCGCCTGCCGTCTCCTCGAGATGGCGGGCGAGGTCTCCGGCAAGCGGGTCCTGGATGCGGGCTGTGGCGAAGGTCACGTGGCCCGCTTATTCGCGCGCCACGGGGCCGAGGTGGTGGCCGTCGACATTTCGCCGAAGCTGCTGCACCTCGCGCGGACCTTCGAGGAGCAGGATCAACTCGCCATTGAGTATGTCGAGGCGGACTTGGCCGATGGGTTGCCGTCCCACTGCGGGGCATTCGATCTGGCGATCGCGAACATGGTGCTCGAGGACTGCGAGGATCACGCTGGCGTTCTCGCCGGTATCGCCGATGCCCTCAATCCCGACGGTCGGTTTCTGCTGTCGCTGAACAATCCCTACGCGGTCGCCGCACGCGGAAAGGTGGACGACTACTTCAGATCGGGAGCGCTCGCGCAGACGTTTGGCACAGACCAAGCGCGATATGAGGTCCCGTTCTACTACCGCTCGTTCAAGGACCTGATGGCCGAGTTTCGGCGGCAGGGATTCCTACTTCGGAGCCTGGTGGACATCCGGCCCAACCCGTCCGATCCGCACCTACCTGACGATCCGGTGCCCAAGATCATGCTGCTTGAGTTGGTTCGGCACGGACCGTGAGGGTGTGGCTCAGGTCGTAGAACGGCGAGGTCGACGACGGCGACCGGAGCGTCCACGTCTTGCTGCGGAACGGCCGGCTGGCCGGCCCCGAAGCGCCTCGCAGTCACGGCACAGGCCTGGCATTCGCGCTGGGTTCGTGCATAGCAATCCCGATGGCACCCGGCACCAGGTCTGCCGTTACGCGCACAAAGCCCGCTTGCATCGCAACCGGCGCTATCACTGGTTCCCCGAGCCCCCTATAGACGAGGTCCCGCCTTTCGCTGCCGTCCGCCGCCGCGCTATACAGCATGACGTCGCCGAGCTTTAGTTTCTCTCGGATGAGGCTGATCGCGATGCGCGATCCGTCCGGCGACCAGGCTGCTGCATCGCCCGGTAGGAGAATCTCGTTCGTCGGTGTGCCGTCCTCGGCGACCACGCAGATACCGCCACACGCATAGAGGATGTTGGAGCCGTCGGGTGACCAGGCCACCAGCTCGATCCAGGCTCGCTGCGGATCGGGCTCCCCGCGCTGCGGGCGCCAGGTCTTGCGGGGGATGTGCGTCAGCCGCCGCGCGTCCGAGCCGTCCGCGGCAATGGTGTAAAGCGCCACGTCATTGGTCTCAGGCTTGGCAAACGCTAGGCGTTTGCCGTCCGGCGACCACGACGGCCCGCTCACCGTATCGGTGAGCCGGCGCAGGTCCCCGCCTTCGGCATCGACGGTGTATATGGCGCGTCGCCGATTGTCTTCGACACCCACAAAGGCGAGACGCCGACCGTCCGGCGACCATTGGGGCGGATGCTCGGCAAGGGACTCATAGCCGTCCGGCGAGTCGGAACCGGCACGCCCGGCGGCGTCGCTGCTCGCAGTCAGCCCAGCCGCGGAATTCTCCAGCCGGGTATCGAGGACCTGCACGTCGGCACCGGTGACCGACATAGTGTAGAGACGCGGGCCCGGGTATCTCCCGGATGCTGCGTAATGGCGATCGGAGATGAACGCAATCCGGCTGCCGTCGGGTGACCAGGACGGATATGCGTCAAACGCGGCATCCGTCGTCAACCGGGTGTCGCCCGTGCCGTCGGTCGACACGCGGACAAGTTCCCGCTGGTATCGATGCCACGGCGGCGCTCCTCGAGTGTCGGGATAGAAGACGGGATAAGCGCAAGTGTCGTAGACCAGATACCAGCCCGCCGGCGAAAGTGAAAAGCTTGTCGCCAATCCGACGTAAAGCTCGCCGGGCGGCCCCGTGCGAGCAATGCCTTCGATCCGCGACGCATCCGCGGCCACCGCGAAGATCGCGCCCCCTGACCCCACGGTGCTGAAGTAGATCTCCGAACCGTCGGGGTGCCACGCCACAACCTGTGTGTCCGACCACGAGACATGGCACGGCGACGTACTGGTGAATTGGACCAAGAGCTCCTCTTCCTCCCCGCACCCGGCAATACCTAAAACCACGAGCACTGCCGCAGCCGCCAGCGTTTGCCTCCGGCGTAGACCGGTCATCCCAATCGCCCAATCAATCATCCAGGATTTCATTGAAGATTCAGCGCCGAATGCGGTTCGAATGTCCCCTACTCCGCGTCCTGGTCTTCCCCCGCGTCGACCTTGCCGAGGAAGACCTGGGTCAGGATGTCGGTTTCTTGGACCGATTGGGGCGTGCCGTCGTGGACGACGCGGCCCATGTCGAGGACGTAGGCGCGGTCGACGATGTCCAGCACGCCCTTGATGTTGTGCTCCACGACCATGATCGTGGTGTTGAGCCGCTGGCTGATCTCGGCGACTTTCTGAAACACCTCTTTGACCACGACCGGCGCCAGGCCCAGGGTGGGCTCGTCGAGCAGCAGCACGTCCGGCGCGGCCATGAGCCCGCGACCCAGGGCCAGCATCTGCTGCTGCCCCCCGGACATCTGGCTGGCGTAGTCGGCGCGCTTCTCATGCAGGATCGGGAAGAGCTCCAGCACTGAATCCAGGCGGCGGGCTTTTTCCGCCGTGTCGTTCAGGTAGAGGCAGCCCATCTCCAGGTTTTCTTGAATGGTGAGATGGGTAAAGACGCGCCGTCCTTGCGGCACGAAGGCGATGCCCTGCTTGACGATCTCGTGGGTCGCCGCCACCAGCGGTTCCTGACGCCAGTACACCTCGCCGCCGACCACGGGCGCGAGGCCCATGATGGCCTTGAGCACGGTGGACTTCCCGGCCCCGTTGGGACCCATCACTGCGACGACCTCGCCCTTCTGGACTCCGAGCGATACGTCGGTCAGGGCGCGCACGGCCCCGTAGCGCACGGAAATGTCGACCATCTCGAGGAACATCGTTCCGGCGTTGCCGTTCATCGCTAGTGGCCCAGGTAGGCGTCGATGACCGTGGAACGACCGAGCACCTCGTCGACCTCTCCCACGGCCAGGAGGCCGCCGCTGTCCAGCACAAAGATGTGGTCCGACAGCTCGCGGACGATGTCCATGTTGTGGGAGACGAAAATGACGGTGCGCTTCTGCGCCCGCATTTCCTTCAGGATGGCCTTGACCCGTTCCAGCATCCGGGGAAACAGCCCGGCGAAGGGCTCGTCGAACAGATAGATGTTCACGTCCAGTGCCATCACGCGGCCGATCTCCAGCAGCTTGCGCTGGCCGTAGGACAAATCGCCGGCCATGGCGTCGCGCTTCTCCCACATCCCGACGCTCCGCAGGATTTCCTCGGCCCTCGCTTCATGGCGAGGCCTCGTCCGCTCCAGCAGCGAGGGGAACAGGCGGCGCTCCGTGAGGCCGACCATGATGTTGTCCCACACCGTGATCTGGTCGAAGAGCCGCACCTCCTGGAACGTCCGGGTGATGCCGTGGTCGGGCGTCTCGTGCGCCTTCAGGACGCGGATGCCGACGGTGTCGATGACGACGATGCCCTCGTCGATGGGCAGCATGCCGCTCAGCAGGTTGATCAACGTCGACTTGCCCGAGCCGTTTGGACCGACGATGCAGGTGATCCACTCCCGGAAGATGGAAATCGAGAGTTGGTCCACGGCGCGCACCGCGCCGAAGCTCTTGGAGATTGCCTTCGTCTCCAGGGCGAAGACACGGGGATCGACCTCGGTGGTCACAGGCGGAACTTCCCGACCAGGCCTTGCGGCCGGAACAGCATGAGCAGCACCAGCAGGATCCCCAGCACGACCTGCCGCGCCTGGCCGATGAACTCGGTGGGCAAGAACGGCAGGAAGCGCATGCCCTCTTCGAGCATGACGAAGGCCATGGCCCCGAGCAGCGATCCCCAGATCGTGGCCAGCCCGCCCAGGATGACGATGGAGACCAAGAGGATCGATTCCAGCAGGATGAAGGAGTTGGGATCGATGAAGCTGGTCCAGCTCCCGAACAGGGCGCCCGCCAGCCCGGCCATCATGGCCGAGATGACCCAGATGGCCAGCTTGTAGTGGGCGGTCTGGTAGCCGAAGACCTCGATGGCCTGCTCGTCCTCGCGGATGGCGGTGAGCACCCGTCCAAACGATGAGGTCACGATGAACCACGAGATGAGCACCACGATCGCGAGAAACACGAGCGCCAAAACCAGGAACTCGAACGGGCCGTTGAGCGTCCACCCGCCGATCTCGGGCCGGGCAATCTCGTGGATGCCGAACGCGCCCCTGGTGAGCGGGCGCCAATTCAAGAAGAGGTTGAAGGCGATGACGGCGAATCCGAATGAGACCAGGACGTAGATGTCGTCTCTGAACCGGTTGAAGGCAACGCCCACGACGATCGCCACCAACCCGGCCAGGATCACGCTGATCGGCAGCGCGGCAAAGAAGGGCCAGCCGAAGGTGGGAATGGCCTCCGTGCGCAGCTGCTCGTACGACGCGTCGGAACTGAGGATCGCCATCGCGTAGGCCCCGATGCCGAAGAACCCGATATGCCCCACGGACAGCAGACCGGTGTATCCCACCACCAGATTCAGGCTGACCGCCAGGATCGCCCAGATGGCGAAGACCGTGCTCACGGTGATGGCAAAGCCGAGGCCTTGCCACAGCATGAACCCCGCCGCCCAGGACAGGATGACCAGGTTTGCCCAGAGCTCGATGTTTCGACTGGCGAAGCGCGGGCGCCGCCGCAGCAGATTGCCGATGGCCTGGGTGCTCAGTGCCACGACGCTATCTCCGCGGCAGGAGGCCCTGGGGCCAGAACGACAGGAAGATGATGAGGACCACGAACGAGATGACGTCCTTCCACTCGCCGGCCAGGTCCCAGATACCGAACTGCTCGATCATGCCCAGGGCGAAGCCGCCGATGATGGCGCCGTGCAGATTCCCGATGCCGCCGATGACCGAGGCGATCCAGCCCTTCAAGAGCAGCAGCAGGCCCATTCGGGGCTGAATGGCGGTGTCGTGGCCGCTGAGAATTCCGGCCAGGGCGGCGAACATCGCGCCAATGAAAAACACGACGGCAATGACGACCGTGGTGTTGATGCCCACCACCTTGGACACTTCCTCGTCGTCGCCGATGGCTCGCACCGCAGTACCGAAGGCGGTCCGCTTGAGGAGGACCAGCAGGCCGGCAAAACCCGCGAGGGACACGCCGATCGCGAAGACGTTGAAACCCTTGATGTTCGCCCCGGCAATGGTCCAAACGTCGCTGCCGAAGGCTTCCGGCAGCGGGCGCGGCGCGGCGCGAAAGACGATGGTGATGATGGCGGTGATCGCCAGCAGGACTCCGAGCGAGGCCACCAGCATGATTAGGGGCGACTTGGCCCTGAGGCGCATGTAGACGTAGAGACCTCGGTAGAGGGCCAGGCTCACGGCTCCCGCCAGCAGGCAGGAGACGCCCCAGCTCAAGTAGAGATTTGATTCCGGCGTGCTTGCCACCAGGTAGCCGCAAAAGGCGCCCAGGGCTGCCGCGGGCACGGCAAGAGCAAGAGGCGAAACCGGCCGAGCACTGTTGGCAAGGCTCCGGTAGGTCCGATGCAGCACCCAGAGCGCCACCGCCGCAACCGCGACGCCGATGACCGGGCTGAGCAGGACGTTGAGGTTGCTTGGGTTGGCAAGGACCAGCCACATATAGACGCCAACCATCCCGCAAAGCAGGGCCCCAAAGGTGAGCAGCACGTTCGGTTTGAAGCGGCTCCGAAGACGGCTGTGGAAGTTCTCATGGAGCGCCCATGCGACGACCCCGGCGACCACGGCCGCGAAGACGATGTTGACGAAGTGATTGTTGACGTCGTATCGACCGCCGAGGAAGTCCTGGGATCGTAGGTAGAAGACGCCGTAAGCGCCGAGCGCCGCGGCGGCTCCGTAGTACAGGTCGAAGAACCACACCGTGCTGTAGACGAGGGTGAATCCCAGCGCCAGCAGCGTATAGACGGCGCCCACGGGCAGGCCGTTGAAGGCGAACTGCAAGGCTTGTTCGGGCGACTGGACGATCTTCCAGATGACGTAGGCGATGACTGCCGTGGTCAGCGTGGTCGCCAACGCCCGGCTGTGGTGGTCGCGAATGCGCAGCGCGCCGGACAGCGCGGTCACCTTGAGTTGGGCCAAACTCATCGGGCAACAGGACTTGGGCGTTGCCTCGCTAGCATTCCGGGTGCGGAAGACTGGCGGCCCACGGGTTCAGCTGAGGCGACCGTGGGGCGGCCCACCGTAGCTGGGCCGCCCCCTCGGATCTACGGACGACGCGGACGGGCTCACCCGGTCGGTGCGGCGCCCAGGACCTTGTAGCCCCCGTTCTCCTCGGTGCGCTCGGCTACCGGCAGCACCTCCAGCACCGCATTGGACAGGCCGACGACTTCGCCTTTCTCGTCGAAGCTGTAGTTGTCGCCGATGGTCCCGCTCCACGTGATCTCGTAGAGGCAGTCGCGGAATCCGTCGGCATCCTGGTCGTCGCCAGTCTGCTTGAGGCACTCGGCGGCGATGTAGACGTTGTCATACGCCGAACCGAGGAACCAGGGCAGCGTGACGTAGTCATAGCGGTCCTTGAAATTCGCCAGCACTTCCTGCGCTTTGGCGTTGGCCGGATCGAGGTCCGGCGTAATGGCCTTCACGCCCGTCGCGGCTTCGCCCGCGATTTCCAGCGCGGTCGTCCCGATCGGCACCACGTCGGCGTAGATCGGACCGTCGTAGCCCAGTTCTCGGAGCTGCTTGATGACGGTTCCGCCGGTGAACTCGGACTGTGCGGCGATGTGCACGGCGTCCGGGTTCGCGCCGAGCAGCTTCTCCAGCTGGGTGCGGAAGTCCGTGGTGTCGGAGGCGTACCGCTCCTCGGCCACGACCTCGCCGCCCAGGCTCTGGAAGTGTTCAGCCGTGGTTCGCCGGACTCCCTCGGCGTAGTCGGTCGACTCGCTGATGGTCGCCAGCCGGCGAATCCCGTCGGCCCAGAGCACGTTGCCCGTGTCGACACCCACGGTGGCGTCACTCAACGACGTGCGGAAGATGTAGTCGCCGGCCTCGGCGATGTCCGGGTTGGTGGCCAATCCGGAGAACATGACCACGCCATCGGCTTCGGCCAGGGGCGCGGCCCCGAGCATCGCGCCGCTGCACGACGTGCCGAGGATGATCTTCACCCCGTCCACGTCGGTGAGCTTGGTGTAGGCCGTGATGGCGTCCTGGGCGTTGCACTTCGAGTCTTCGACGACCAACTCCAGCATGCGCCCGTTGATGCCGCCGGCGGCGTTGATCTCGGCTACGGCCATTTCCTTGGATTGCACCGCAACCGTGCCGTAGGTTTCGCCCGGACCGGTGACGGACTCCATCACGCCGATCCGAAACGGTTCGTCGCTGCCGGCCTCACCGCATCCCAGAGCGGCCACCACGAGCACGGCCAGCAGCCCCAGCGAGGCGGTTCGCTTCCATGAAAATACGCTCACAAGATTCCCTCCTCGGACCGAGACCATCCAGGTCCGCCCCTACATTTAGCACTAGCCATTCAATTCGAGTTGGAAGTGTAGGAGCGCGTCCGGCGGATAGGCAAACATGCAACGCCGTCCGACCTTGGTTGGAAGGGCATTGCCAGCGTGGGCGGTCGTGGAATTTCCTTCGCCCTAGGGTTTCGACCAGGGAATCGGCGGCTCGCCTTCGAGATAGGTGGTGTGCACAGCCGTCAAGGCGTCCGGAACCGGAAACACGGTCAGGATTTCCGCGGGTTTGTCGCCGGTCCCCACAAAGCCGTGTTGGCTTCCGGCCGGAAACACGCAGATTTCTCCCGGCCCCACCGCGTGCCACGCGTCGTCCAGGTAAACCTGAATGCAGCCGCTCAGCGGCAGCAGCGCCTCGTCCACGTCGTGAAAGTGGAGCGGCGTCTCGGCGCCGGGCGCCACCCTGAAGTGCTGCATGGAGAGCGAAGTGGATCCCTCCGCGACTCCCATGACATGACGCAGCGACTGCCCGGGCCGCCACGCGGCCTCCGGCTGGTCGGCGATGCGCACGATGGGCACGAGGCAGTCCTCCTCAGAACTCCCACGCCGTCCGGTCCCCTCTCCCTCGATGGGAGAGGGCTAGGGTGAGGGTGAGATCCGGGGGCGCTTCCGCCGGCCACATGCCGAGGAAGCAGATCGACCCACGGCTTCAGTTTCGCCCGGGGAACGTCAGCTCCGCCACGCCCGACTTGTCCAGATCGCCCTTGCCCACGGCGATCATCTTGTCGTACTGCGCCTTCGTGGCCTGCGCCAGCGGCAGGTCGAGCCCGGCGTCGTCGGCCAGCGACAGAGCAATGCCCGAGTCCTTGGCCGCGTGCGCCGACGAGAAATAGGTCTCGTGGTCGCGAATGACCATGTCCTCGCCGTCGGTTTCGAGCACCCGCGAGTTAGCCCCGGTCTGCGAGAACACTTCCTGGAGCACGTCCAGGTCCAGACCCAGCGCCGACCCGAGTCCCAGGCCCTCGGCCAGCCCGGCGGTGTTGATGTTCATCACCATGTTGACCAGCGCCTTCACCTGCGCCGCCGTGCCCGCGGGTCCGATGTAGCGCCGCGAGACGCTCAGGGTTTCCAGCAGCGGCTCGACCTGCTGGTAGACCGCTTCCCGCCCGCCGCACATCAGGTAGAGGGTGCCGTCACGGGCCTGCGTAATGCTGCTGGCCATGCAGGCTTCCAGGCTGCTCGCGCCCGCGCCCTCGGCCAGGGCCTCCACGTCCACGTGGACCTGCGGCGTGATGGTGGCGCAGTTGACGAACACCCGGCCCTCGGCGCCGGTGAGCAGGCTGTCGCCGCTCTCGCCGAAGATGTCCCGCATCGACGAATCGTCGGTGACCACGGTGATGATGACGTCGGAGGCCGCCGTCACGCCGGCAAGCGTGTCCGGCGCCTCGCACCCAAGCTCGCCCGCCAGCGACTCGGCCAGCTCGCGCTGGGCGTCGTAGACGGCCGAAACCGTATAGCCCTCGTCGTTCAGGTGGCGCGCCATGTTGGCGCCCATGCGCCCCACGCCCACAAACCCAATCCGCTGCGCCGTGTCCGCCATCGCTAGACCCCTTTAAGTGATGCGGGGTACGGACAAGCCGCGAAGGACTGCCCGCACCCCGTCTTCCGTCGCTGGTTGAACGCTTATCCGCTCAGGGACGCGTGGAAGTCGCTCCAGTCCTCGAGCGCGTTCAGCGTCACGGCGTCCTTGATGGCGTGGTCCGCGTTGGTCCCGGCCCCCGCGGAGATCGCCGCCACGATGTCGTCGCCGTGCTCGTAGCCCGCAATCGCCGCATTCGACGCGTCGATCACCGACTGGTCGATGCTGCCGCCGTTCTGGTCCACGACCCACTGCTCGAACTGCGGGTAGGTCGGCCGGCTGCTCGAAATGAAGTCCACCGCCGCGTCGCGGTCAACGCCCAGGCCGTCCAACACCATCTGGTCGAACCCGGCGCCGCAGGCGTCGTATTCGTCGTTGAGCTGACCGGCGGCCGACAGCGTCACTTTGAGCCACAGCCTCGGCAGGTGGATCGCCCCCAGCGGTCCGGCTTCGCTTGATCCAATCATCGGAATCATCTTCGCCATCTGCTTGCTCCTCCGGTCGCCCCGGCAGCCTCAAACGGTGTCTAGACGATACCAACAAACCGTTGCGGAGGTGAAGCATCGGGGTCCAATTCACGCTCATGCCCGGGCCGTCTAAGCCGATTCGTCCTAACGGTGTAGATTCGGGTATGCGGGGCACCAAGCTAGGGACCTGGATCCGATGAAGTTCTGGTCGGCGGCGTCGTTGGAGCATGCGCCTGAGGCCATTGCGGCGGACCTGCGGGACCAGGTGCTGAGTGCGGACTGGGCGCTGGACCTGGCGGTGGCGTTTGTGCGGCCGCCGGACAACACCGAGATCGGCCCCGTCATTGAGGCGGTTCGCGAGGCGTTGCCGGCGCGGCACTTCCTGGCCTGCACGGCCGAGAGCGTGGTGGCCGCCGGGCGTGAGATCGAGGACGAGCCGGCGACGGCGCTGCTGCTGGGCTCGTTGCCGGGCGTCCAGATCGATCCGCTGCCCGACCTGGCGTCGCTGCTCGAAGACCGCGAGGCGGCCGCGGCGCAGTTGCAAGGCGCGGCGGCAGTGGTGGCGCTGGTGGACCCCTTCTCGGTGCACACGGAACAGCTCGTGGAGCGCATGAACGAGCTGGCGCCCGGCGTGCCGCTCATCGGCGGCATCGCCAGTTGGGGGCGCGCGGCCGGCGGCAATCGCATGGCCCAGAACGACCGCATTTCGGACCGGGGCGCCGTTGGCGTGGCGCTGCGGGGCGCGGTGGACGTGAGCATCGTGGTCTCGCAGGGATGCCGGCCCGTCGGCTCGCCGCGCACCGTCACCGGTGCGAGGGGCAACATCATCACCGAGCTCGACGGGCAGTCGCCGATCGACACGCTGCGGCAAGTGTTTGCCGATGCCGCGGAGAACGACCAGGAGCTGATGCGCGCGGGCGTGATGCTGGGCCACGCGATCTCGACCGACGCCGACGATTGGGGCCGCGGCGGATTCCTCATCCGCGGTCTGATGGGCGCCGACGCCGGGTCCGGCGCGCTGGCGGTGACCGGCATCGTGAGCGAGCAGGACACGGTGCAGTTTCACGTGCGCGACGCCGCGACTGCCCAGGAGGACCTGGAGCTGCTGCTGACGCCCCAGGCGTTCGAGCCCGAGGCGGCCGGGGCGTTGCTGTTCACCTGCAATGGACGCGGGGCGCGGATGTATGGCCGGCCCGATGGAGATATCTCGCTGGTCCGACAGGCGCTGGGCAGCGAGGTGCCGGTGAGCGGATTCTTCTGCGGTGGGGAGCTGGGACCGATCGGCGGGGCCAACTTCGTGCACGGGTTCACGGCGAGCCTGGCGATCTTTCGACCGAAGGCGGGCTGACCGGGGCCGACCCCCTCACCCCAACCCTCTCCCACGCTGGGGAGAGGGAGCCGGGCCGTGCCGCCAAATGGGATTAGTGCGTTAGGCGAATCATCCGCGGCGAGTCCCACGCTGCACGCAGCGCGGGCCACCGGGCGGACCCCTCACCCCGACCCTCTCCCGCGGGGAGAGGGAGCCGGACGGTGCCCGAAGAACGCGCTGCGACAAACCAGCGGCGAGTCCCACGCTGCACGCAGCGCGGGCCACCGGACAGGGGCGCCCCTACGCGGATCTCGGGTCGCGGTGCCGGACCCCCTCACCCCGACCCTCTCCCCGTGGGAGAGGGAGCCGGACCGCGCCGGCGAAGGGAAATCGGGCGCGGGCGCCCACAAGGGGCGCCCCTACACCGGCGTCAGGCCCTTGCGGATCCTATTCGGCCAGGTCGGTCCGGTAGAGATAGCGGATGTCCCATAGCCCGTACAGCGTGGGGGTGGTGTTGCCGAAGACGTTGCGCACCGCGGTCAGCCGTTCCGAAAGCGTGGTGTAGATCACCGGCACGTTCTCGGCGGCGATGGCCTGCGCGCGGTGGTAGTAGGCCACGCGCTGGTCGCGGTCGAGCTCCTGGCTGGCCTTGATGTACAGCTCATCGATCTCCGCCTCCCACGCCGTCGCGGGCTCCGGCTGGTTCGGATTCCAGAGGTGCAGCGCCTCGCTGGTGTGCCAGAAGGAGATGCCGCTGTGCGGGTCGGATCCGCCGGTGAAGCCAATGATCATGGCTTCCCAGTCGTAGGTGCTGACCAGCTGGCCGACGAGCACGCCGAAGTCGATCAGCTGATAGTCCACCTGAAGGCCGATCGCGGTCAGACCTTGGTGGATGACCTCGCCGGCGCTGCTGCGCACGGTGTTGCCGGTGTTGGTCACCAGCGTGAACGAGATCGGATTGCCGGCATCGTCTTCGCGGACGCCGTCCCCGTCGGTGTCCACCCATCCCAGGTCATCCAGGATCCGGTTGGCCCGGGCGACGTCGAAGGGATAGCGGCGCACGTCGGGGTTGTGGAAGTCGCCGGCCGCGGGGCTGACGGACGACCACTGCGGATAGCCCAGTCCGTGCAGCACGTCGTTGATGATCGCGTCCTTGTCGATGCTGTGCGCGACGGCCTGGCGGAATTGCACGTTTTGGAACCACTGCAGCTTCTCCGGCGCGAGATACGCCTCGCCGGTGTCAGGGTTGGCGCCGGGGTTCATGTTGAATCCGAGAAAGGTCGTCCCAAACGCCGGCCCGCGGCGGTGGATGGTGAAGTCGCCGTCGGCCTGCAGCGGCTCGAGGTCCGCGAACTCCTCGCCCAGCACGCCGTGGATGTCGGCCTCGCCGGCCAGGAACCTGGCGAGCTCGGATTCGAGATCTTCAACGATCGTGTAGTCGATCGTCTCCAGGTACGGCAGGGAGTTTCCGGCGGCGTCCTTGAGCCAGTAGCTCGGATTGCGCCGCAGCACAATCTCCTCGCCGGGTACATAGCTGGCGATGGTGAAGGGCCCGGTGCCGATGATCTCGGCCGGGTCGGTGTCGATATTCCACACCTCGGCGAACGTGCCGTCGTCCACGTGCGACTCGAGGATGTGCTTGGGGTAGATCGCGGTTCCCATGGAGCGTAGAAAGGTGGCGAACGGCACCGGCAGCACGCACTGGACCGTGTAGTCGTCCAGTGCCGTCACCGTCATCGGCGACTCCCGCCACGTGCCGGACGCCTCATCAAAGACGCGGAATTGGAACGAGGGGCGGCTGCTGGCGGCGATGTCGTCGTTGTAGATGAGCCGGTTGAACGTGAAGTCCACGTCGTGGGCGGTGAAGGGTTGCCCGTCGTGCCAGGTGACGTCACGCCGGAGGTGGAAGGTCCACGTCAAGCCGTCCGCTGAGTGTTCCCAGGACTCCGCCAGCGACGGTTCGACCTCGTCCGTGAGCCACGAAATCTCCGTGAGCCCGTCGAAGAGATAGCCCAGGATGCCCGACGACGAGGCGTCGTTGGCGAGGGCCAGGTTGAACGTGAGCGGCTCGGAAATGGTCGCAATGTTCAACGATCCGCCCGGTTGGCCGACCGCGTACTCGAAACTGGAGGCGTTCAGGCGGAGCTGGGCAATGCGTTCCCAGTCGAGCAACTCGGTGTCGAGGCGGGATTGGAGCCCCTCGGGCCCGTGAATCCAGGTGCGCTGCCCGTCGCTGAATCCGGTCCAGTTGTCGGCCTTGCGCCAGACCATCAACCCGCCGGTGGTCTGCTGATGCGCCTCGCCCAACATCGGGTTGAAGCCCTCGTTCTCCAGGCACTCGCCGACGACGGCCGGTCCCTCGGCGTCGTCGATCAGCGACTTGAGGCTGGCGAAGCCGAGGACGAATTCGCACTCCTCAGTGGCGCCAACCGGTGCGGCGAGCGCCACCAAGAGCCCGACGACGAGCAGTGCCATCAACCTGTTTCGCATGTTGCGTTCCTT
Organism: Chloroflexota bacterium; assembly: GCA_026706485.1. Classification (NCBI taxonomy): domain Bacteria; kingdom Bacillati; phylum Chloroflexota; species Chloroflexota bacterium. The sequence goes on along the minus strand of JAPOYR010000002.1, from coordinate 96,217 downwards.
GATTCGGGGCCGATTCCGAGCGTGCCGGAAAGTCTCGCGGTCGCAATTGATGCAGATTCGCAGCTTATCGTGGCGACTGTCCAAAGGGCGGGGGTGACCCATGACGGTAATCCGGGACCGGCCGCACGGGATCGCGGGATGCACGGCGTGAGAGGCGTTCGTCGACATCGACTGGGTCACGGGGGCCAGAGGTGGCCAATGGACCTGCCGAATTCGCTACAGTGACGACGCTTCTGGGCGAGAGTGCGTGGATTCGCCTGCTTCTGAGTGCGGGGCGGCTGTTGGAGTTCAGCGAACCGCAGGGACGGCGAAGCAGGAGGGCCGACGATGGGACGACCCTACAAGATCCTCATGGTCGATGACGAGCCCGATCTCGAGCCGCTGGTGCGGCAGCGCATGCGGCGCAAGATTCAGGCCGGCGAATACCGATTCGTCTTCGCCAGCAACGGCGTCGAGGCGCTTGACATGCTGCAAGACGACCAGGACATCGACATCGTCATCTCCGATATCAACATGCCACACATGGACGGCCTGACGCTGCTGGAGCAGATTCCACGAGTCGATCCCTCAGTCCGCGCCGTGATCCTGTCGGCGTACGGCGACATGAAGAATATCCGCACGGCGATGCGGCGAGGCGCGTTCGATTTCATCATGAAGCCGATCGATTTCGACGACCTGCAAGAGACCATCGAGCGCACGCGGCACCATCTCGACGCCTGGCGGATGGCCCTGTCGTCGCGCGACGCGCTGGTAACGGCCCAAGGCCAGACCGATCCTCAGCCGGCTTCAGACCCTGGAGCGGCGAACTGAGATGGTGATATGACTCTCGATATGAGCGCCATGAAGCGGCCCTACAACATTCTCGTCGTTGATGATGAGCCGGACCTGGAACCGCTGATCAAGCAGCGCATGCGGCGCCGGATTCGCCGCGGCACGCATAGCTTCGACTTTGCGAACGACGGCATCGAGGCGCTTGAAAAGCTGGACGCGAACCCCGAAATCGACATGGTCATCACGGACATCAATATGCCGCGCATGGACGGGCTTACGCTGCTCGACCAGATACCGAATGTCACCGATATCGACGTCAGATGCATCGTGGTCTCGGCTTACGGCGATATGCAGAACATTCGCACGGCGATGAATCGTGGGGCCTTCGACTTCGTCACCAAGCCGATCGACTTCGAAGACCTGCAAATCACCATGGAGCGGGCGCTGCACCACCTCGAGGAGTGGCGAGCCGCGCTCTCCTCGCGCGACGCGCTGGTGGCCCTGCAGAACGAGCTCGAAGTCGCGAGCAGCACCCAGCAGTCGATCCTGCCCAAGACGTTTCCGAAGAGCGATGAATACCAGGTGTTCGCCAACATGGAGCCGGCGCGAAACGTCGGCGGCGACTTCTACGACGTGATTCGTTTGGAAAGCGGCAAGGTCGGGCTGGCGATAGCGGATGTCTCCGACAAGGGCGTTCCGGCCGCCCTGTTCATGATGTCGAGCCGGACTCTGCTCAAAGGCGCGGCGATCGGCCTCGGCGAGCCGGGCGAGGCCCTGCGCGAAGTGAATGAGCTGCTGTACGAAGAAAACGAAACCATGATGTTCGTGACCGTGCTGTACTCGATCTTCGACCCGGCGACCGGCACGCTCACCTATTCCAACGGCGGGCACGACGCGCCGGTTCTGGTTCGCGCTGGAGGGGGCGCGGAACTCCTGTCGCTGACCGGCGGGGTCGCGCTTGGCGTGGCGCCCGACATCGACTTCCCAAGCCAGACCGTTCAGCTCGATCCCGGCGACACCATCGTGCTCTACACGGACGGCGTCACCGAAGCCATGAACGGCGACGGTGAACAGTTTGGCGTCGACCGTATTCAGGAGGTCTTCGAGGCGAATCCGCCCACCGATTCCGAGCAGGCCACCCATGCGCTGTTCGAGGCGGTGCGGGAATTCGTCGGCGATACGCCCCAATCCGACGACATCACCTGCCTGGTGCTGCGGCGCGCCGCAGACGGCGCCTAGGCCCGAGTCCGTCGCCGGCGCCTCGGACACGACGGTCCGGCAGGGCCATTCGCGCTCTGGTAGCTTGCGCGGGCAAGCCTTGAGGAGGCCACCATGAGCCTGAGCCCCTATCTGCACTTCAACGGCAACTGCCGCGAGGCGTTCGAGTTCTACCGGGCGGCCTTTGGGGGCGAATTTCTCGTCCTGGAGACGTTTGGCGACGGTCCCGCCGACATGCAGGTTCCGGAAGACGAACGGAACAACGTCATGCATGTCTCGCTTCCCATGGGAACGAGCGTGCTGATGGGCAGCGACGTGCCGACGACGTTCGGCGAGCCGGCGCCATCGGTCAGCAATGTCTCAATCTCCTACGCCGCGCACAGCCGGGAGGAGACCGACGCGCTGTTCGCCAAGCTCTCGGACGGCGGCACCGTCACGATGCCGCTCCAGGAAATGTTCTGGGGCGCCTACTTCGGCGCCTGCATCGACAGGTTCGGCGTCAACTGGATGCTCAACTGCGAGGAGCCGCAAGGCTAGCCGCCGCTCTACCTGTTGACTCGCGCGTAGGGGCGACGCATGCGTCGCCCCTCTCGCACTACTTAAGAATCTCAAGGTGTGAGCCTCCCACTAGCGCCAGATGGCCGGAGCTCTCGCGGGTGACGTATCCTCGCCACGCCACCGGCGGTAGGGGTAGCCAGTCATGATCGAGTGGCTCGGTATCGAACACCTGTTCGAGCTTTCCCCGCCGGAAGCGATCCTCGGCTTCTTCACGCCGCTGATTATCTTCGCCATATTCTTCGTCGTGCAGCTCGTCATGCCGGGTCTTCGCGTGCCCGGTTACGTCATCAATCCCCAGACCGGGGAGCCTCGAACATATCGGCTCAACGGGCTCTTGGTGTTTGCACTCGCGGTGATCGTGTGGGCGACCGAAGTCACCGGAATGCCGCGTGATTGGTTCTATCGGTCGGCCATCCCTGCGTTCGCCGGCGGGACAATTACCGTCACGGTGTTCACGCTGATCGCGGTGTTTACCCAGCCTCGAGACGAAACCAGGAACCCGATTGCGGCCTTCTGGCTTGGGCGAATCCAGGAGCTGTCGTTTCTGAGAGAACGCATTGATCTCAAGATGTACCTCTACGTCGTCGGCGGAACCATGTTTTCACTCAACGCTCTTTCCGGGGCCGCGTGGAACGTCGAGCGCTTTGGGGAAGTCGCCAATCCAGGCGTGTTCCTGTGCGCGGCGTTCTATACCTTCTACGTGGTGGACTACTTTATCTTTGAGCGTGTCCAGCTCTACACCTTCGATGTGATTTACGAAAAGCTCGGCTTCAAGATGTTCTGGGGTGGTCTGATGATCTACGGCTGGCTCTACATCCTCCCGTGGTGGGGCATGGCCGCGCAGCCGACGCCAGGGTTTTCAACGGAAGCAACCTATGGCTGGCTCATCGGCACGGCCTTGTTGTACCTGGCCGGATGGGCCATCTGCCGTGGCGCGAACATGCAGAAATACACGTTCAAGCGCTGGCCCGAACGCAAGTTCCTGGGACTCATCGAACCCGAGTACATCCAGGCCGGCGACCGCAAGATCCTGGTGAGCGGCTTTTGGGGAAGGGCCCGCCACATGAACTACCTGGGCGAATGGTTCCATTCGGCGGCGATCGCACTGGCGTTTGGTCACTTCACCAATCTGTGGGCCTGGACCTACTTCATCTGGATCGTCGCTCTATTCATTCTGCGCCAGCGCGAGGACGATCACTACTGCGCGGAGAAGTATGGGCCGGAGAAGTGGGCCGAGTACCAGGCCCGCGTGAAGTACCGCATCTGTCCCTGGCTCTACTGAAATATCGGGCGGCAGTCGCCGTCGACCCACTCCACGCGCGTGGATTCGGTCATGTTTCACCTCCCGGCGCCTGATTGACCGCCACCTGGACGGTGCCCATAATCGCCGCATGTTTAGAAGCCGGGATATTCGCCCATGATTGAATGGCTTGGTATCGAGCATCTAGTCGAGCTTTCCGGGGCGGAAGCCCTGTGGGGATTCTTCACCCCGCTGATTGTCTTCGCCGTGTTCTTCGTGGCGCAGATCGTCCTGCCGGCGCGGCGGGTTCCCGGCTATGTCATCAATCCCGAAACCGGCGAACCTCGCAACTATCGGCTCAACGGCCTCCTGGTATTCGCCATCGCGATCGCCGTGTGGGCGACCGAAGTCACCGGAATGCCGCGTGACTGGTTCTACCGGTCCGCGATCTACGCCGTGGCTGGAGGAACCGTCTTCGCGGCGCTTATCGCACTCGTAGCCATGCTGAGCCAGCCGCAAGGCGAGATCAAGAATCCGTTTCACGCGTTCTGGACCGGGCGATCCTTGGAGCACCCGCTCTTCAACGAACGATTCGATCTCAAGATGTACCTGTACGTTGTCGGCGGGACGATGCTGACGCTAAACGCCCTGTCGGGCGCCGCCTGGCACGTCCAGCAATTCGGAGATAACGTCAATCCCGGCGTGTTTCTGTATGCTGGATTTTTTGGGCTCTACATCATGGACTACTTTTTTTTCGAGCGCGTTCAGCTCTACACCTACGACCTGATTCATGAGAAGCTGGGGTTCAAGCTGATTTGGGGCGGGCTTGTCATCTACGGCTGGCTCTACATCCTCCCGCTTTGGGGCATGGCCGCCTATCCGCACCCCGGGTTCTCGGAGCCATGGACGTACGTGTGGCTGATCGGGTTAGGCGTGCTGCTTTTCTTCGGATGGACCATCACGCGCGGCGGCAACTGGCAGAAGTACACCTTCAAGCGCTGGCCCGACCGGAAGTTCCTGGGAATTATCGAGCCCCAATACATCCAGGCCGGCGATCGAAAAATCCTCTGCAGCGGATTCTGGGGCGCGGCCCGCCACTTCAACTACATGGGCGAGGGCATCATCTGCCTTGGCATCGCCCTATCGTTTGGTCACTTCACGAATCTCTGGGCCTGGACGTACTTGATCTTCATCGTCTCCCTCTTCACCTGGCGTCAACGGGACGACGAGGAGCACTGCGTCGAGAAGTACGGTGAGGAGAAGTGGGCGGAATACAAGGCGCGAGTCAAGTACCGGATCTGTCCCTGGGTCTACTGAGCCGGCGCGACAGCGGCCGCTCTCAGATGCGGTAAATCTCCTCAGCCGTCCCGGAGAAGAGCCGGGCCTGCTCGTCCCGGCTGAAATCCGCGATGATCTCCGTGTAGGCGTCGATCAACTCGTCGTACGCACTCCACAGCCAGTCCACCGGCCAGTTGGTGCCAAAGAAACAGCGCTCGACGCCAAATGTCTCGATCGACGTCAGCACGTACGGCCGGATGCTGTCGACCGTCCAGTCGTTGTCGCCCATGCCCAGGCCCGAGATCTTCCAGCGGATGTTGTCGCAGCTGGCCGCGGCGGCCACCCCGCGCGTCCACTTCGCGAAATACTCATCCGTCCGCTCCGTCGGCCATCCCGTGTGATCCACCACGATCGTGATGTTCGGAAACATGTGCGCCAGATCCCGCACCTTCTCCATGTCCTGCCATTGCACCGACAGGCTCGACACCAGGTTGAACGTCTCCAGCAGCGCGAATCCCCGGTGGAAGTCCGGCTCCACCAGGTAGTCCCCGTAGGAGAAGTCGCGGATTCCCCGCATGTTGGGCGACTCGGCGTGACGCTCCAGCACCGCCCGCACGCCCGGGTCCCTTAAGTCCGCATAGGCGACGATCCCGTGCGGAAACCCGGTCCGGTCCGCCGCCTCCTGCAGCCACTCCGTCTCGGTCACCGGATCCGGGCTGCCGATGGCCGCCTGCACGTGCACCGACTTCGTCACGTTCGCGTTCCGCGTCTCGGCGATATAGTCCTCGGCCAGGTAACTCCGCTCGGCCAGCTTCTGCAGCCTCCATCCCATCGTCGGGTGCGGAACCCCCGGCTTCCAGTGCTCGTACACCAGCTCGGGATGCTGCAGGTCGTAGAAATGAACGTGCGTATCGACGAACGCCAGCTTGTCCATGAGCGAGCCTCCTACCTCCTACGATATCGCGGCACTGCTCCTACAGTGACACGGCGGCATCGAGGGGCGTGGCGCGGTGAAGCCTGCGACTGATCCTGAGGTCGACTACCGAGCACTTGTGAGACGAGGATATGACGCGTGCGCTCGGGCCTACCACGAGTCGCGCAAGGCCCAGGCACCGACTGAGATACGGGGACTCCTGGAGCGCCTGGAGGATGGAGCCGCGGTGCTCGACGTGGGCTGCGGGTCCGGTGTCCCGATCGCGAAGTCGCTGGCCGAACGTCACCGGGTCACCGGAGTGGACGTCTCCGGGAAGATGGTCCGTCTGGCGCGGCGCCAGGTTCCATCCGGCGACTTCAGATGCGCTGACGTGGTGTCGACCACCTTCGAGCCGTCCAGCTTTGATGCCGTCGTCGCCCTGTACTCGATCTTTCACATTCCCAGAGAGGCGCAGCTGGCGTTGTTTCGGCGCTTGCACCGCTGGCTCAAGGCCGGCGGATATCTGCTGTGCACGCTGAGTCACCACAGCGAACCGGGATACACCGAAGGCGACTTCCATGGAGTGACGATGTACTGGAGCAACTACGGCCTCGGCGAATACCTCGGCACTCTGGCCAATTCCGGATTCGTGGTGCTTGAGACGTCATCGACCGCCTGCGGCTGCGACGAGACGGACCGAGGGACTGTCGAGGACCATCCCCTGGTGCTCGCGCAGCGGCAGTGACGGGGACGAGCTGTACACGACGGTGTTCGCCCAGGGGCTAGTCCGGCAATCCCTGGTCGATAGCGCGGAGCGCAGCGAGTCGCCGCAGTGTGCCCCGTCCCAGTCCCGTGAACTCCGACGAACCAGACTTCACAGCGTGTCGAACCCATCCCATCCGGGCAACGCGGCGGACTGCCGCACCCACTCCGTCATCTGGTCCTCGTCGAAGCCGTCCTCGTAGATGTCGCACCAGCGCGCATCCGGGTCCTTGCCCGAACCGGGTGGCTCGGGTTGCAACGACGCGCCGTTGAGAAATGTCACCTTTACATAACGAGTGAAGACGTGGGTGCTCAGGAACCAGCCCATGCCGTCGATGCCGTACCAGGGCGAGTTCCACCGCACCGCCTTGCGCACGTCGGGGACGGTGCACACGATCAGCTCGTCCAGGCGGCGCCCGAGGTCGCTCTTCCAGCCCGGCATTGCGGCGATGTAGGCCTGTACCGGGGCGTCGCCGTCGGCCTTGGCGATCTGCGGGTTGCCGCCCGAGAGCAGCACCACCTTCCCGTCGCCGCCCTTCGCCGCGGGTTTTTTCATGCCGGTCGATGCCCTCCTGGATCGTTTGCCCGCCAATGCGCTCACCCCGATCCGCGGTGAGTCCGGCGAATTTGGCTCCGTTCGGCTCCGAGCGTCAAATCTCCGTGGGCCGCGAGGGCCGAAATTCGCGATCGTCTCATCGGCATACTTCATCACCTCGCGCGTAAGTCGGACGCGGCTGCGGCAGGGCGGCCATTGTGGCTATGATATCGGGGCGGGCCACGAATTCTGAAAGTCCGCGCCAGTCGCCGAAGACTTCAAAGGACGGATCGACGATGACTTCCAATCAATACTGGTGGCCGGATCAGTTGAACCTGAAAGTTCTCCGCCACAACTCTCCGCTATCTGATCCGATGGACAAAGATTTCAACTATGCCGATGCAGTGAAGTCTATTGACGTCGATGAATTGAAGCAAGATATCGAACAAGTTATGACTACGTCGCAGGATTGGTGGCCGGCTGACTATGGTCATTACGGTCCGCTTTTCATTCGCATGACCTGGCACGCGGCAGGCACCTATCGCATCAGCGACGGCCGCGGCGGCGGCGGCTCGGGCCACCAGCGCTTTGCGCCGCTCAACAGCTGGCCGGACAACGCCAGTCTCGACAAGGCGCGCCGCTTGCTCTGGCCGGTCAAGCAGAAGTACGGCCGGAGCCTCTCCTGGGCCGACCTCATCATCTTCGCCGGCAACTGCGCGCTCGAGTCCATGGGGTTCAAGACCTTTGGCTTCGCCTTCGGCCGCGAGGACGTCTGGGAGGCCGACGAGACCGATTGGGGGTCTGAGGAGACCTGGCTTGGCGACGAGCGCCACAGCGACGACGGGGAAATCGAGGGACCTTACGGCGCCGACCACATGGGGCTCATCTACGTGAATCCGGAGGGGCCGAACGGAAACCCCGATCCCCTCGCAGCCGCGAACTACATTCGCAACACGTTCAAGCGCATGGCGATGAACGACGAGGAAACCGTCGCGCTCATCGCCGGCGGACACACCTTCGGCAAGGCGCATGGCGCCGGCGCCGAAAGCAATGTCGGCCCAGAGCCTGAGGGCGCCACGCTCGAGGAGCAAGGGTTTGGCTGGAAGAACAGCCACGGCAGCGGCAAGGGCGGCGACACGTTCACCAGCGGCCTGGAAGGCGCGTGGACCAACGATCCCGTGAAGTGGGACAACAATTTCTTCGAGAACCTGCACAAGCACGAGTGGGAACTGACGAAGAGCCCCGCCGGCAAATCGCAATACGAACCCACGAATGCCGCGTCGGTGGCCACCGTGCCCGATGCGCACGATGCCGCCAAGAAGCACGCCCCGATGATGCTGACGACGGATCTCTCGCTGCGGGAGGACCCGGTGTACGGGCCGATCGCGAAACGCTTCCTTGAGAACTTTGAGGAGTTCGAGGACGCCTTCGCCAGGGCGTGGTTCAAGCTGATTCACCGCGACATGGGACCCCGCAGCCGGTATCTCGGGCCCTTGGTCCCCAGCGAAGCGCTGCTGTGGCAAGACCCCGTCCCGGAGGTTGACCACGAGCTGATCGGGGCGTCGGAGATCGCCGAGCTCAAGGCGAAGGTCCTCGCCTCGGGACTTTCCGTTTCCCAGTTGGTCTCGACCGCCTGGGCGGCGGCCGCGTCGTTCCGCGGCACCGACAAACGCGGCGGGGCCAATGGCGCGCGCCTCCGGCTTGCGCCGCAAAGGGACTGGGCGGCTAACGATCCGGACGGCCTCAGCCAGGTGCTGGGAACGCTGGAGCAGATTCAGGCCGGATTCAACGGCTCGCAGAACGGCGGCGCAACGGTCTCGCTGGCCGACCTGATCGTCCTGGCCGGATGCGCGGGCGTCGAGCAGGCGGCCCGGAGCGCCGGCCATGACGTGGAAGTCCCGTTTGCCCCAGGGCGCACGGACGCCTCCCAGGAGTGGACCGACGAGGAGTCGTTCGCCGTGCTCGAGCCCACCGCGGACGGATTCCGCAATTACCTCCAGGCGGGGCAGGACGGCGCGCCGGAGGAATTGCTGGTGGAGCGGGCCTACATGCTCACGCTCACGGCTCCCGAGATGACGGCGCTCGTTGGCGGCTTGCGCGCCCTCGATGCAAACACCGGGCAATCCCCGCACGGAGTCCTCACCGATCGCCCCGGAACCCTCAGCAACGACTTCTTCGTCAATCTGCTCGATATGAGCACTGAGTGGAGCGAGGCCTCCGAGTCGGACGGCGTGTTCGAAGGACGCGATAGCGCGACCGGCGAGGTCAAGTGGACCGGCACGCGAGTGGACCTGGTCTTCGGTTCGAACTCCGAGCTTCGAGCCCTCGCCGAGGTCTACGCCTGCGACGACGCGCAGGAGTCCTTTGTGCGCGACTTCGTGAGCGCCTGGAACAAGGTGATGAGTCTGGATCGCTACGACCTCGCCTGATCTCGGTGGGCGCCCGCCACGGCGGGCGCCCGATGACCAGCCATTCGGCGGTGGGTAGAGTGAGAAGTGGCGAACGAGCGGAAATCGGCTCGCGCTAAGCGTTCAATGGCTTCCGGCGTCAAGAACCGACGAGTCCTCGGCTGGCGGGAATGGGCATCCTTGCCGGGCCTCGGCATTGCCGCCATCAAGGCCAAGCTCGACACGGGCGCCAAGACCTCCGCCCTACACGCGTGGGATCTCAGCCTTCGCATGGTCGAGGGTCGGCAGTGGATACGGTTTCGCGTCCATCCCATGCAGCGTGACAAGGTCACGTCCGTGGTCTGCGAGGCGCCGGTCAGCGATCAGCGATGGGTCATGAACTCAAGCGGTACGCGCGAGCGCCGGTACATCATCACCACGAACCTTCAGATCGGTTCCAGCCGTTGGCCGATCGAATTGAGCCTGGCCAATCGTGACGCCATGGGGTTCCCCATGATCATCGGCCGGGAAGCCATGCGGGACCGCCTGATCGTCGATCCTCACGCCTCATACCGCGCAGGCAGGAAGCCAAGACAAGCCGTCAATGGTGCATCGAAGGACCAGGGCGGCCCCAAGGCAGGAAGAGCGGACACGTGAGAATCGCAATGCTGGCGCGCAATCCCGACCTCTATAGCCACAAGCGCCTGGTGGAAGCCGCGGAGGCCAGGGGTCACGCCATCGACATCATCAACACGACCCAGTGCTACGCCAACATAACCGCCGACCGTCCACAGGTGCTCTACCGCGGCGCCGTCCTTTCCGGCTATGACGCGGTGATTCCGCGCATTGGCGCATCGATCACCTTCTACGGGCTGGCGGTGTTGCGCCAGTTCGAGACGATGGGCGTGTGGCCGCTCAACGAATCGGAGGCCATCGGTCGCGCCCGCGACAAGCTCTGGGCGCTGCAGATCATGTCTCGCCTGGGGATCGGGTTGCCGGTCACCGGTTTCGCCAACTCCGCGCGGCGCGCCGAGGACTTGATCCGCATGGTCGGCGGCCCGCCGGTCGTCATCAAGCTGGTGGAAGGGACGCAAGGCTTGGGCGTGGTGCTTGGCGAGACCATGCCCTCCGCCAAAAGCACGTTCGAGGCGTTCCGGGAGGCCAATATCAACATCCTGGTTCAGGAATATGTGAAGGAAGCGGGCGGGGCCGACATTCGCGCGTTCGTCATCGGCGACCGCGTGGTTGGCGCCATGAAGCGCCAGAGCGGACCCGGCGAGTTTCGGTCCAATCTGCATCGCGGCGGCACGGCGGAGAAGCTTGAAATCACGCCCGAGGAAGATTCGGCCGCGGTGCGCGCCTGCCGGGCATTGGGACTCAACGTGGCCGGCGTTGACATGCTCCGATCCAGCCGCGGACCGGTGCTCATCGAGGTGAACTCAACCCCGGGCCTGAAGGGAATCGAAGAGGCGACCGGGACCGATATCGCCGATCAGATCATCGCCTTCCTGGAATCGCGCGCCGACCCCACCCTTGCCAAGACGGTCGGGTAGGGACCGGCTGATGAGCACTCCCGCCGGCGGGTCATCCGATCCCATCACGATCGGCGATGTCCAAGTCGACCCTGGGTATCGAACCCAGGTGGACCTGCCGATCGCCGATCTGTCGATTCACGTCCCCCTGGCGATGCCGGTGCACGTCATCAACGGCGCCGAGGACGGCCCGGTGTTGTTCATCTCGGCCGCCATCCACGGCGACGAGCTCAACGGCGTCGAAATCATCCGCCGCATCATCAAGCTGGCCGCCCTGCGACGCCTCAAGGGAGCACTGATCGCCGTTCCAATCGTGAACGTGCCCGGGTTCTTGAATCTCAGTCGATATCTTCCGGACCGGCGCGACCTCAACCGCTCCTTCCCGGGATCGGCCAAGGGCTCGCTGGCGGCCCGCCTCGCCGAGATGTTCGTCGAGCAGATCCTTTCGAATGCCACGCACGGCATCGATCTCCACACCGGCGCCGTGCACCGGGAGAACTATCCGCAGATTCGCGTCGATCTGGACAATCCCGCGGCCGAGCCTATGGCGCGCGCGTTCGGCGCTCCGCTGGTCGTGAACTCCGCATCCCGAGATGGAAGCCTGCGCGAGGCGGCCGACAAGCGAGACGTTCCCGTGATCGTCTACGAAGCCGGCGAAGCGCTCCGCTTCGACGAGACGGCGATTCGCACCGGCCTATGGGGCGTGATCGGGGTCATGGAGCATCTGGGCATGTTGCCCAAGCAAAAGCGGGGCAGCGAATCGAAAGCTCCCGTGATCCTGCGCGAGAGCAGCTGGGTGCGGGCGCCGGCCAGCGGCGTGGTCAGGATGCGACAGCCGATAGGCGCGAAGGTCGAGGACGGAGAGCTGCTGGCCGTCGTCTCGGATCCGCTGGGCGAGTCGGAAACCGATATCAAGTCGCCCATGCACGGCGTGATCGTGGGCCGCACGAACCTGCCCCTCGCCCACGAAGGCGACGCGCTCTTCCACATCGGCTCCACGGGGGAAGCCGAGCCAGAGGCAACGTCCAAGCCCTTTCACCACCTGTTCGAGTGACGCGATGGAGGCTTAATCCCCACGAGTAGGGGCGGTTCGCGAACCGCCCGTCCGCAAAACGCACAGGTGCCCCAAGCGGGACTTCCGGGCGGGCGGCCGCCTGGGCCGCTTCGACATCTACCGCGCAGCGTCCAGCCGGCTCACCTGCCCCGGCCAATCCAGAATCCGCCGGTCGGCGGTCACCAGGCGATGGCCCTCCAGCGCGGTGGCCACGATCAGCCGGTCGGCCGGATCGGCGTGGAAGTCTGGGAGCGTCGCCGCGCGGATGCCAATCTCGCCGTTCATGGGAATCTCGACGACGCCTTGCTCCAATTGCTCCCGGCGCCAACGACCGACTTCCTCGGGGAACTGGATCCGCCGCTTCGCCTTGAGCAAGGCCGCTTCCCAGAACGAGACAGCGGAAACGCAGAGCTCAGCCGACCGCCAGGCCCGGTCGATGGCGGAGCGTGCGCCCGGTCCGAGCCGCGCGTCGCCCAGTCGCAGCCAGAGCATGACGTGCGTATCGAGCAGGATCACGGGTTCAACACGCGGTCCGGGTCGGACTGGGCCTCCCATTCAACGTCGAGCGGCTCGATGATGTCGCCGAGAATCTCGATCCGGCCTCGGTCGATGCCGAAGAGACTCGCGGGCCGCTCCCGATAGGGCGTCAGCCGCGACACCGGGCGGCCGTTCTTGGTGATGACAATCTCCTCACCGCTCTCCGCCACCTCGTCCATAAGCTTGAGGCACTTGGCCTTGAACTCCGACGCCTTGATCGTCCGCGGTCCGGGTTTGCCAGCGGTTTCTGTCGTCATAGCTCGCTATTCAACTCAATCTCCGCCCGCGATCCTACCATGGTCATGACCATGGTCATATTTCGGTAAGGAGGCCCTGAGCTAATAGCGCCACTAACGGATCCGCGAACTAGCCGCGCTCGTCGTAATGGGAACCGCCTGACCGCTTCACTCCGCCTACCCAAACGACGTGGTGCGTGGTTTCAATCTCCCCCGACTGAAGCGTATTCCGCTCGGCAAAGAGGCGGAATCGTACGTCGTCAGGCGATGGAAGCGGTTTGCCGCTCCAGGTCCAGATGCGGCACTGAAATTGCAGCCAGTCGTAGATGCTCGGGTAGTAGCGCTTTCTGACGATATCGGCCGCGATCCTGATGCTGACCCCATTCTGCTCCATCGCAGCCCGCGCCTGATCCAGCGTCCGAATCGTCTCGTGGTGCGGTTGGCGCGTCTGCCCAGGACCAAATGTCTCGGTCACTTCCTGGTGATGCAGGTTGCCGATCACCTCGCAGAACAGCAGGGCGTCGTCCTTGAGGATCCGCAGCGCCGCCTGGATGCCATGGCTGTCACAGCCGATCGGCCCACGCTCGGTGAACGCAAAGTCGAATGCCCCTGGCTCCAACTCGTGTGCGTCGCCTGGAAATTCGAGCAGCCTGAACTCAACGTTGGTGCACTCGCTCTCCCGCAGCGCCTCCTCGGCCAAGTCGACGTGCGCGAGGTCATGGTCGACGCCCAGGCCCGATGCGAATCGGTGGCAGTGCTCGAGCAGCGTGGCGCCGTTGCCGCACCCGATGTCCAGGACACGCATATCTGGACGAAGCTGTGAGGCGATGAACTCACGTGCATTCGGGCTGATGCGGTCGTCCTCACGAGAACTCTCGGTTCGCCGATAGTAGGAGTGGCAGGCCTCTAATATGGCTGCTAGCTTCTCTTGCTCCAGTTCCACAAGACTCACAAACCGCGACCGGCGAATGCTCTTTCGCATAGTGTCGCAAAGGAAATTCGCCGAAGCCGGGTCAAGGTTTGAAGGTGGAGGCGGCTAGCGGAGAGGCAATCGCCGTCCTGCGGGCGCTCTAGGCCGGAAGCGACCTTGCCTCGGTGGGCGACTCAGTATGACCATAGGCGGCGTCCACTCGGTCGCGGCGGAAACATAACGTGAAACACCTCAGATGTCTGACCGACAAGCAGCTCGGCGGCTGGTCGTTGCTGCTGGGGATGGTGGCGGTGGGGGTGGGCTATGCGCTCTCGCCGGGCCGTGGCGTAGTGGACACGGTGCCGAGCACCAGCCTCAGCGACCTCACGCTGGCGATGGCGCGCAACGCGACGCTGTCTTACACCGTGCCGGTGGTGCTCATCTGCGGCGCCCTGCTCATGCTGCACGGACTCCTGACCCTGCGGCGGTATGCCGGCCCCGTGGCGCGGCTCGGCCTGCTGGGGATGGTTATCGCCGCGACCTTGCAGATGGTGATGCGGGGCCTCGACTACATGATCGTCGGCATGGGGCTGGCCGCGCTGGAGAGCGAGGCGGCGAAATCGCAGGAATGGCTCGATTCGGCGCTGGCGATGCAGCGGATGGTCTGGGGGTTCCACTTCACGTCCGGCGTCTCCGGTTCTGTCGGGACGGCGATCTTCGCGCTGGGCCTGGCCGCCCGGCCTGAACCCATCCGTCTGCCGAAGGTCCTGCACCCCATCGTGGCGGTGCTGTCCGTGGCGTCGCTGGTGGTGTTCATCGCCGCGTGGCATTCGAACGCCCTGGAGCTGGCCTTCGCGCCCGTGTTCGCCCTGATGTCCATAGCCGGGCTCGTCTACATGGGTCTGTTGGGCTGGGGACTCGCACGATCGACAGACGACGAGGCGAGCCAACCCTAAGCGGACGCCCGGCCTAGCTGACGCGAGACTTTAAGCGGTCCGCGACCTCAATTGCGGCGCTTTGGCCGCTGGAGAGTGCGCCGTTGACCGACGGCACGCTCATGTAGTCGCCGGCCAGGAACAGGTTGTCGATGCGCCCAGCGAGCTGCTCCGGGATCTTCGCCACCGCGGCGAGCATTCCCGGCGTTCCCATGCACAGCGCCTCTTCCCAGCGGTAGACGCGATAGAAGAGGCCCTCGTCGTCGCCGGGAAACGCCGAGCCTGGCGGCGCGTTGCGGCGCGCGGCGCCCAGCATGCGGCGCTTGATCTCCTCGTCGGCGAGCGGGATGAGCTCCTTGGCGCGGTCGCGCCCGATAAGCAGGTCGAGAATGCCCTTGCCCGGCGGCGCGCAGGAGGGCAGGAAGGCCGTCCGGTCGAGCAGCAGCGGGGCGTCGTCGTCCTCCGGGAATAGCGCGCCGTGCCAGCCGGGAGGGAGCGGGGAGCGGTCGAGGCCGATCACCACCCGGCAACCGGTCGAGTAGCTGACGGCGCCGAGCGCACGGCGCGTTTCCGCCGGCAGCTCGGGGACGAGGTCCGCGACCTTGGTGCCGGGGACGGCGCAGATGACCGCGTCCGCCTCGATCGTCTCGCCGTCCGTGACCACGCCGGTCGCCGACCCGTCCGCGACGACGATCCTCCTGACCGGGGTCGATACGCGAATCGCGTCGGCGCAGTACGTGGCCAGCGCCTCGCTCAGGGAGCCGATGCCGCGCTCGGGCATGGAGACCCTGCCCTCGTGCAGCATCGTTTCGCCGATGTAGGCCCGCATCAGTGCCTGTCCCGCGGGCCTCGGATCGCCCAGAATCATCTTGAGAGGCGCCTCGAGCGTCAGCTGCAAGTTCTCGGGCACGTTGAGCCGCTGCATGTAATCGCCGAAGGACTCGTCGTCGTCGATCGCGGCGATGGGGCTGTCGCTGGCGAAGCTCATGTAGTCGGCCTGGCGATGAATTTCCCGCATCACCTTGAACCCCGCCCGCATGCCCGCGGGCGAGAGAAAGCCCATGGCGATGGCCGTCCGCAGGTGCCGGATGAAATTCCAGAGCGATTGGTCCGGCGTCGTCGTCACCCAGCGTCCATTGCGGTGGTGGCCGAACTTCATCATCGACGGCACGAGCGGCAGGCCCAACTCCTCGCACATGCGGAAGGCGGTGTCGTAGGTGGAGGTGAAGACGAAGGCGCCCATGTCCAGGGAGAACCCGTCCACCCGCTCGCCGCGGCCGCGTCCCCCCACGCGCTCGTTGGCCTCGAGCAGCAGGGGCGTGATGCCGCGCCGCATCAGCGTGTAGGCGGCGCTGAGCCCGGCGAATCCCCCGCCAACGATGACGACCCGCTTGGCGCTCATATACGCGGCTCCCATCTCGCCACTCGCCGTTTAGCGTGCAGGCGTACGGCGGAGCGGCGATAGCGCCTGGCTAGCTTGCTAATTCCTTTATAGCAGTTGGCAATTCCCTAAACGTCGCGACCTTGGCGGTTGCTTTGGACAAGTCGTGAGATGCCGTGAACTCGTTCGCAACCACGATGCAGTCAATACCCGCCGCAATTGCCGACTCCAACCCTCTCGCCGAGTCTTCAATGACCACCGTTTCAGCGGCAGTCGCGCCAAAGCGCTGGAGCCCTTTCAGGTAGGGTTCGGGATGTGGTTTGGCTCGTTCGTAGTCATCCCTGGCCAAATAGAATTCCATATAGTCCACGATTGCTCGCTCTTTGTGTATGAGGGCGAAATCATCTGGTTTGGACGTGGTAATGATGCCCATCCGGTACGTGCCTGCAAGTACGTCCAGCGTTTCCAAGACTCCATCGATCTCGATGTCTTCGGTTCGAAGATACTCCTGGTAATAGGCGTTACGGACCTCGCGCTGTCTGTCGATGGACTGTTCATCAATGCCTGCCGCTATGGCTTGGGCCCAGGTGGCATTTCCGTGGGTCATGTCTCGGAGGTATTGATCTCGATCCATGGTGAATCCGATGTCAGCCAGGGCGCGCTCGCCGGCTTTGAAATACCAGAACTCGGTTTCCACCAGAACCCCGTCATGGTCGAAGAGAATGTATTTCTTCACCGGTGGTCGCTATTGGCCCGCGGACACCGTCATGTGATTCCTTGCAGGTTGCTGGCCAAACGCGTCTCGATGGGTTGGTCCGACTCTGGAAACTCGAAGGAGCGACCGGTGATCTTCTCGTAGAGGTAGATGTAGCGTCGTGAGAGCTCGACGACAAGGTCGTCCGGCGCCGGCGGGAGGACCTCATCCTCGTAGGGGTTGCAGTTCTCCGTGAACCAGAGCCGGAGGAACTCCTTGTCGACGTTGTCGGGTTCCCGTCCCTCGCGCATGCGCTGTTGATAGGTGTCGGCGATCCAGTAACGACTGGAGTCGGGGGTGTGGATCTCGTCGATCAGAAGGATCTCACCGTTCTCGTCACGGCCCATCTCATATTTGGTATCCACAAGAATCAGGCCATGCTCGGCTGCCTTGGCTTGACCGAACGCGAAAAGTTCCAGCGCGATGCGGCTGCATTGTTCCCAATCGGCGGCCGTCATCCAGTTTTCGGACACGATCTCGTCGGGGCTGATCGGACGGTCGTGATCCTCCGACTTGGTGGTCGGTGTGAGGTAGTTCGACGGGAGCTTCTGGTTTTTCACCAGGCCTTCGGGCAGATCGATGCCGCAGTACTCGCGCCGGCCACTCTTATAGACCGTCCACAGGGCGGTGCTCGTGGTTCCGGTGATGTACCCACGCACCACGAACTCAATTGGGAAGACGATGCATTGCTTGGCAATCGTGACGTTTGGATCGGGAATGGATAGCACGTGATTTGGCACGATATGGCGGGTCTGTTCAAACCACCAGGCGCTCGTCAGGTTGAGGACCTGCCCTTTGAAGGGGATAGCGGCGAGCACCCGGTCGAATGCACTCTGCCGGTCGGTGGTGATGAGGGCCAAACGGTCTCCAAGATCGTATCGATCCCGTACTTTGCCTATGGACTTCTCACCTTGAGAATGATTCGTCTCAACGAGGCAGTTTCCGAGCACTTGTCGTATTCGATCCGTATAGCCCTCTGGGGTGTAAATGACGTTCTCCATCTACTGTCGCCTCCGCGAGATCAAGAGGATGGCCCGATTGCCCAATGTACTACCGGCCTGACGGAAGATTCCCGTCCCGTAGGAGGGGCTTGGAACGGGCCAAATGGCGGCTTCTTGAGATGGCTTCTTCAAGTAGTGATGGTGGACCGAATGGGACTCGAACCCACGACCTCCGCAATGCGAGTGCGGCGCTCGTCCGACTGAGCAATCGGCCCCGGGGCTGTTCACGTGTCCCTCTCGGGGCAGACTCGCCGAGCATCAGAACAATTCACTGAGCGATTCCTGAGGGCTGATTGCACGGATGGGGGAGCGTTCGTAGTCCGCGACATTCCTCGTGACGATATGGCGAGCCCCGCAGGCACGGGCGGCGGCTACCTGTATGGCGTCCTCGAAATCGGCCATTGGCAGCGCGGTGGCATACCGGACACTCTCCGTGTCGGTGGTAGCCACCGATACAAAGCGGGTGAGCTCGGCAATGAACTCTCGGGTGCTTGTGCCTCCGAGCACTGGCGAGACGATGTAATAGAAGTTCGACGCGGAGTGCCACGCGATGTAGGCGGCCTCTGCGCCATGCTCGATCCGATCCAAGAGTTCGGAAGCCGGGTCTGAGTGTGGAAGCCTGTCGAGCGCGACGTCGATGAGCACGTCGGTGTCCAGGAGAATCACTGGAGGAACTTCTTGGCCAACGCGTCGTAGCGCGGGTCATCGTGACGCTCCGCGGCCCGAAACTTCCCTCGCCACCGCATGGAGAACGATTGCATGTTCCCGCCGGCCATTTCCCTGAGCGATTGCTCGACCAGCGACGAGAGGGACACGCCGCGGGAGCGGGCATACCGTTTGGCCGCCGGGAGCAGCTCGGCGTCCACGGTGATGGTGAGCTTTTGCTTCATCGGGAGTTGGCCCCTCTGGGAAGTATACGGTACCGCATAGCAAGTATACGTATAGCGGCTATCGGCTGCAACACGCCCGTGAGCACTTGGACTGCGCGATGTCGTCGGTGGGCCTGCGTGGACGGTAGATGGCACGGTCTTCGAGATGCGGCTGGCGCGACTCTAAGTTGGCTTACCCTTTTATCGCGCTACGGCAGAAGGGCAGGCTCGCGCATACCGACAATATGGAATCCTTCATAACCCCGCTCTTTGCAGCAGCTCGCGCCAATGGGGCAATACGCGTGGAAGAAAGAACTCTGGACTCTCAGATTCGAGCTCAAATATGTGCATCACCTTCTCCTGCGCCGCAGAGTGCCACATTCGCAGATGCCTCTCTACGTCTTGTCCACAGTAGTGCATAACCCTTTGGTCCGGGTCTTCTCCTTCCTTTGGCCACATCGGGTGGGCGAGGTAGAGACGGATGGGGGCTACTATGGTGAAGGCGGTCCCTTCCCGCCGGCAACGCTCGATCCCCTCGGAGACAATACCTTGGGTTATATGCACAACCGCTCCTGGAACCGGGTCGGGCGCATTGTCTACTTCTGGCCTCCAGACAGCTACTAGTGCCGCGTCAATCGCCCTTTGCTCTGCTACCGACCAACTCAGGGAATCGGACTTGGTAGATGGAATCTCCGTGTCCTTCCGAGGGGGGTTCTGTCGGATTTGCTTGAAGTCTTTGCTAGCCTCCCAATCCCCCGGTCTTCCCTTGATTATCATGGTTTTGAGGCAAGCACGCGCTATGTTGTCTATCTTGTCGAGCATGTCCCAAACGGTCTGGCTTCTCCCCGCCGACTTCCCGTGGGCTACGTCATTCCTGTAGCTATAGAATTCCTTCAACTGATTCCTGACGGCATCTCTCTCCTGCGTTGAGTCGGCGTAGTGCCAGGAAGCCCGCCCGGAGACAAACTTCCCGTGGTTGTATCTCTCACCCTCCATGAACATGGCTTCCAGAGCGATGGTCAAGTCAATGGCCCGGTCGCTCATCGCGTCTTCGCCGTCCCTCTCTCTGCTGTCCCGCAGCCTCCTGAGCGCGAGAGCTGCCCGGTTTCTTTCTTGGTCTGGCAGCGCAGTATGCCTCTCCACCAGGTCCGCAAGCTCGCGGGCGTCAAAGGGGCGAGTAGTGGGCTGATGACCGAATCCAGGCGAGAGAAGCGAAGTGCGTTGAGCCCACGATCCATTCTGCAACGAAAAGACATGTGGCAGAGTCGCTGCTATGGGCTCTGGGATGGAGTACAAACCCCCAAATGGGCGAAGACCTACTCCCCACACGAGACCCAGCAGCAGCACTAGCGGCTCAATCCCGAGACGAAGGAGGGGACTTATGTGCTGTTCTGGCTCCCCTATCCATCTGCCCTTGTTCTCGAATACCGTGGTTCTCAGGATGTACACATCAGTTGCTCCGTCCGGAGGCCAAAAGTCGCGTTGCCCCGAGTCACTTGCCAGACGCCGAAGCTCTCCATCTGACATTGCCTCCCGGTACGGGATTAGAACGGTATGGTCATCCAGATCAATCACCCTCTTTGGTGGCTGCCCCCGGAGCAAGAAGGTGTTTTGCGTCTCCACCATGCCGTGAGAAGCGAACCGGGTCGCGTGCGTCGCTACCTCCTCCGCTCCGTACCGGGCTGCTGCCAAATAAAGCCTAGAGGCGGCGGCCATAGAGTCTGGTTGCACAACTTCCTGACGCACTCCACTATCCCGCGGGATCGTACCTGCCGGGGGTCGCAGTCCCCGCTCGCTACTCCAGTGCACCTCAACCCACTCCATCACATCGAGGAACGCGGGAATACTGGCTAGGATTTCGCCTTTCCGGCGGACCATGCTCTCCATAGCTCGCCCAAGCTGGCGGATGAACTGCAAGTCTCCGGGGAGAGGAATGGTGATACCAGATAGTTGGTCTACGGAATGCAGCGGCAAATGTCGCAATCGCTCCTCAATGCTATTGAGGGGTACTTCCATCAAGGGCATAGCTCCTTTTCTCCTGCGTGTGCCCGGAAGCGCAACTCGTTGAAGAAATTGAGCATCGAAACTGCAAGCTCTTTGAAGTGCTCATCCGTGACATTCTCGGTGGATTCTCAAACTTCCGTTGTCACCTCGGTAACCGACAAGTGGCTCGGCGAAGATGTAGGTCGGACTTTCGGCGCAGGGAGACTACGGCGATGGGCATCATTCTGCGGGCATGATGAGATGGCTGGTGGACCGAATGGGACTCGAACCCACGACCTCCGCAATGCGAGTGCGGCGCTCTTCCGACTGAGCTATCGGCCCTGAGGCTGTAGTTTAGGCCGCGTCCGCCACGCGCACGCGGGTGCGCCCGCGCATGCGCTCGAAGACTACGTGGCCCTCGATGAGCGCGAAAAGGGTGTGGTCGCGGCCGACGCCGATGTTGGGTCCGGGCAGCAGCTTGGTGCCGCGCTGCCGCACGATGATCTCGCCGGGGCGCACGAACTCACCGTCCGAGCGCTTGACGCCCAGCATCTTGGGGTTGCTGTCGCGCCCGTTGCGGCTGCTGCCGAGGCCTTTCTTATGTGCCATGACTTGCTGCGCTCCTCTGTCTATTCGGCGGTCGCCGCCGACGGCTCTCGGTCGATGCCGTCGATGCGAACCCGCGTGTAGCGTTGCCGGTGGCCCATGCGCCGCCGGTGTCGTTTCTTGGCGTGGTAGGTGAAGATCCGCACCTTGCGCCCCTTGACTTCGCCCAGCGCCGTGCCGCGCACGGTCGCGCCATCCAGCGTGGGCGTGCCGACGTGCCGGCCGTCGTCGTCATCGATCAGCAGCACGTCCTCGAACGCCACCGGTCCGGACGACTCGTCCCGCAGCTCCACGTCGATCACGTCGCCGGGCTGCACGCGGAACTGCTGGCCACCCGAGCGGATCACCGCGAACGACATAGGACTCCTCGTGGATGCGTGGGGCGGGCGCCGGATGTCGGGCAAGGCGCACCGCCCATATGGTATCAGCCGCGGTTGACCCGCGCCGGTGCCGGGCGCATGCTTCGCACGAAACAGGTCGGGGAAAGGGTGTGGGCGTGCAGTACCGCGAGATGGGAACGCCGGAGCTTCTGGTCAGCGTGGTCGGGTTTGGCGGCTGGCCCATGGGCGGGCGCTTCTACGGCGCGGACATGGACGCCGAGGCCACGGCCACGATTCACGCGGCGATTGACCAGGGCATCAACCTGTTCGACACCGCCGCCGGCTATGGCATGGGGCACTCCGAGGCGCTGATGGGCGCGGCGCTGCGCGGGCGGCGCGACGAGGTGATCGTGGTCACCAAGTTCGGCATATACCGGGATGAGTCGGTGCACGCCTACCGCCGCGACGGGCGCCCCTCGGCGGTCCGCCGGGGCTGCGAAAGCAGCCTGCGGCACCTAGGCATAGACCATATCGACGTGTTTCTGCACCACTGGCCCGACCCCGACACGCCCATCGCCGACACCATGGGCGCCGCCAAGGAGCTGATCGACGAGGGCAAGGTGCGGTTCGTCGGCGTCTCCAACTACACGCCCGCACAAATGGCCGAGGCGTCGGCCGTCCTGCCCATCGTCGCCAACCAGGTCGGCTATCACATGCTCGACCGGCGCCACGCCGAGCGGATATTCCCGTCGTGCGAGGAGCACGGCGTGGGGGTGATGGCCTACGGATCGCTGGCGCACGGCGTGCTGGCCGGGCAGTTCAGGCTCGACACCAAGCTCAACGACGACGACTGGCGCGCCACCGGCTACGCCTTCGGACTGCCGATCTTTCACGCCGATCACCTGCCGCAAAACCTGGTCGTGGTGGAGCAGATTCGAGCGCTCGCGAAGCAGGCGGGTCTGGACCTGCCGCAGCTCGCCCTGCGCTGGGTCATCGAGAATCCGACCGTCTCGACCGCGCTTGTGGGATTCCGCAACCCCGATGAGGTCGCCGCGGCGGCGGCCGCGGCGGAGGCAGACGTTCCCGCCGCCGTCATGCAGGAAGCCGACGCCGCCACGCGTACGGCCTACGAGCGCATGCTGGCGGATGAGTTGCCGCCGGCCGACCTCGGTCCGCTGCGCCGAAACGCCTAAGAGCGGTGCCCGCGAGCCTTCGTGAGGACCCCGTCGGTGCGCCGACTCCGGCACCGTTCGTGGTGAGCCTGTCGAACTACGCCCTTCGACAAGCTCAGGGCGAACGGATTGGCCCTGAAGACCAGGCCCCTGGGAAGCAACGCTAGGACCCGCGCAGCGCCACGCCGAGGAGCCGCGCCCCGGCCTCGCGCAGCACCCCGGCGGCCTGCACCGTCGAATCGCGACGTGAGGTGCGCTGCGACGCAACGAGCACGGTGGCGGTGCACGCCGCGGTGACGGCTCGCGTCTCGGCCACGTCGAGCACCGGCGGGCACGCCACCACCACCAGGTCATTGGCGTCGGCGGTGTCGGCCAGCAGATCCCGGAAGGCCTCGGCCACGAGCAGCGCGGCATTCGATTCGGAGACGGCCGGCGCAGTCGTGGTCGCGGTGCTGGCGGGCGCCGCCGAGCCGTCGCGCGGTTCGTAAACGTCCGCGTCGATCAGGGCGACCCGGCGTCCGGTTTGCTCCACCGATGCCGCCAGCGCCGCCGCCACGTCCAGCCGCCGCGTATCGGCGCGGGGGCTGGTCACGGCCACCAGCGGGTGGGGAGCATCCGCCAGGGCCACAAGCACATTGGTACGCAACTCGTCGATGCCGGGCATGGCTGCTCCGCCGCCGCTTTGGCTCATCAGGCGCCGCCCTCGTTGCGCGCGGGCGGCAGCGTCGGCGTGATCAGCCAGGCCACGGCAGCGCCCACCACGGCGCCCACGATGGCCGCGACCGGGATCACCACCTCGCCCCGCGGCCACGTCGGGGCGCCGGGCGCTTTCGCTGCGTCGATGACCGCGATCTCGAGTCCCTTTTCCGGGTCGTTCAAGCGCGCCGGCGTGGCCACTTCGGCCACCAGCGCGTCGGCCAGCCCGTTCACCACCGCCGCCGCGCGGTCGGCGTCCTCGTCCTCGGATTGAATGGTCACCACCAGCCGGTCGGAGTCGCCGTTGGTCCGCACGCGCTTGACGACCTCGGCGTCGGATAGGCCGCCCCGAGCCTCCGAGCTCAGCCGCATGGCGTAGTCCTCCGAGTCGACCCAGACGGCGTAGTTGCGGATTAGGCGCGACGCGGCTTCCGAGGCTCCAAGGTCGGCAATTCTTGGTCGGATCGAGACATCCGTCGACGCGCGGTAGACCGGCTCGGCCACCGCCACCACGACGGCGCTCACGATCACAGCGATCACGGCCGCCGCCGCGCCCGCGATGGCGACGAATGGCCAACGCGTCGATCCGGGGTGGGATTCCGTCACGGCAGGCGGCCGATCACCGGTGCGTCGATCAGGTCGGTCACGTCGGACTCGTGCAGCCGGTTGAGCCGCCAATCCGCGACGAGCGCCACGGCAACGGCCAGAATCAGCGCCACCGCGGACTTGAGCACCACGTCCAGCGCCGCCAGCGCCCGCGGCGGGCGCTCGGGCTCGTCGGTCTTGTCGATCAGACGCAGCGTGCCGATCTCACCGAGCGTGGGGTAGTAGGAATTCTGGTTGTCGATCAGCTGCGTCACGATGCTGTCGATCAGCGCCTGCGCCGCCGGGCCGTCGCCCCAATCCAGCTCGATGCGCAGCCCGCGCGAGAGCGGATAGACGTCGATGGTCTCGAACATGGTGCGGAAGTCCATGGTGTGGCCGGCGTCGGTCACTTCGGCGTGCGCCAGCCGCAGCAACTCTCGGCCGCGCGTGAGGCGCGCCAAGTCTTCGATGACGATTCCCGCCGCCTGCGCCCGGCTGCTTTCGGCGCCGTACTGCAGGCGCTGGCTTTCCTCCGGCAGGTTCAGCGTGAGGACCAGTTCAGCCTCAGCGCGCAGCCCCACCGGTCCCACGAGCTGCCATAGGATGGCGGCGATGAGGGTGGCGCCGGTGACGGCGGCGATGAAAATCCACCAGCGCTGCACCACTCGCGCGAAGCGTGCCGACGACATTTACGCCGCCGCCTCGGGCGCGCGCGCCCGCTCGATGGTCAACTCGATGGCCCGCCGCAGTTTGGACCGGAACACGGAGGCGTCGAACTGCGCGGCATGTTCGACGAGGCGTGCGGAATCGATCGTCACGTCGGTGACGCGCTCCAGGGCCTGCCGCAGGCTGGGCACGGTCGGCTCGGGAAACAGCACGCCCGTCTCGCCGTCGCGCACGGTCTCCAGCGCGCCGCCGGCGGCGTATGCCACCACCGGGCGGCCGGCGGCCTGGGCCTCTACCGGAGCGATGCCGAAATCCTCCTCACCGGGGAACACGAACGCGCGGCAGCGCGCCATGTGCCGTCGCACTTCGTCGTCGGACACGCGGCCGGCGAACTTGACGGTCGGACCGGCCATCCGACGCAGGGAGTGTAGGTCGCGGCCGTCGCCCACGACCAGAAGCGGCAGCGAGGCCTCGGTGCACGCGCGCACGGCCAGGTCGATGCGCTTGTAGGGAATCAGGCGGGACACGACGAGAAAGTAGTCGTCCACCTCCGTCGAGGGCGCAAACCGGGTCGTGTGCACCGGCGGGTGCACCACCAGGGCCTCCCGCCCGTAGAAACGGCGGATGCGCTCGGCCACGGCCTGCGAGATGGCGACGAACTGCGTCACCTTCTGCGCCGCCGCGCGGTCCCACCGCCGCATCCACCAGAGCAGCGGCGCCAGCGCTCGGGGCAGCCAGGCGGGATAGCCCTCGCGCAGCAGATACGCCTCCGGCATCCAGATGAATCGCGTCGGGGTGAGGCAGTAGCAGACGTGCACCGACCCTGGCGGCGACTGAATGCCCTTGCAAAACGCGCTCACATTGCTCACCACGACTTCGGCGTCTCGTACCCGCGTCGACTGAAACGCGAGCGGGTAGAGCGGGAGAAAGGCCTGATGCCGCGTGCGCCAGCCGGGCAGGTGTTGCAGCCAGCTGGTGCGAACGTCCAGGCGGCGAAAGCCGGGGTCCACGAGGTCGGGGGCATAGAACGAGGTGTAGACGGGAGCGTCCGGATACATCGCGTGCAGCTGGTCCAGCACCACTTCGGCGCCGCCCTGCTGATTGAGCCAGTCGTGGACGAGGGCGACGCTCATTCCGGTGCACCGGCGGCTCGGCGCGATCTCAGAATGCGCCGCGTCCAGACAGCACGGCCGGAATCGTCTTCACCAGGATCTTCAGGTCGAGGCCGAGCGACCAGTTCGCGACGTAGTACGTGTCGAGCATCACCATTTCCTCGAAGGGAAGGTCGCTGCGTCCGCTGACCTGCCACAGCCCGGTGAGGCCGGGATGCACGCGCAGGCGGTGCCGCGCCCACTCGTCGTACTGGGCCACCTCGTCGGAAACCTGGGCCCGCGGTCCGATCAGGCTCATGCTGCCGGTCAGGACGTTGAAGAGCTGCGGCAGCTCGTCGAGGCTCATGCGGCGCAGGACGCGTCCCACCCGGGTGCGCCGCGAGTCGTCGCGAATCTTGAAGAGCGCGGGGTGCGGCCCGCCGGCGATCATCTGGCGCTTCAAGGCCTCGGCGTCCACCACCATCGACCGGAACTTGAACAGGGTGAACTCGGCGCCGTCTTTGCCGATGCGCGTCTGGCGAAACAGGACGGGGCCGCGCGAATCCACCCGAATGGCAATCGCGATCACGAGGCACAGCGGCGCGCTGAGAATGAGCCCAACCAGGCTTACCACGATGTCCAGCGCGCGCTTTTGCACGAACTTGAATCCGACGATGGCGTTGTCGCTCAGGGTGACCAGGGGGATTCCCGCCAACGGGTGGATCTCCATGCGGCCAAACTGCGCCTCAAGGAGATCGGGCACCGCCCGGAACCGCACGCCATGGACGCGGCAGCGCTCGATGAGCGGTTGCAAGTTGTGCTGGGTGGTTCCCGACAGTGCGATATACACCACGTCGATCGTCTCGGTTCGAATCAGCACCTCGAGGTCGTTGAGGTCGCCCAGTCGCTGAAACCGGCCGAACCCCGCGCCATTGACCTGGTCGTCGTTTTCCTCCAGGTAGCCGATCACCCGGTTGCCCGACGCCGGCGACGCGGACAGCTGCTGCATCAGATATTTGGCCACCACCCCGCTGCCCACGACCAGGATGCGCTGGTTGTCGAAGCCGGCCCGGCGCACCACCTGCACCAGGCCCAGCCGCAAACCCAGCCACACCAGCGTGCCCACCGCGCCGGCCGCCCCGAGGTACATGAACATCAGGCGCGAGAAGAACAACGGCCGCGACACGAAGAACACGAAGACCACCGCCGCCGTGCCAATCACCACGCCCGCTGCAATCCGTGGCAACTCGTCCAGGAGCGACACGCTGCGCCGCCCCGAATAGCGCCCCAGCACGTAGAAGCTCAGCACCGTGACGGGGATGAAAAGACCGGCGACGACCCAATAGGCGTCGATGGGCGTGAACTGAAACTCGTTGAGTTCCGGACCCAGGCGCCAGACGTAGCGCAGGGCGTAAGCGAACACGAACGCGCCGAACAGCACCGCCACATCGCCCACGGCGGTCAACCACCGCGAGGTGAGGACGCGCCACGGCGTCCCGCGGACGCGGCCCACAGGCTCCGGTGGGGGCGCCGGTGCGGTTACCGCGATTTCAGGACGCTCTGATACGCGTTGAGACATGTCTCAGCTGCCGCTGGCCAGTTGAATCGCTGGGCTTGGACGAGGCCCCGCGAGCGCATGGCGTCGCGGCGTTCCCGTGACTGAAGGACTCGGTGCATGGCGTCGGCCAGGGTGGCTTCATCTCGTGGCTCGACGGTGATCCCGGCGTCGCCCACGACTTCCGGCAAGGACGACCGGTTGGACGTGATCACGGGCGTGCCGCAGGCCATGGCTTCAAGCGGTGGCATGCCGAACCCCTCATAGCTGGAGGGGTACACCAGCAAGTCCGCTGCACTGTACCAAAAGGGAAGCTCCCTTTGATCGACGTAACCGAGCCAGCGTGCGTGATCGACCACCTGTGCCGCTTGGATGAGGTCGGGAACATCAACGCCCATCCATCCACGTCCTCCAACGATGACCAGCGAGCCCGCGTAACGGCCCTCGCGCCGCAGACGGGCGAATGCGCGTATCAGCACGTCGACGTTTTTGCGGGGCTCGATGGTTCCCACGCTGAGCACGAAGGGCTGCCGCACGCCGTGCGCCGCGCAGAATGCCTCGACCTCGGCCTCGGGGCGCGGATGGAACTGCGGTTCCACTCCGGCGTAGACCACGGAAATCTTGTCCGGCGGCACGCCGAACAGCTCAATGAGATCGTCGCGCGTCGACTTGGAATCCGCCAGCACGGCGCTCGCTCGCCGGGTGGACAACCGGGTAGCCGCATGCAGATACCACCGTCGGTGGGCCGGGTGAGTTTCGGGCGCCCGCAGGAAGGACAGGTCGTGAACGACCACCACATGCCGCCCCGGCGCGGCCAGTGGCGTCACATTCAGAAACGAATGCACGACGTCGGCGCCGGCCAGGGCGAGATGCCCTGGCGCCACCAGGTGTTCCCAGAGAATCCGCACCCAGGTGCGCGACGTTGGGAGCCGCGTGCGCCGCAGACGGACGCCGGGCCGGGTGCGAAACGGCGGCTCGCGCACGCGGTCGTTGAGGAAGACCGAGTACCGGTGCGTGGCGTCGGCCTCGAGCACGGCATCGATGAGGCGCGCGCTGAAGCGGCTCACGCCCGCGTTGCGAAATGTGGCTTCGGTGTATACCGGCAGCGCGTTGAGAGCGATGTGAGCCATCCCAAATGCCTACCCTACAACGCCGCGCTCGTGACGCATGTGTCTCACAGGTGACGAATGTAACGTTCCTGTGGCGCCTTAGGCGCCCGCGCCGGCGCGAGGGGGCTCACCGGGCGCCATCGCGGCGGACACCGCCGAGCCGAACGCCGCTCCGGCCAGGAAGATCATGCTGCTGAAATAGAGCCAGATCAGCAGCAGGACAACCGTCGCAATCGGGCCGTAGATCGCGTTGAACGAACCGAAGTTTGCCGTGTACCAGACGAAGGCGTTCTTCCCGATCTCGAACCCGACGGCTCCCACCAGTCCGCCCGCCAGCGCCGGACGCCACGCTAGGCGCTCGGCCGGCACCAGGTGATACATCAGACCGAACACGCCGGTGGCGAAGAGGATCGGCAGCAGCACGCCAAGCCAGCGCAGCAGCCACCCAAGCCAGGCAAACGGCGATCCGCCGCCGAGCAGCTCGGATTGCAGCAGAAACGTCAGCACCGCGGTCACGGTTACGGACACGCCGAGCAACACGCCGGTAGCCATGGTGGTGGCGAGATCCAGCGCGCGGCCCTGAACGAACGTGCGCCGCCGCGTCGCGCCCGTCGCCGCGTCGAGACCGCGACGCAGCGCGCCAAACAGATTGCTGCCGGTCCACAACAGCGCGATCAGGGAGATGACGCCGACGCTCTCGCGGACGGCGGCCATGGACGGCAGCGTGCTCTCCAGAAAATCCTCCGCCCCGGGGGCCAGGTCAGCGGACTGATCCGCGACGAATTGCACCAACACGTCGGGCTCCACCAGAAACGCGGCGATCGCCGTGATGAACCCAATCAGCGGAAACAGGGAGACGAAGGTCTGAAAGCTGATGGCGGCGGCGAACGTGGGCAGTTGCTGCGTGCCAAACCGGTCGGCCGTCAGATACAGCACGCGGAGTTGCGCATGGGCTTCGATCCACGCCATCGTCGCGTCGGTGGTCGACTCAACGGTTCCGCCGACGTGATCTTGGGCCCGCCGCGCGATGTCCGGAACGCTCCGCCACATCGTTCGCGCCGCCCGAGCCAGCCCGACCGCCCGCCGTCGGAATCCGCGCTGCTTCACGGGTGCGTCGCCGTCCATGATCTGCGACCAAGAGTGCCAGAGTCGCGGGCGCGCGGCGGCGCGTCACGCCGGGCGTGCGCCGGCGTTTGATCACCGGTGCCGCCGCCGTTCCGATGCTAGGCTAATCGCCTGTGAAATCCCCCCGCACTCGGTCCGCCATGCGCCGTGTGGCCGTGGCTCTCGTCCTTGCCCTCGCGCTGGCCGCGCTGCCCGTGCCGCTGGCGGCCGAGGTGCCCGAGGTGCCGTTCGGTACCGCCTGTGGCTTCGGCCCCGACTTTCCGATCAACGGCGGTCGCTTCTTCACCCAGACGGGGGGCGGAACCGGCGGCGGCTATCCCGTGCGGGATGACGACGCCGCCAAGTTTTGGACGGCGTTTCAGGAACTCGGCGGCATCCAGGTCGTCGGCTATCCGGTGTCGCACCGATTCCTCCTGCATGGCTTTCTCGTGCAAGCGTTTCAAAAGATGGTGCTGCAGTGGGACCCGTCCAAGGACGGCGTCAACGTGGCCAACACCATGGACGTCATGAATCGAGAGGGCCACGACGATTGGCTGGAGTCGTTCCGGCAGGTTCCCCGGCACGCCACCCTGCCCGAGGATGCCGGCGTGCCGTTCTCCCAGATCATGGAGAACCACCTGGCCCTGCTGGACGTGAATCCGGCCATTCGCGACGCCTACTTCGCCGTGCCCAGTTGGCTCACGCGTCTCGGGCTGCCCATCGCCTACGGCGACTACGGCAGCATGGTCGCGATGCGGACCCAGCGCGCCGTGCTGCAACAGTGGCTGGTGGATGTCCCGTGGGCCCGCGCCGGGCAGGTCGTCTTCGCCAATTCGGGTGATCTGGCCAAGGAAGCCGGCCTGTTTCCGGCGGCGGCGATCACGCCCATTGACCCCCACGCTCCGCCTGCCGACGCGGACTTGGTGACCATCAACTCCGAGATGCCGCAGCCGGGTGATGCGATCGGCATTCGCGTCCACACGGCGGCCCCCGGTGTGTCGGTGACGTGGAATGGGCAGGCCGCCCCGCTGCTCTGCCTTGACGGCACCTGGCACGCCATGATCGGGACGGCCTCCACGGCCATGACGGGCCCGCAGGACCTTCGGGTGAGCGTCGGCGAGCGCATGGTCGACATCTCGGTCGAGCTCGCGGAGCGTGAGTACCCCTCCGCGGAGTTCCATATCCCCGAAAGCCACGAAGACCTGCTCGACGCCGAGGTCGCGCAGGAAGAGCGCGAG
This sequence comes from Chloroflexota bacterium, assembly GCA_026706485.1. Lineage (NCBI taxonomy): Bacteria > Bacillati > Chloroflexota > Chloroflexota bacterium. Next base: position 65,221 of record JAPOYR010000002.1, on the reverse strand, counting down.
TTTCTCCACAGCATCGTCCAGCGGGTAAATGGAGGGCCGCTGTGGACCGGGCCGTTCCAGCGGCCCGGCGGCGGGCGGGTCACCTCGCCCTACGGCGAGCGCCGCACGCTGCAGCCGGGGTCGTTCATGTCGGTGCACGAGGGTGTCGACTACGCGGCGCCGACCGGAGCCCCAATCCCCGCGCCGAACCGAGGGCGCGTCGCCTTTGTCGGGCCGCTCACGATCCGCGGCAACACGGTGATCCTGGATCACGGCTTTGGCGTGTTTACGCTCTTCTATCACCTGCACGACTTCTCAGTCTTGCTCGGTCAGGTGGTCGAGCGCGGCGCCACGGTCGGTCTGGTGGGCTCGACCGGGCGCTCAACCGGCCCGCATATCCACTGGGAGATGTACGTCGCCGGCGCCGCCGTCGATCCCGTCCGGTGGATCGAAGGTCCGTTCGAGATGCTCGGCGATGCCGAGTCCTATATTCGCGCCCCGGTCGGCGAAGACGAACCCGTAGCCGGATAGCGCGCCGGCCAGAGTCCGAGTCCGCCGCGGCGCTCACGCACCTCGCTAGAATCGTCACGCCGCCAGGCGCCCGTAGCTCAGCGGATTAGAGCACTGGTCTTCGGAACCAGGGGTCGGGGGTTCGAATCCCTCCGGGCGTGCCACGCTCCCAAACCTGTTGCGCGACCATCCAGTGATCGAGCCGCGGCTCGCCAAATCGGCCTTGCTCTAGTTTTGCTCTAGTAACAATTTGAGTACGGTTGCGATATTCCGCCGGAGACGGCTGTCCGGGCGCGTCGGGAAACAGCGGGGCGAGTCGGGCGACAGCCCGACGCTGGGCACCCAGCGAGATGTGGCCGTAGACATCCTTCGTCACCTGAATCCCCGCATGGCCCATGGCTTCGCTGACTACGCTGATCGGCGCACCGGCGTTGAGGAGCAAGCTGGCAAACCAGTGCCGCAATTCGTAAAGGCGCCTGGGGGCCAGTCCGCCCTTCTTCAACATTGCCTGAAATGCCCGTCGGAAGTTGCGGGGACACCGCACAGTGCCCTGGGCAGTGGGAAAGACGAGGTCCTCGTCCTGCCAGGCCGGGCCGGCCGTCCGGCGGCGCTGCCGGATCGCCGCTCTATGTTCTCGGAGAACCGCGGCCAGAAACGGCGGCAGCGCAACCGGCCGCGTGCTCCGGTGTGTTTTCGTGTCCTTGAAGACGAGCCCCGTACCGGGAACGCGCTGGACTGCTTGACGCACCCAGGCGACTCCGGCGTCGAGATCGACGTCCCGCCAGCGCAAGGCGAGTAGTTCGCCTGGCCGCATGCCGGTCGCCACAGCCGTCGCGATCTCCGCGTAGATGCCAGCGTCCTTGGCCAGGGCTAGCACCGCGCGGGCTTCGGCTTGGCTCGGCGGCCGCACCGGGGTCCGCGGGACCTTCGGCGGACTCACGGCGTCAGCAACGTTGCGTGCGACAAGGCCCCAGGCCTCGGCATCCCCCAGCGCCTTGTGCAACATGCGGTGTACGTGTCCCACATGGCGCGGATGGAGTCCGCCGGGTTTCCCGTCACGTCTCCCCTTAGTCAGGAGCGTCGAATAGAGCTGGACCAGATCTAGCGGCTGAAGTTTCGACAAACGTGTCCCACCGAGGTAAGGCTTGACGTGCAGACGGGCAAGATAGCCATAGCGGGTGCGTGTGTTCGTCCAGATATTGGTGCCGTGCTGGTCAAGCCATAGATCGAGGAACTCGGCAACCGTGGTGGGATCTGTTGGAGCGGTCGCGCCGGTCTCCAGATCGCGAAGCTGAGCTTCGGCCAACTGGCGCGCGGCGCGCTTGCTGCGTGCGCTGCGCGACACCTGTCGGTTGAGTTGCGGGCTGAAGATGCGGCACTCCCAGTGGTCGCCGCGTCGGCGAAAGGTCGGCATTTCAGGTCGTTTCGTTGACTCTGGAGGCTAAAGATCGGCGGCTGGTTTGACCGGACTTCTGCCGGATGAACTCCCGAAGTCCCTCGATTGGGATCTTGATCGCCCGACCGGCCATGAAGTGGGGCAACTCGCCGGTCCGAACCCAAGTGTAGACAAAGCTGACGTCCACACCGAGCATCGTTGCCGCCTCGCGAGGGGCAACGGTAAGTCGATCCCGGTCAGGCGAAATGGCACGCCGAAGGTCGCGTGAGGATTCCGGCTCTGTGGCCCGAACCATGTCAAGGTCAGTCATCGATAGTTGGTTGCGTCCACGCGTTCAAGCACTCAAGTGGCTCGAATCACTCGAGTCTCAGACGTGGGCTGGGAAGATGGAAGCAAGGATTCCGTAGTCCTGCGATGTCGTTGACGCGAGCGCCGTGCAACAGATTGACTAGGTGTCGACCCGACCGGTGCCCGTTCAGGTGGTCGTCGAGATGCACGACGCTCGGCTGGAAGATCCAGGCTATGTCACACACTTGACTCGCGGCCGACAGAAGCCCAGATGAGCGTGCTGGACTTGGGTTCTGAAACTCGAAACTGAGAACCGAGCCTCCAGGCACGGACCGTTCAGTGACCGATTCGTGAATTGCCCCAGCTCGCGCGCACCCCGACACGAATTCTCGCCGCTACCCTCGCATCACTCTGCTAGCTGTACTGACCACGGAGGTGCCAAGTCTCGCCCAAGCAGCAGAACGTGTGCCGCCTTGCGGTGCGCAGACGATCAAGGTTGCGGGGTCGCCCGTCTTCACAGAATGTACGGAAACCTGGGGTGGCCGATGTCGCACCGGCGCGGATCATGGGGCCGTGCACGGACGGCATCCACATCGCAAGCCGGCGCATCGACACGGCCCGGTCGGACCGCGGCGAGCGCCCGCTGCGCTGCGTTTCACCGCTGCGACGGCAGCCGGCGTTCGCCGACGCGACCGGGCCCGGCCGGCGTGACGCCGACCCGCCGCCGGACCACGGCCGCGGACCACGGTCCGCGATTGCTCACCGTGAAGCAGGTGGCCGACCTGTGGCAGCTCCATGAGGTACGTGTCCGCCGCATGTGCCATGCCGGGTTGATCCGCCACATCCGCATCGGTCGCTGGATCCGCATCCCCAGCCATACGCTGCACGAAGACCTGCACGCGCTGCTCGATGCCGGGCAGCCGGGGCCGAGACACCGCCCCGACGAGACTTGGACCGCATGACGGGGGCGCAGGCGCAGATGCGGCCACTGCTGCCGGGCGGTCTCTGTGCACCGCGGCGGCCGCAGCCGCCGTCGGATTGAGAGTCCAGAGTCTCGGGTACTCCGCAACTTTACCCAGCGGGCGCCAACCCCTGCCACTCCTGTAATCCGCTGTGCCGAATGCGTCCCAAGGGCCACGGGTAGGACGGCAGTTGGGCCCGAATGTTGGCAGGACGTTGGCAGCCTGGTTGGGATGGAGGTCAGAGTGTCCGATGAAACTTAGCCCGGTCGGTCGCACCCTTTGAGGCAAAATAGGTGACATAGCGCCGGTTGGGCAAGGGCGTCGGGCTGAGAGTGGTGGGTGCTGTCTCGCCTGGTCTGGCAGTGGTTAGATTCCCGCAACCCAGTGAAGGACTCTGCTGGCCGATTGCTGCAACTGTCTGAAAACCGCTGCCGAGCGGATGAGATCTCTCACACCACGGCAATGTCTGTCGTGCTAGTCACAGCCAACCGTGACCGTTGCTCCTAGTCAATCGGCGGCGGCTTCCGCTCCGGTGGTGAGACCTGAGAGTTTGCTGAGCGCTTCGATCGCTTCTCCCCGCCATGAGGCTCGTTCTGAATCGTATGCAGCGGTCCTTTCCTCTGGGGTCGTAATCAGGACCGCCCGCATCCCAACGCTCTCAGCGCTTGTTAACTCATGATCGCCTCCGTCGCCAACGTACACGCAGGCCTGCGGGTCCACGTCGAGACGTTGGCAGGCGCGCAAGAAGATGGCGGGATCGGGCTTGAGCAGTCCCTCCACGCAGGAGAACAACGGTAGGCCCATCACGTCGGCGTACGGCGTCGTGGGCCGAAGGACGGGCACGCCAGGCGAGCAGTTGCTAATCAGCGCCGTTCGGAGGCCCAGCGCGCGCAGCTGAGTCAGCGTGGCAACTGCGTCCACCCGCGGTCGCAGGGTGCCCCGTAAGAACTCGGCGCGAATCTTCACTGCCTCGCTGATGGCCTCCGCATGGACCGGAACTCCGATCGCGTCGCATACGGCCCGCACACCAGCCTCGGTCGTCGGCAATGTGCCATCGAATAGCTGCCGCCATAGGTCGAGCCAGCCCTGCGTGAAGGCGACGGGGCCCGTGCCGACGGCACGGGCCATCTCCTTGAGCGATGATCGGAACACCAAATCGTCGATCGGGGCGGTGAGCGTGTTGAAGAGGTCGAAGACTACCGCCGCCACGGATGTCGGGTTACCTGATACTTGACGCTGATCAGCCATCCCATTCCTCGGCAATGAGTCGACACGCTCGCACCAAACGTGCGTGAGCGTGGCTTATCGTTGGTGTCCGCGCCTCTCCGAGGCAGCGGCCAGGTACTGCGCATCGATTTGTGAAAAACTCCAACGGCAGGCATGCGCCTAGTCGACTTAAGTTCATTTGAAGGACCGTCAATTCGTCGAAGGAGTCACACATGCCGCTGCCGCATCACCAGATGGATGGCGATGTGTGTGAGGAGAGTTCTGGCGGGTGACAGGTCATATAACAAGATATATCGTGCGCAGCTCGTGATAGACTCTGTAGATCGTGATTCATCACCGTGGTTCGAAGTGGGATATCGGAAGTCATCCCGAGATCAGGGCAGATAACCCGTCAACAATAGAAGGGCTCCACTAAGTACTAGAATTCATCTTGACGAAGGAGTTGGGTCGCGAAAGATATGGGGTCGACGCTTTTGATATTGGGAGCAGTCCAGTGGATTGGAAAGGAAACGATTTGCCCCCTAACTCTTCGCCGCTTTGTTGGGATGATAGGAATGGCAAAGGTTCTGGTAGGTCAGATCAGCTTAGAATACCTGATGAGTCAACCCGCTACCCGGAAGACTTATGGATATAGTCAGAACCGTATGGGCGAGATCAATTACATTAGTCAGACCGTTGGCAAAGGGAATCCTTCGTGACCAACTCTCGTTGGCTGCATGTTCCTGGGATGTACAACGTACGTGACCTCGGGGGTTACCCGACGAAGGACGGCAACACAACGCGCTGGCATGCGTTCCTTCGGGCAGACAGTCTCGATAATCTGACCGAGTGGGACGCGAATCGCCTGGTCGCGTACGGTGTTCGGACAGCTGTTGACCTTCGCTGCACCCAGGAGACCATTGATGCTCCGAGCGCCTTCTTAAGCGTGGAAGGCGTCGAGTGTTACCATGTGAACATAATTGGAGATACGGATCCTCCCGGATACGCTGAGCTTCAGTCGGCTAGACTGTCGACCGCTGAGTGGACATCAAGGCTATACCGTGTGCTTGTCGACGGGCGACAGGAAGAGATTTGCGAGGCTCTAGTCACGCTCGCCGAGACAGCTGGGCATACCTCGATCTTTCATTGCGCGACGGAGACTGACCGAACAGGAATCATTGCCGGGTTGTTGCTGGGTCTTGTAGGAGTGTCCGAGGAGACCATCGCTGAGGATTACGCGCTTAGTGCTATCGGAGTGAGACGTCGAGTCTTGTGTGAAGGAAGACCGGAATACTTGGTCGGAAAAGACATCAATCATCCAATGAGACTTGCCCCACGAGTCGCAATGGAGAATACGCTTCAATACCTTATGGCTCAATATGGCGGCGTTCAGCCATACGCAGAACACATCGGCCTTACCGACAGCCAAATTGCCCAAATCAGAAGTGTTCTGCTGGAGTGAATGCGGATTTGCAAAGTCGGCGGGTATCAAGCACGTGGCCCTCGTCAAGCAGCACGATCGTATCCGCGAGGGCCAGCGCTTCCTACACCAACGGCTTGGACTCGGCATTGAGCAACGGCTTGGCCTTGTAAAGGACTTGGATAGGCGGCGTCGCTGAGGAGCGTGTGCGACGCTACGACTCGATCAAAGAAAAACTGTCCGCCAATCCCATTCTTACCACGGTACCGGTAGAAGAGTGCGGGCATCAGTTCGAAGGCTTCGAGGCGTTCTGCCCGGCCTGTGGCTATTGGCACCATGTCCAGGACGGGCTTTGGTGCCAGTCTCGGCACATAAGTTCTGCCGACGTGGTACGCATCGGTACCCCAAAGTCGGCCCGCCGTCGGGATAGCTTCGGCCGCGCACTCGAAGATTCGAAGAAGTCGGTACTGTACTCGGCTATCTAGAAATGTTCTCCTAGGGTGCGAAGTGATTGCCAGCTATCCATGCAGTACATCCGGCACGCTCGTGGATTAAGAGGCCTTTTACGGCCAACGGTGTGACTACGGTGCCGTGGAGTATGCGAATGGGCTATCGGGTGTGGGCATCTCGAAGGGCGGCGAGGTCGCTGTGATGAAGACGAGCCGGTATTCTCCGACATTGCGTATGGAGTGGCCTGTCCCGGGCGGCACGAGGACTGCAGTTCCCGGCCCGACTTCCCGCGTTTCGTCCCCTACGGTCATTGCACCGTGCCCCTTAACAATCACATATACCTGATCACTGCTTGGGTGCGAGTGGATCGGCTGCGCGCTTCCGGGCTGGCCTTCCGCCCACGTAATGGCGACATTCTTTGCCGCAAACCGATCCGGGGCGAGCAGCAGGTGAGAAATCTGCCCGCCTCTATGGTTTCTAGGACTCTCTTCCAGGGTCTGGATATTCACCAGTCGAATCGTCCTAAGAAGTTCGGCGTCTGGAAGTGCACTTCATGGTCTGGAATCACTGTCAACATCCCAATCCCACGACCATGCCCCTGCACCTGCCGCACAGTTCGCTGCTTCGTCCGCTTCGGCAAGGAATACTACCGGACCTGGCGCCACAGCAACTCTGGGCCCGAGAGCGATGGTGCGGGATCTGGGATTGTCATTGCCGTACGTTCAACACGGCGTCGAGATCTGATAGCCGGGCGGCGCGGCGAACCTGTAACGATGTGATCGCCCCCGATGTCTCCGCCGTACAACGCACTGCAAATGCAGATGGTCGCCGAACCCATGAGGATCCAGTCTCACCTCATCGCAAGCGGCTGGCGCTTGTCCGTATCCGGAGACCCTGTCTAACGTCGCGCCTCGCCACGCAGTCGCATGGCCGGAGGTCGACGCTATCCAATAGGCCCCGCTCCATGACTCAGATTTTTCGTGTAGCCGTCCATCAAGTGAGCCCTGTGCGTTGGGCGGCCCACTCGCGTGCCACTACGCCCTGCGCGTCCTGGAACGCGCGCACCGTGGGTAGGCCGGGCGGTGGTGGCTGCACGGCCCGGTGGGTGAAGAATCCGGCCAGCGCCACAACCGCCGCCGTAAGAGCGTCACGATTGGCGTGGCGACATGCGGAGTGCCGGGAGATCACCGCCTCGGGAGGTGGACCACCCTGCATCGTCACGCTGGGCGCAAAGCCGACGGCGTCCAACCACGAAGGACCGACAAAGGCATGGGGCCAGTCAACGAACCAGACACGGTCGGGCGCGAGCAAGATGTTGTCTGCGCGGATGTCGTGGTTCAGCAGTGTATCGCCCTCCAGCGCAGGCCCGATCGTCTCTTCGATCGCCACCAGAGTTTGAATGTGACGGCGCGACCACCCATCCAAGTACTCCAGCAGGGACGAGCGCTCATCGAGGAGTTGACGCCAGCCTCGAGAGAAGTTGTCGCGGGCCCTCCCGTTCACAGCGGCTGGCAGCGGTGCTGGAGTCAGCAGGGTGCTGAGCTCCTCCAAGGCTGCGACCACGCGGTCTAGCTCGTCGATTCGCCACGGTTGCATCGGGTGGTGACCGTCCACGTCCTCGAAGGCCCGCACGACCCAACCGCCCTCTCCCTCGTCGTGGGACCACAGCAACCGCGGGACGGGTGCGGCACGAGGTAGAGCGGTCACTATATTGATCTCGCTCTTGTGCGCCTTAGGCGTGGCCGTGTTGGGCTCGGGACCGGCCGCCTTGACGAATAATCGGCGGCCGTCGTCCACGGTCAGCCGCGCTGCCACCCCAGGTGTAAAGCCGGTGGGCTGAGTAACTGCGCCGACGACCGCACCACCCAGCCACCGTTCGATCTCGCTACGGACGTGCCTAGGCATTTCCGCCCATTCAATTCTGGCGCCCCGATCCGGCGGTGCCAGTCCCATGCCTTCCTCGTTGCATGCTCTACCGATGAGTCACGCTCCTAAGCCCAACCCTTCGTGAAAAGACAATTAGAGAGTGCGCTCGTGAGGTCAGCTCCGCTGGCGGTGGGTGGCCGCGCGTGTTGATCCGGACTAGCTCTCGCCGAAAGAATCGGCCACACCGTCTCGACTACCGATACCTCTTCGGAGCTCACGCGCACGAGTTGCTTGCCGATGTTCTCCCCCGCAAACAGGCCCGCGAAGGCTGCCGGCGCACTTTCGATCCCCGCCACGATGTTCTTGCGGTGGGTGAGTTGACGGGTCGTGCCCCCTCGGTGAGCGCGGCCAAGGCACTTGTGCCGCCGGTCATTCAGACTCGGCGACATCGGCGAATTCGGTGAGGGAGATTCTCGGGCCGCCGCCCCCGAGTCCCGCGGCCCCCGGAGCTGCTGCACCTGGACACCAAGAAGTTGGGCTGCTTCTGGCACGTGGGCGACCGTATCACCCGCGACGGAGTCCAGCGCGGCCCCCGCGCCGGGTGGCAGCACGTGCATGTGGCCGTCGACGACCACTCGCGACTGGCCTATGCGAAGGTGCGGCCCACGGACCGGCGCGGCGACGCCCTCGCCTTCGTGGAGCGGGTGCCGGCGTGCTTCCGCGCCCAGGGGATCTCGGTGCAGGCGGTAATGCCGGACAACGGCTCGGCCTATCGCTCCGCCGCGTGGCGCCGGCAATGCATGACGCACGGCCTGCGGCACCTGGGCACCCGGCCCTATTCGCCCAGGACCACCGGCAAAGCCGAACGCTTCGTTCAAATCCTCTTACACACGTGTGCCTAAGCCTTCGCCTACCCAACCAGCGCTCACTGCACGCGGGCGCTCCTCGGCTGGTTGCAGTGGTATAACCGGCGGCGTCCCCACGGCTCGTTGGGCGGCCTCCCACCCGTTCGCCGTGTCGCACACCCTTGTGGTCAGTACAGCTAGACAGAGTCTGGTGACTACCGGTGGTCGACTTCAAGGCGACCGCGGTTCTGGCAAGCGAGGCGCCCGATCTGAAGGTGAGTTCGAGCGTGCCGTCGTCAAGTCTTTGGCAGGTGGTGCAGATGGCCTGTGCCGCATACGGGATGGTGACCGTGGTCGGCCGGATTCGCGGTGGGCGGCCGACAGCGGCTCAATTGCTGGTTCTGGTTGGCTTCTGTGCTTGGTTGGGCGCCGCAGTGATCGAAGTCCTCTGGCCCCTCTTCCTGCAAGTGGGCGCAGATGTCGATCACCGTCAATTGGTCAAGAATCTGTGCAATGTGGCGGTGCTCCTGGTTCTGGCGCTGGTTACCACCACGTTCGGAATACGCGAACGCCACCGTCCGATCTTTCTAGTCTCGGCCCTAGCCGCAGCACTCTTGGTTTGGTGGCTGCCCGGTCATGGTTCGGTCGTGGAGCTCGGCCAGACTTCCACCTGGAGTATCTGGCTAGGCATGGGGCTGCACCTGGTCTGTATGGCTGTCATCGCGGGAAGCCTGCTCGAAGTTGGCAGGTCCCGCTATCGAGTCGGACTGCCCCTGTCGAAGCTGATGAACTTGCGATTCCTCCATGCGGCGGCGGTGGCCGCTCTGGCATACGCGGGAATGAAGGGCCTGCTCTTCGTTAGCGTTCAGGCGAAGTGGCTTGGTCTGAGCCCTGAGGCAGCCGAGGGAACACTCTCTGAGTTCCTATCCGGATATGGCGTGCTGTCTTGGCTGGCTCTCGCGCCGCCACGCATCCTGATGACATTGGCGGCCCGAATCGACGCTACGGTGGCGCGGGACTTTGCCATCGCCTTTGCGCTCCAGACCAAGGACGATCTCGTTCGTGGTCGCGATTTGGGATGGCGCGCTGAACTGATCGCGCTCGTTGACCACGTGGCCCGGACGATGCAGTGCAGCTACGACGAAATCGCCTGTTTGCGCCTGTCTGCCGCGCTGATGCACACGGACTTGGTGCTGCGTGCTGTGAATTGTCCACTGCCTGACGACACGCTGGACGGGAGCAGGGATTCGGCCGGCGGACAGAACCATGGGGTGCATTCCGCCGTCGCACGGACGGTGTGGGTGCCAGCCGACGTGATCCACGCGTTGGGTGAGGTGGAGCTGCCGATGCCGAGAACACGAGTTGCGCGGGTGCTGAAGGTGGTCGACAGCTACGTCGCGGTCGCGGAATCGTGGCATCGAGGTAGCGGAGTGCTAGGCGGTTCAAGGCCGGCGCTGGCGTTGGTCGAGCGGCGATACCCAGGCTGGGAAGAAACAGCGGCGCTTCGGCGCGTGCTCGTCGAGAATGAAACGGGTTAGGGCCCAGCAGGGATTACCTACCTACGCGCGGCCGCTTGCCGGTCCCTTGGTCCAACGGTTGGGGGAGGGATTTGGCTCTCAGATCCTTCAGGTCTTTGCGTGCTGTCGCACGGCGCGAACAGTCGATTCCCCCGGCTGTGACAGGGCTCAGGCGGCGCTACCCCTTGGGACGGCGTGACGCCGCCACGTACGGGTCGCTACGCTTGCGTCATGGGGCGAAGTGAGGCGTGACCTCCGGCAACGATTGGCTGGAGATCGCCGACGATAAGCCAGCGTGAACCGTGGGGTGAGGCGCTAGCGGGCCGATGCCGACTGAGCAGAGTTCCTAAGAATTACGCGGTGCGTGTGGTCTAAAGAAGTCTCGAAGACTCGCGCGTAATTCCCGGTGCCCTTGGCTTTCTCCCTGCAGACCCACGCCCTCTACGAGCGACCGTAGCCGCTCCGGCCGTTCGGCGAAGTGCACGAGGGCGGCCCCTAACGCTTCGGCGGCGAGTTCGTCGTTGGGCGACGATGTGTTGGTCCCGGCGAGAACATCATTGACGGATCGGCTGGTGTGGTCGAGCACCAGGTGAGCGCACTCGTGGCAGATGACTGCCAGTTGCAGTCGGTGGGAGGCGCCGGCGGGATAGAACACCACGTGGGATCCGTCGGTTGTGATTCGCGCGCCGGAGATTCCACCGGCCGGCAATCGAGAGTCCGGCACTGCGACGACCTTGATCTCAATACGCGACTCCAGCCGCTCCAGGAAGAGATCGCGATTGAAGTGGCAGCCACTGAGTCCCAGCTTGCACAACAGCGTCCGCGCCTCGAGCAGCGCGTTCACGAGTCCGGACTGCGTTGCCCCACAATCCGCTGGGCGAGTCGAATCATGTCAAGCAGGATTTGCCGCCCTTCCGGCCCCAGGCGATCGGCCGATCGAAGGGCCACCTCGATCTCGGATGCCGGTGCCTCACGCTCCGCGTTGCTCTCGCCATCCATGTCAAAGAAATAGGCGGGCGAGACGCGAAAGAAGCGGGCAATTGCAGCGATGACCTTTCGGCTGGGATTGTCCTGGCGTCCGGCCAGCATGTTGCGAAGGTAGGTCAGGGAGACGCCGGTTCCGTGCGCGACCTCCTCGACGGTGTAGGCGGTGTTATCGGACTTGCGAACCGTGGCAAACAGATAGCGCATGCGCAGGGACATGTCTTCCAGGTCCCCGAGCTGTGAATCACTATTGTGAACTATCGGCACAATAGTATTGACAGGGCCTCCCGGCCGTCACTACGATAATCGGTCACCACCATAGTGATCTGGTCTGCGATGTCAACACACGCACGAGGCTGGAGGGCGGGTCCCACCCGACGACCGCCGGCGGTCTCTCTAGCAACAGTGGCTGGTGCCTCTGGTGATCGGCCACCCCGCGTGCGTGTGCTGGTGCTGGCTACGGTTCCAGACACGGCCAACAGGGTTCGATGCCAGTTGGAGGATCAACCGTCGATTGAGGTGATCGGGATTGTGCACAGTGCCGATGCGGCGGTCGTCGCGTGCGCACGTCGCCGCGTTGACGTCGTGGTGACAGTGTCCGAGGCGCAGGCCACCCGTACCCGGCTATTGCAACGGGCGATTTCGATCCGGACCCGCTACCCGGCCACCCGAGTAGTTGTGGCGCTACACAGCAAGCAGCGCCTGTGGGACACGCTGCTGACGAGGCCCGACGGCCTGCTGGCCGCCACGGCTCCATCGCAGGAAGTGCACGAGGTTGTGGGCGGCGCCGCCGCTGGGCACGTCACCATCGGGCAGTCCGTGCGCGATGCTTTCTTCAACGCGTGCGCGCCTGCCGGTGAGCAACCTGAAATGGTCCTGGAAGAGCTCACGCCGCGCCAGACCGAAATCATATCCGCCGGTGCCCGTGGCCTGACGTCGCGTGAGATCGCGGACCAATTGCATATCGCCGTGAATACCGTGGACAAGGCTCTCACGGTGATCTACCGGAAGCTCGGCACCCGGAATCGAGCCGAGGCCTGTCTGATCGCCGCACGGCGCGGACTAGTTCGCTAGATCGGTGCTCGACTCAGACTCCGACTCTGTTGGGAGGTACACGGGACGGTTGGATCGGTCGGGGTGCAGGCAACAGGTGTGGCGAGCAACGCCGCGGCACGGTCCCGTGCGCCGTGATCCATGGATGCTTAGGCCGATCCGCTCGCACGACGAACGTGTCGACCACTCGATCCGCGGTAGTCCCCCCTGACCGCGACGATTACGGAATCCTGGATTCCAGAACCCTTCGCGCGCTTCTAGATTGATCTCAGCGCGCAATTGGCGCGCACCCGCACGCCGGCGGCGGCGTCGCGCCTCCCCGACGCCGCCGCCCTGCGTGAGCGAAGGAGCCCGACCCGGTCGTGAGCGATCAGGGGACCAGCCTGCCGATCCGGGTACACCTGTGTCTGCTGCGCGCCGCCGAGATTCAGGAGGTCCGTGCCGCCATGGCCCAGCGGCCGGCCGGCCAACTCGAGCTGGCCGGCCTCTCCACGGATGGCGCCGACGCCGCGGCCCACGTAGCGGCGAGCCAGCCCGACGTTGTCATCGTCGGGACCGAGCTATTCCCCGAGGACGCCGACAACGGCTTGCTGGTGTTCTTGACCGATCTTCAAGCACAGGGCACGCGCGCAATAGTGCTCATCGAGGTTTGGCACGACGGCATGAACGACGACCTAGAGCGCTTGCCAGCCGTCGATGCCGTGCACTATCGGCCCGTCGACGCCGCCGAGGTGATCGGACGGGCCTGGACGCTCGGTTGCGCCACACGGGCCGCGCAGCAGCGGGCACGACAGCATGAGACGGCCGCCGCCGAGCAATTGGCGGAGCGATTGGCCGTGCCGCCGGCGGGGCGATCGATCGTCTGCCTCACGGCGCGCAAGGGAGGGATTGGCAAGGACACCCTCGCCTCCAACCTGGCCTGGGCGATCGCCGAGCGCAACGTGCCGGTCCTACTGATGGGGAGCGATCCCAAGGATGACTTAGCGGCCTACTGCGGGGTCGATGCGACTCCCGGCGTCGCGGCGTTTCTGCGCCAGCCCAATCGTGACGGTTTTCAGGCGGGTCTACAGAGATTCCGCAACTTTCATGTGATGGTCGGCCTGGCCGACGACCACCTAGCCGCGCAGTGGAACGCGCGCTTCGAGCGCGAAGAGCCGAACCTGATCCGCGAGCTGCTGGTCACGGCGCGTGACTTTCCCTATGGAGCCGTGGTGGTCACCCTGCCCACCGAATACGGCCACTGGCGGTTCCAGCCGCTGGCGCGGGCGGATCGCATTCTCTACGTGGTCACTCCGGCACAGGCCGACATCGTCAATGCCATTCGCGATATCACGATGGTCCGCCGCGACATTGGGCCGGAATTCATGCCTGAGGACCGGCTATTCCTATTGCTGAACCGCGTTCGACCCCGCGACCGCCGCCGCGTCTCAGAAATCGCCAAGCTGGTTGCCGAGGGCGTGGGATTCGAGATCCCAGTCATCGGGGTGATCCCGGACGCACATCCCTACGTGGGGGTGGCCCAGAGTCGCGGTGAGCTCCCGCACAGCTGGATGATCGACGAGCTCGAGGCCTTTCGCTCGGCCATCGACGAGGTGGCCGAGCGCCTGGGGCTCATGCAGTCGAGGCCCCCGCATCCTGGAAGCGGCCCCGGCGGACTGCGTGCCGTGCTGCGCCGCGTCGTGCGGAGTTTTGCCTCCGTGCCCGAGGCGGCGTGCGAGGTGCAGCCGTGAGCATAGGTCGACGCGCATGCCTGGCGATCACCCTGTTGGCCTTGATGCTATTGCCGGCCGTGCCTGCGTTTGCGCAGACGACCGACCCAATCACATTTGCGGTGGAGTCCCTCAAGGGCTTTCTGGCCGCGATTGCCAGCCTGGCGGTGGCTGCGGCGATTGGCTGGAAGGCGATTGCCGCCTGGACCTCTAATAGCGTCGAGGCGCAGCTCGAGGCCCGCCGCTTCGCCATGCAGGCGCTGGTGGTCTACGGGTTGGTGATGGCCTTCAACTTCGGGCTGCTGCAGGCCGCGGTCGAGTTTCTGGTCGACACGATGGGTGGCCGGACGTGACGTCGCCGGCCTCGCCCCTGCGCTTCGTCATCCCGGAGGATCTGGAACATGTGCCGGCCCGCTGGCCGTTGGGTGGCTTTCGCCTGACCAACCGCGAGCTGCTCTGGCTGGTGGCTCTGGGTGGGTTCGAGCTCGGGCTGATCGCGGTCCTGGTGCCGTGGCTCGGTCTCGGCCCGCTGGTGGGGTTCGCCCTCGCGCTTCCGGTCTTGCTTGGGTGGTCGCTCATGCGGGTGCGGGTCGATGATCAACCGCTCGACCGACACCTCGTGGCGCTGGGCCGGTTCTGGCTGCGTCCGCGTCTCGTCGCCCGACGCCGACCACCGCTGCGGGCACCACGGCGTCTGCGAATTCCCGATCCGCTCTATCTCCTGGAGTTGCCGGATCAAGCGTCTGCCACCGTCATCCGGCACAGGTGGGGATTCCGTGTCGACGGATAGCCGGTCGAGGGAGCCGTCGAGCGGAGAGCCCCAGCTCCGACGTCTGCAAGACCTTGATGACGGCCCGTACGACCATCCACCGCTACCGCTGGGAGTGCGCGGGATCGGGCAGCAGGGCATTCTGCGGTCCGACGGCGCGCTGGTCGCCGCGCTCGAAGTCCGGCCACTCAATCTCGATCTGCTGGCCGAAGCGCGAATGGCATCGGCCGTGTCCGGGCTGGCGCAACTGCTGACAAGTCTCCCGTGTCCGGTCCAGATCGTACTGCGCAATCGCGCGTTCGAACCGGCCACTCACTTGACCGATGCAGTCCGCCATTGGTCGGCGACGTGGGATGACAAGCTCGACCTGCGGCACCGGCTGCTGGGAGTGGCGACCGCCGAGGTCGATGGTGACGCCCCACGGCCGACGACGTATGCCGAGGCCGTACGTGCTGCCCACGGTCGCTGGCACATGCGGCAGGTGCGCTGCTTTGTATTGCTGGCGCACGGCCAGCCGTCACGCTCACGTCGATGGTGGTCGAGGCGACCGTCCTCCGACCACGGACCTGTGAATCCCGGCGCGCTTGAGGCGCGGGTGCGGTTGGTCTGCGAGGGCCTAGCAAGAGCCGGCATGAGCAGTCGGCGCCTCGAGGGGCTCGACCTCATTGAGTTGGTCGAGGGCCTATTTCGATCGGAATCTTCGCCCGTGCAGCAAGTGCAGGATGCGATGAGAGCGAACGGCTCCGGTGGCCGAATCAAATACCGGAGCGGGGCGCTCCCGGTCACGCGTTTCGGCTTTGACCTTGCCGATCCGTTTCCGGAGTGGATCGCGTGCCAACCGGACCATCTGGTTGTCCAGGGTCCAGGGCCGAAGGCCCGCCACCTGCGCATCCTGGCGCTGCGTGGCTACCCGCGGGAAGTCGACGCCGGCTGGCTGCGCTGGTTCGCCACGCTGAAGCACGACCTCGACCTGGCGCTCTTCGTCTCGCCGGTCGACGACCGCACGATTCGCCGTCGTCTGTCCAGCACCGAGCGCGAGCTGCTCAGCGAGGTGGCAGCTGGCGAAGAACTGAACCCCGCGGCCGCCCGCGCCTCGCGTCAGCGGCTGGAAGATCTCGAAGACGTCCACGAGGCATTCCGGGCCCGCGAGCGCTACGTTCGCACCTCGCTGGTGATCGGAGTTGCTGCGGACAGTGCGGAATCCCTTCAGCAGGCCACCCAGGATGTCGAGGCGGAGCTTGCGGGACACGGAATGTCGGCCTCTCGCGTGGTCGGCTACCAGCAGGACGGCCTGCACAGCTTGCTGCCGTTGGCAGAGGATCGCCTCGGCCGCTGGCGTGGACTGACCACCGGCCCGCTGGCGGCCGCAGTTCCATTTCATGCGCCGGGTCTCGCGGAGCCCGGTGGCATCTTCCTGGGCACGACGGTGGGTGGCGGCCACGGCCATGCCCCGGTCATCATCGATCCCTTTGCCGAACGCCACGAGAATCCCCACCTCGCGGTGTTGGGCCAGAGCGGCGGCGGCAAGAGCCACTGCGCCAAGCAGATCGCCTTTGGGTTGTGGCTCTCAGGGGCCAGCCTCACCGTCCTCGACCCCAAGAATGAATACGGCGCCCTCGCCCGAGTCTGCAACGGACAGATGCTCAAGCCGGCGATGGCGTCGTCGCAGGCCATCAACGTCTGGGACCTGGCCGGCGTGAGCGACGCCCGCGGCTTCGCACGGGTGGCGAGCGGCCTGCGCGGATTCTGGCGGCTGGCCCTCGGGGGTCTCAGCGAGCAGCAGCGGACCATCATCGACAACGCCATCGAGCCCACCTTCCGAAGACGGCACATTGAGGCGGCCGATCCGTCGACTTACGGCCGGTCGCCACCCACCACATCCGACTTCGTGAGGCTCATCGAGGATCGATATGGCCACGACGCCATGTACGGCCAAGCCGCGCGAGATCTGCTGGAGCGGCTGAAGCGCTTTACGACCGGGCAGTTGGCCGAGCTCTTCAATCGTCCAACCAACGTCGATCTGAGCAACGACTGCACGGTGTTTGCCCTGCGCGACCAGCGGGCCGACCAGGCCGAGATTCTGCCGCTGGTCTACTACGTGATCCTGCTCCATCTCCGAAACTGGATGGATCGCGAGCACCGGCGGCGCGTGATCGTGGTGGACGAGGCGTGGACGCTGCTCGGCTGCGAGCAGGGCGCCGACTTCCTTCTTGAGTTGGCCAAGACGGCGCGGGCGTTGCAGACCATGCTGCTGCTGGTGTCGCAGGATGTCTCCGACCTCGTCGAGGAGCCGAAGGCGCGCGCGATCCTCGCGAACTGCGCCGCGACTCTGTTATTCCGCCAACATCGGACGCACGAGCGGGCGTTGCGCGAGGCCTTTGCCCTGAGCAACGAAGAGCTCGCCATCCTCGCGCAGGCGCGTCGCGGTCAAGGGCTGGCGCTCGTTGGCGCCGGCGAGCGGGTGGCGTTGGAGACACCGGCGTTTAGGGTGGATGCAGTGGGCGCGCGCCGTCGCGCCGGTGTCGCGCCCAAGCCCGGCGCCTAGCGGCCGCGATGTGCCGGTGGCTCGTCGCGGCCGTGCTCGGTCTGGCGACGGTGCTCGTCTGTTGCTTGCCGGCTCCGGTATTGGCCGACACGCCTGCGACCGCCGATACGACTACGCCTGGCGATACGGTCTCATCCGACTCGGCGGACGATATCGCCGATGAGCTAACCGAGCCCTTGGCAGACCGCCTGGGTGAGACGCTCCGAGTGACGCTAACCTCACTGTTTCCACCGGTGTGGCGCGATCCCGGATCCGTCGCCGCGACGGCGAGTCTGGGTGCCACCACCTCGCTGACCCAGGCTCTGCATGCCCCCTTGGCCTAGTCCTGGCGCTGGATGCTGACCGTTCCGGACAGTATCGAGCCGGACCCGGGCGGTGCGATGGACCGCGCGTTTGCCGCCGTGCCGGGCGGTACGGCCCTCAAGGACTTCTACGTCCCTTCCAAAGCCAACCAGGCGCTTCGCGCCATGTGGGATCGCACGCGCGATCTGGCGTTGAATGCGCAGACACCGTTGATCTCCCTGGTAGTGGTGATCTTCGTCGGTTTCGCGCTCTACAAGGTGTTCATGGGAGCGCCGGTCGATCTGCGAGCCTTCGCCGGGCAGACGGTGGTGGCTGTGGGGTTTGCCCTGGCGAGCTACGCCATGGTCGAAGCCATGTTGCAGCTCAACAATCTGTTGGTGCAGGCGTTCGTGACCCTTGGGGGCGATGTGATCGACCGCGATAGCCCAATTGAGCTTTTCGAGCGCTGGGGCTGGGGCACCGCGGGAACCGGAGGCGTCGTCGGCGGGCTCTGGACGACCCTGTTCCGCACGCTGCTCTACTTGATCCTCTTGCTCGAAGTTGTGCTGCTGGCCATGAAGTTCGCCCTGCGAATGATCTGGATCTGGGTATTGGTGGTGGCGGCGCCACTGGTCATGGTGCTCAGTCTGCTGCCATTTGCCCGCGGGCTGATGGATGCCTGGGTGAAGCGAGTCGCGCACGTGGTCTTCGAAAAGGCGGCCATCGTCTTTGGATTGGTGGTGGTATTCGGAATCATCGCGGCGCAGCCGCCGAGCTTGCTCTCGATCGCCATGCTGATCGTGAGTCTCGGGGTGGTGCTCCAATTCCCGCGATGGCTCATGGCCGGAATGTCGCAATTGCCGGCCATCACGCCGCAGACCGTGTGGGGCCGTGGGGTCCATCAATACGTGGCCGTCCGAAATCTGGTGCGCGACGCGCGAACTGTCCGTGCAGCCGGCACGGCGCCGCGACGACCACCCGGTCGCTGATGATGCAGGACTAGCACGTCGCGATGCCTGCGCCTTGGCTCGGTGCTGTAGGCCGGCGCCTAGTCGGTTTCGGGCTACGAATGGCGGCGCAGATCTTGGTCGCGCGCACGCGGGAGGAATCGCGCGACGTGCATCCTGCGGCCGCGTGTGCACTCGGGGCAGCTGCGGTGATAGGTGTGCTGCCTGCGATGACCGTGTTACTGGCCGCGTCTCTTTTCCTGGCCGCCGTGTTTGGGCCCTTCGGCACAGGCGTGGCAGGGATCGACCACGGCTCGCCGGGTTGGCGTCAACAGGTCGAACCCGACTCATTGATCGTCGGCGAGGAACCTCCCCGGACTTGGCTGTGGCCGGTGGTTGGGCGCATGACCACGCATTACGGAGGCTGCACGGCCGCCATGTGTCCTCACTGGGGCATCGATATCGCGGCTCAGCTCGGCACGCCGGTGCGGGCGGCCGCTGATGGCGTGATCACCACGATCGGCTGGGATCCTGACGGTTACGGACATTTCATCGTTCTGGACCATGGCAGTGGCTGGCAGACGCTCTATGCGCATCTCCAGCCGGGCACGTTGAGTGGCTACGGAATGACCATTCGAATGGCGGTTCACCGAGGAGATGCCATTGGCGGGCTGGGAAGCTCGGGCGCGTCGACGGGTCCGCATCTGCACTTCGAAGTTAGGCAGAACGGAGCTCACGTCGATCCGACGCGAATCCTTGGAGCCTAGCTCGTGGCAACCACCGGCCTTCTAAGCCGACGGTCGTGGGTTCGAATCCCGCCGGGGGTGCCGCTCATCAGAGGTGACGCGCGATCCAAACCTGTTAGCCGGGTCTCGGAGCGCATCTGCAGGCCGTGCCCAGACGGTGCGTCTCATGCGAAGTGATCAACGGCCTTTTTCTGGCCTCGACCCGACCGGCGGCGGACCCGGACCGGACATGGATCGGACGGGCGCTCGCCCGATCGACCTGCGGATCCCCATCCTGGGACCCATGCACACGCCGCGGCCGCCGCACGCCAGCCCACCCCTGGCCGACCTTGGCGAGTCCTTCCTGCTGCACCTCCAGGCCTCCCGCCGCAGCCGCGGCACCATCGTGATGTACACGCGCATCCTGGACCGCTTCACGCGGTTCCTGGAGGCGCAGTTGGGGCACGCGCCCACGGGCGACGCGCTCAGCCGCCACGCGGCCCGAGGCTACCTGGTGCACCTGCAGCAGCAACCGCGCTTCGTCGACGTGCCGGAGCGGTGCGGCGGGAAGCTGGCGCCGGCCACCCTCAACCAGCACGCGCGCGCCCTGCGCGCCTTCGCCCGCTGGCTGTGGGACGAGGGCATCACGCCGGAGCACCGGCTGGAGCGACTGCGACTCCCCAAGGTGCCGCAGGCCGAGATCCAACCGCTGACCGCCGCCGAGGTGGAACGGCTGCTGGCGGTGTTCGATCCGCGCAAGACCTACGACCGGCGCACGGCGGCGATCGTGGGACTCCTGGTGGACACCGGCATGCGGACCGGCGAACTCGTGGCCCTGCGCCACGGGGACGTCAATCTCCACATCGGCGAGTTGCGGGTGGTGGGCAAGGGGGAGAAGTCCCGCGTGGTGGTGGCGGGGCGCCGCGCCCTGAGCCTGCTGCGGCGCTATCTGCATCACCGCCCGCCCGGCCTGGGCCAATCCAGCGACCGGCTCTTCGTGACGGCCTCGGGACGGGCGCTGGACACCGCGCAGGTCAGCCACATCGTGCGCCGGCTGCGTCGCCGCACCCGCATCCCGCGGCTCTATGCCCACCTGCTGCGGCACACCTTCGCGGTGCACTTCCTGCGCAACGGCGGCAACCCGTTGACGCTGCAGCGGCTGCTGGGGCACGCCTCGCTGGCGACCACCAACCGCTACGTGACGCTGGCGACGGGCGACCTGGTGGAGGCCCACCGACGCAGCAGCCCACTCGACAATCTCTAGGCCGACGGCCCATTGGGCTGCGGAGCTGGCAAAGGCGTCATTCCTTTGTCGCCCGGTGCCCATGGCCGGCTCGATGTTGTGCCGGCCGCTACGCGAACTGCTGCATCGATCGCGAACCGCCGCGGCGGCGATTAGGTGGCTCCGCAGGGCCTCAGTGCTTCGAGAAGGACGGCGCCGTCTGTTACTGAGGCGTCGAAGTCGACGGGGCTACGCATCGCCCGCAGCGGCGACGCGGCAACGGCTCGCCGCAGCTGGGCGACCGTCGTGTCGGCCAAGCCCCGCCATCCGGGTGTCCGACGGGCCTTGCACAGATGGTCCCAACCGGCGACAGGCGAGCGCCGCGCCCCGGAGGCGAGCGCTTGTGGTCGGCAGCATGATCAGAGGGGCACGCTGGGGCGCCTCTGGACCGCCCAGAGCGCCGTGCCACGGCGAGTACCTCGATGCAGCCTGGGTTTTTCTGTACGTGGCGCAGGCCTCGGCTACATCGACTGCCGGCCGGGCGAGCAAGCCGGCGCGACCGGACGCCGGCCGGACATGCCCTCGTCCGCCCGGTCATCGGGAGGCATCCTCAGGTCATGGCCTGCGACTTGGCATCCGTTGCCGCGCCGCTTGCGGCCGGGCACTCTTCGGCTCTGGCCGTGCTCGCCGTCCGACTGCCGGCGCCGGCCAAGCCGGTTCATGCCTGCATCCGGCGTCCCGGTGTCCGAGCAACGCAGCCCTTGGACTCCATGCATTCAGCCCTGCGAGTCAAGCGTTGCCCCAGCGATCGTTGCGCCGTCTGGTACGGCAACCGGTGCGCCCTGCATTGCATCTGGAGCCAAACACCGTCGCCTCGCGAATTTCGGCCCACCCGAGACCATCTCTTGAAGGGCCGGTCTGTCCCTGGACGCCTCGGCCCCCCAGATTCCGGGGGTACGCATCGCCGAACGTTATTCCCGGATCCGTTTCTCCTTCAGAGCTCCGAATCCTTGGAATAACCTCTGCTGCCCGATGCCCGCCCAGCACCCCTTCGCCCGGCAACTTCAAGTCCTGCGGGTGCTTCGTCTTCACCGCTATCTCTCCGTGGAGCAGATTGCCGCCCTCGTCTTCACCACCTCCAGCCGGCGCGCCTGTCAGGCCTGTTGCACCAAGCTCCATCGCAAAGGCTACGTTCACCGCTTTGAACTCACTCGTGGTGGTCTTGGTGGTGGTCGTTCCAGTTACATCTATGCACTCGCCCCTGCAGGCGCTCAGGTGCTCTCCCAGGCTGCCGACATTCCGATCGTGGACATCCCCGTAGATCCCGATGCTCCCACCGCCAAATCAGTCTTCGTGCATCACCAGCTCGCTGCCAATCGTTGTCTCGTGGCTGTTTGGCAAGCCTCTAGGCAGAGTCCCGGAACCCACGTCCACCAGTGGACCTCAGACCCCTTCAGTCGCGTGCGGTACCTGCCACGGGGAGCGAAGCTCCAGCGGAGCGTGCATCCCGACGCCATCGTCATGTTGCAGGTCCATGATCGTGAGCACTGGGCGTTCCTGGAGATCGACCGGGGGACCCAGCCCCTGAAGCGCTATGCCGCCAAGGTCCGGCGCTACGCCCGCTTCTGGCTCTCCAAGACCTGGCCGTCCGTCTACCCGATGTTCCCGGCCTTGCGGGTGGTGAGCATCACGGCGACGCGGGCGGCGGCGATCGCGGAACTGGCGACGGATGTCATCGACCAGTTCGACCAGTTGCCCTACGAGCGCCTACGGAACGGGATGTACGTGGCGGCGACCTCGGAGGCGGAGCTGGTGGCCGATCCATTCGGGGCCATCTGGCGGCCGGCCTACGGTCCCCGCGATGCCAGGCACGCGTGGTGCGTCGACGGCCCCTCGGCGTCCGCAGGCCCGTCCTTAGGCGCCTCTGCGGGCGACTGAGGCGATTTCATGCCCCGGAGGCACTACGGCAGCCCTCCGGGACACTTTGATCCCACCGGGCCTCCGTGGGATCCCACTGCGCCCCCGGCGGAACCGTGCTGCTGAGGATGGGATCCAGCAGGGCCGCGGCCCACGCGTGACCGACAGCCAGAGTTGGCGTTAGACCGAGTTCGACCGCGCTGAGTCGATATTCGTCGGCCCACCATGGCGGCGGCGCCGGCACTGCCAGCGGCCAGGTCGGCGAGGCATTGCACGGCCACGTGCGCGCCAGCGCCTGCCGCACCTCATGCGCCGTACAGGTCAGATGCTGCGCAAAACGCGCGATGGTCAGCAGGTCCTGGCAGCCGGGAAAGCGGCTCGTGAGGCCCGTGTAGGCCCCAAAGCGGTCCGCGCTCTTTGCTAGCCGAGTGCGCGTCGGGAGCAACGGCGGCGGTTCGTCCTTGGCCGCCAGCACGTCGAGGCCGGCGATCCGCTCGATCTCGTCTTCGGCGGGGAATGCAAACCCCACCAGCAGGTCGACGTCGCCGATATCCTCATCGCCGTCGGAGGCCTCGACGTGGTAGGCCAGGGCGGGCCCATGGAGAACCTGTGGCCACCGATGGCTGTGACGGACCGCCAGCTGCACCGGCTCAAGTCCCTGGTACTCGGTGGCCCGCCGCAACGCAGCGTCCACGGCCGCGCGAGCATGCTCACGGGCCTCTTCAGACACGCCCTGTGCGGAAACTCTGCCGTCGTAGCGGTATTCCAGCCGCCAATCGTCGAAACGGACCCAGCGGTCGGGAGCGTCGGCCAGAAGTCGGACTAGCAGTTGTTCGACGAGGAACGAGCGGCGATGGTGTTCCTCTGCGATCCCGGTGCGTTCGGCGATGCGCCGCAGGCCGGCGGCAAGCTCCGTGCGAAACGGGCTTTCGAAGTCAATGCTCATGCGCACACGCTACGGGCACGGAAGCTGCCGTCCAACTAGCGTCCGGTTGGCTGCCGAGGAATGGCGATTTCGTGCCACTTGCGGGCACGTCTCTGAACAAATGGCGCACTCGTTGTACAGGCTGTCCGGTGGCTCCAAAATCGCGTGCCCTCTCAACGCCGGGATCCGGTGGTTGGTCATTTGCAATGGCTGGCTCACGTCTCAGTGTCCTCGTAGAGTTGCACTATGTGGACGGCTCGGGCGGATGGGCAACGTTCGCGTGGTTTCCGAGAATTGCCGAGACAGATCTCGAAGACTTGCGGCGAAGTCCAGGCCACTGGGGTCCAACTGGTGAGATCTCTTGGGCACCCAAGGGGCTCGGAAACGTCCTCAACCTCGACTATGCCAGTCCCAATCCTAGGGTCTGCTGACCGCTGACCTAGTACAGGACCAAGGGGTCGTGCATCAGGCCTTTGAGGTTCACGCCGTCCGCCAAGGCAAGACGTGCGTCACGCCGCGTGAGGGTCAGCCATGGCCTGGGACAGGACACCGTTGCACGGCCATCGTGCGTCACGCCGCGTGAGGGTCAGCCACTCTGGTTCGCCGTCGGCTGACTCTGGCTTTCAACGTTCATGACGTTCTCCTCGGCAGCCAGAATGTTCAGGGTCCGGGCCGAAAGTTTTGAAACTCCGGCGGCTGCCTACCAG
Source organism: Chloroflexota bacterium (assembly GCA_026706485.1). Taxonomy (NCBI): domain Bacteria; kingdom Bacillati; phylum Chloroflexota; species Chloroflexota bacterium. Next base: position 40,997 of record JAPOYR010000002.1, on the reverse strand, counting down.
CGACACCGACTTCGAACGCGCGCAACAAGCGTGCTACGGTGCATCAGGCAGCCTTCGGAGGGACTAGACGGTCGCTGGCTCGTTTCGGAAGGCTCGCGGTGCGTTCTACACGCCGCCGCAGATTGCCGAATACTTGGCTGCCTGGGCGATTTGCACGCCGTGCGACGAGGTTATTGAGCCTTCCTGCGGAGAGGGCGTATTCCTGAAGGCTGCGTGGAAGCGAATACAGGCCCTGAGCCTTCCTGATACCCCGCAGGGCGAGTCCATCATCGGATTCGAGCTTGATCCGGCGGCTAGCGACACCGCTCGTTCGGCTGTTGCCGCCTTGGGTGCGCGCGTGCGCATCGAGACGGCTGACTTTTTTGATGTCGCTCCCGCGCCGACCGCAGACGCAGTGGTCGGGAATCCTCCATTTGTTCGCTATCAGGAATTTGCGGGCGCTGCCCGGGCGAAAGCGCAACGAGCGGCGCTGGCAGCCGGAGTCAGACTCAATGGCCTCGCCAGTTCCTGGGCGGCATTCGTCATTCACGCTTCTCGCTTCCTCAGGCACGACGGCAGAATGGCACTCATCCTTCCTGCCGAATTACTACACGTCAGGTATGCGGCGCCCGTCCGCAAGTATCTGATGGGAAGGTTTGCCCGAGTGACCTTGGTCACATTCGAAAAGCGAGTATTTCCAGGAGTGCTCAGCGAGATTGTCTTGTTACTTGCTCAAGGAACTGGCTCTACTACCTCAATTGATCTAATGCAGGTTGAAGATATCGATGGTCTTCAGAACGGCAGAGTTAGACGGAGAGCGTGGACGCCTGCCCCGGAAGAGATAAAGTGGACGCCTGCGCTAGTTCCGCCGGAGTCACTCGACGTTTACCGCACGTTGCTGGACTCGGAAGACTTTGTGCCTCTTTCAACCTGGGGAACAATCCAGCTGGGAGCAGTTAGCGGAAACAACTCCTATTTTCGAATGTCGCACGACCGCGCAGAGAAATTGGCCCTGGACTCCAACGATCTCATTGATGTCTTGCCGCCGGGTTCTCATGCTCTTCACGGCCTAAAATATTCCTCTGAAGTGCACCGCCACCTTGCTGAACGAAAAGCTCAAACTCTCTTGTTCTATCCGGATGACAATCTTACCTCGTCTGCAGCTCGTGCATACGTAGCTGTTGGTGAACAACAGTGTGTCCATGAAGCCTACAAGTGCAAGGTGCGGCGTCCGTGGTGGAGAATTCCGCTCCCAAAGATAGCCGACATCTTCATTAGCTATATGAGCCACGACTCGCCACGTCTTGTATCAAACACAGCGGAAGTTCATGCCCTCAACTCGGTACACGGTCTGTGTCTAAACGCCGAGACTCGATTTGCACGTGAGCTGCTTCCACTTGCGATGCTTAACTCGGTAACCGCCTTGGGTGCAGAGATTATCGGTCGTTCATATGGTGGCGGTGTACTTAAGATGGAGCCACGTGAAGCTGCCGACTTGCCTGTACCGTCGCCTAAAGCCGTCGTATCTTTGGCAGATAAACTGGTGTCAATGGAAGCATCGGCGGAGGAATTGCTTCGAGACGGCATGCACGACGCAGTTCGCGTTCGGGTCGATGAAGTAGTTCTTAATCGAAGGCGTAGTGCTACAACTGCCCGGCTTTCTCAGGTAAAGAGGGCAAGGGACGCGCTCCGATCGCGTAGGTTTTCGCGAACATGACCATGATACCTAGTGATCATGAGCGGCTGATCGATGCACTCTGTAAGCTTGACCCCAAGCCGCCTCTGGAGGCTGGTGCGAGCGCTAAGAAGGGCTATTCGGAGTTGATGTCAGCAGCGCTTGCTCAAGTCATCGCCGAATCGCTCAGGAATCGTGGTTTAGGTGAGGCTCGGCCGTATCCGGGAAATCGGGGTACTTCTGGTTCGGAACGCAGAATGGCCGGGGGGATTGGTGACAAGAAAGTAGATGTCACTTGGGCAACCGAAGAATCTGGATTGCTCATTGCATTTTCGGTGAAGTGTATCAATTTCGCTGACAGGCGGTCGAGGAATTATCAAAAGAACTTCACCAATAGGCGCGGAGATATGTTATTTGAGGCAGTCACTCTCCATCGAAGATTCCCCTACGCGACTTTGGTTGGCATATTCGTATTCGACAACGGTGCTCAATTTGACGGCACCGAGCGGCGTGCCTCGACAATCGAGAATGCGCATCGAGGCCTCAGACTGTTTACTGGCCGTGATGATCCGGCAGGTCGGGACGAGCAATATGAGAAATTCTATTTGGGGTTGGTATCGGCAAGTGCAGAGAGATCGGAAATGTCGTTTGCGAGGGCCGGTGAACCTGAGTCGGAACTTGCGTTGGACGAAGTCATAACCGAAGCACTCGGGACTGTGGCGGAGCGTAACGGAGATGCCTATGATTATGACGGACATGGACTAAGCCTGCGCCGCTCACGATAGATCGAGCATCGCTCTTTCTCCTCGATCGAGTCATCGCAACGCGAATTTGGATCTCGTCCCTTGATATGTTCGCCAAAGGTATTCACGTCTAGGATTAGGCAATCGATGTGGCTCGGTGAGACCATAGATTATCTGGTGGAGAATCAGGAGTGTCTGCGGCGGGGTAGCTATCGGCGGCTGGCTAGTCTAATGGTCGACCTATGTGATTGATCTCAGAGAGCGGCTACAAGCTCCAGAGGCTACCAGTCTGGCTACTGAAGTCCATCGATTGGTGTGCCCGTTCCGACTCACAATCAGCGGAATTCGGTCTACCCTCGCCCTGGCCGCCAGGTGGACAACTGTGGTCCTTGCCGGCGGGTCGCTCTGGGGACGTGCCGACAACGTACCTGCCGTGCCTTGGCAGTATCGCTTGGCCGGTGGTGCGCTGTAGGTTCAGCACGCGACTAAGTGGGAGGCGAACCGACCCGCCGGTCACCGGCCTAGGAATTGGCACCTAAAGAACCAACAGCAAGTGTTCGGTCAACCGACCCGGGAATACGCATATTGGTTTCTGATGTACTGGTGGACAAAACGTCCCTTCGATGGGGCTCGCATAATCTCGTCATACATTTGTTCCGGTACACCGAAATACTGATAGATCGATCCGCTGTTGAATTCAATCTCAAGGGTTTCGCTATCGCGATCATACCCTATCGAGCGAACGTTCGATGACGCTACCAGTGATCTATTCATAATCCCCCCCTATCTCGACGTCGGATTCGTCGTCTACCTCAACGCGGGTTATATCCAATTGATGCGGAACTGCGAGTGGGCTCTGGGAGCGCCACGAAGTGACAACTCGCTCATAGCTTTCGTCTCGCCGTGAGAGCTGCCATTTTAGACTCACTTCTGGATCCTCGCTACGGGGCCTATGCTCCTTCGGCGGTAGCGTCACCCGGCACCGCATCGGCAGCTTAGCTGCCTCGCCGGTAACTACAGCCTCCCCTGTGCGAAGGATGGGCAACACGTCAAGTAGTCCAACAAGGCCGTCGGGGAGGGTGCCTTGGACCCGAGCTCGATCGGTCGGATTGGAGAGACGCAGGGCAAAGTAGGTTCCGCACTGCGAGAGAATAGTCTCATTGACTTCTGACGGTCGTTGACTCACTACCATAGCTCCTACACCGTACTTTCGGCCTTCTTTTGCGATTCGCTGCACCAATGCTGTCGCAGTAGCATCGGAACCACCTGAGTCATCTGAAAGGTAACGGTGTGCTTCTTCCATGACAATCAAGAGCGGTCGCTCAATTCCACCTTCTGTTTTCTCACGGCTCCAAAACAACGCTTCGTATACAATTTTTAGAATTGATCCGACAAGGCGCTCTAGGACTGAACTAGGTATGCCAGAAAGATCCAGTATTGTAATTGGCCGTGGACCGCCGAGCCATCCTGCCAAGAGTGCATCGAGGTCCCTGGATGGCTCGCCGTCAAGGTTAGGTTCCCATGGCCCTGGTCGGAGCATAAAGTCATATCGTCGATCGAGAAGGCGGGATCGTAGTAAGTTTAATGGACGCAATATACCAATTGCGCGCTGATTTAAGAATGGTCCAACAGTTCCCAAGCCATGTGGTTTGTAAACTGGCGGTGAAAGTGTATCCGGGTCTCCGTATTCCTGAAGTGTCGGCTCGTCGCGGTTCTGTCCTTCAAATGTCGTAAGTTCAAAGTCTATGAGATCATACCAGAGCTTCTTGAGGCTGAAACGTAGTGGAGAATCCACGGTGATGGAAGTCGGATCAATACCAGGGAATTGCATGTCGGTATGAGATTTGAGTTTTAGTTCAAATATCTTGTCAGTAAATGCCGTCTCGCGAGGGCCTTCCAGGCCGCCGGCCAGAAAACCCAAAAGGTCGTTCGCTTCGAGTGCCCAATAGGGGATATACAAGCGCTCCTCTCCGTACTGAGGCTCGACGCTATACACTTGGGCAACATCGGCTAGTGGCTCTGAGTATTCGCCGTGGATATCAAGCATGAGTACACGGGCACTCGGATAGTGAGGATCGGGGTCCGTGCCCGACGTAACGGCCCGCAGCAAGCTGGCAATTGTGGTGGACTTTCCAGATCCGGTCGATCCAAGTACGGCTGAGTGGCGCGTGACGAGCTCGTTTAAGGAAACCTTGGCCGAAATGCTCTCTGCGCTGGACAGGGTTCCTATGGTTATGTGACCTTGGCCGTCTATTTCATAGATCTTGCGGAGGTGCTCCTCAATTGCAATGTGGACGGGATCGCCAATATTTGGATATTGACTTACGCCGCGCTCGAACATTCCGCCGGTAGTTTCGCCGACCAGCTCGATTCTCATCCAGCGTCCAGTTTCATCTACTGCCTGCACGTGATCAGGTACGGCAGCGGCTCCAACTTCGGATACCACACCGAAGAGATCCTGATAGCCCTGCGGAATGCGCACAAAGCTGCCGACTTGGGCTACGCGGTAAGTGTGGCCTTTGATGATTGAGGTACCGGAAGCGACTGAGGGCGCCAGCTGTACGTTAATGGCAGCTCCAGAAACAGAGGCCACTTCGCCAAGAAAGGTAGGGTCGTTGCTAAGCTTCGGCATCTGGCCGGGAGTCAACGACGTTTAGCGACGCCTCGGTGGTAGGAGGACTCCCCGATTCGGTTGACGTGACTTGCTGAGCTCTGGTCAACGCAAGGAATCTACAAAACTCGGCGAAGTCTCCAAGAACGAACTCTCCAAGGGTATCGTCAGTATGTGGGCGCCAAAAGGTGGATCGTATATCTTCCCAGTATTCACTTGGTGCCTCACCGCAACGCCAGGAGCCTGGTATTCCACTGATCACAGCTCCGTCCCGCGCATAGACGCTCATGTTCGGCCTAGTAGACGCTAGCTGTCTTGCTTCCGATTCGCTTTCCAATGGACCATATTGAATGGCCAGGATTGCTGCGTGCGAATTAGCGGCTAGGGCTTCGTCCAATATTGCGCAGATGTGGGAATCGCGAAATGAAAACCCCGAACATAGCAGGAGTGTATCCGGTGTCATGAGGAATTTTCGCAGCCGCTCAAAAAGAGCGGAATATGGAAGGCGAGTTACACGCTCATACTTCAAGTGGTCTGGATATATCAACTCCGTGGCTTCTCGACCACCGGATCGTACAACTATACCTTTGGATATTGCCCATCCGAGTGACCCGTGGAGCGTCCACAATCGTGACCATCTTGGTGGCAAATCGTCAGATGACACGCTTGCGGCATCAAAAAAAGGGAACATGTGCGCCTACGAATCCGTCGAAATAGGGAATCCGAGACCGCTCAAGCGCCTCTTCAATGAGGAGATCGTAATTTGCTGTAAATATCTCTATAGAATGTTCCCGCTGAGTGCCGGATATCCAAGAAACCAACTCTGAGTAAGGGTTGGGTGACTCGGGAAGGATCGCGGAGACCACCTTTCCGATCCCTTGGCAGATCCGGTCGGCCAACTGGCTGTACTCGTGGCCTGTCAATCCACGGACGCTTTCGGTACCAATAGCCTGAGCGAGCCTACGGATCTGGGTTAGAATTGTTTCGATATTGATTATTTCTCCAGTTTTTCGAATCTCTTCCTTGATACTCTCAATAGCATGTTGGTCGTCTTGTGACAGGCGGGATATGACGATGTCTGTGAGACCTTCAACATCCGGTATGAGGGGATTACCTTCGTCTACAACCTGATTGGCGTCGTCCACGAGAAGAGCTGTAGGTGCACCCGCGCCGATGAGGAGGCCAATGCGCTTACGGCCTTGAGCGAGAATCTGACGCAGATCGCCCATAAAGCGATCGGGATTGTGGACGGTTGCGTGCATCAGCATAGGAAAGTCTACTTAAGTGTCTGTGGTCTCGGAGGCCGAGAGTTCTTGGAATGCTGGTCTCGCCGTGCACGCGGAAGGGTGGGCGGCAATAGGAAGGTGGCAGGATTCGGAACGCAATGATCTCGCGGTGGCGGTGTTGTCGAGAGGTCCATGAGTCTTCCGGGAGCGGCCTGCACACTTCCATCTGGGAGTGCGTATGGATGGTTGATTGCTGTGCAGGTCACGATGCGTTGCGCTGATAATTTTGGTGATCGCTTGATCGGCTTCTCGACCACTTCGTGAATGCGCAATACATGCGTCTTGGTAGATTTCGGCCGGAGTCGTCGGGTTGCCAATTCGTGGTACAGCGGGTGTGCTCGCAAAGATCGTGAGTCAGCTGAGTCGGCTCCGAGTGTTGGATGGGCTCGATGAGGTCTGCCCGAGTTGGCGGTCTTGAACGGGAACTAGCCTGTGGCCGTCAACAATATTGTAGCCGGGAGTCAAGCTAGGTTCTGCAGCCTATCTCCTGCAACGCTGCTGTTCAGGAAGCGGGAGCAGGGACGAGGAGAGGAGTGCGGGGATTGGGTCCAAGAGTACGCGGATGGTCGGACGCCTACACAAGCGGGCTGTTTACGTGCGTTCAGCTTGCTGGTGGCGGTGCAAGGATGGCGACTCGTCTGCAGTTGCAGGTGACATGACGCTCCCCATCCACCGGGAGCCAGCGCGATGACTGCCATTGGGGAACAGGTTCGGGGAGTGACATTTCGATGAGTGAATGAAGTGCTCAGTGATCGGACACATGGGTGAGCGAAGTGTCGGAAGGAACCCCGAGACCCCGGCAGTCCGCCGGGAACGGCCGAGGTGAGCGGTACTCAGCTTGGCTGTCAGCGGAGCCAAGTTGCCAACGCTCGGTGCCCGGCGACAGATGCTGATGCTGGCGCTGACTTTGAGTCGGCGAACGCTGACAGTCGAAGGCAGATGTTCTGGGTTCAGATAGATCCATTCGCTGAGGACTAGGGTGGTCCAATGCTCCCGGGTCGCAGGGAGAATCCGCTTGAGGGTCTGAGTAAAGGCCCGCAATGCACCTCTCAATCTCGGGGACGCCGTCCGGCGCTTACGGAATCCTGCATTCTCACCGCCAGCTTTGCGTCGGCATCCTGATGCCACAGTGCTCGTTCACCGGAGTCGGCGGATGCCGGAGACTGCTGCGATACCAATCCCACGACGACCGCATGCCCACCATGCGGCACGCCGCGGCCGGCGATCGTTTGCGACGTACTATCGGTGGGACGACGACGCTCTGCGCCATCGCGCGGACGGCTATCGCTTGCTGGATTCAGCCCTGATAGGCCTTCCCGGAGTAAGACGCCTGGCACGCCAGCGTTTTGGACGGAGGGCCTTCGCCGATGTGCATGCGGCGCGAGCGCTTCTCCAGCAGGCCACCGAGCGAGCCTCGGTGGTGCTGACGCCACGACAGGTCCTGGCACTGAAGCTCTATTGCGAGGGGGAGCCAATGGTTGCCATTGCGGCGCGTCTGGGCCTGCGTAGTCGCCAGCATCTGTGGGCCGCTTATCGGCGACCTGCGGTTGAGGCCGTGACTCGGGAGTTCCTGGCACTGGCGCAGGCGGACTTTCCCTCGAATTAACGTAGAATTTCCGTGCCATTGCTCCAAGAAAGGGGCAACGGCCTGTAGATCGGCCTCGATGCCGTAACAGGTTTGGCGTCGCTCAAACGCGGCAGATTTTCCCGCGGTTCTTCTAAGCCAATGGTCGGGGGCTTGCGCACTCAAGTCGGTGCCAGTGACCCGGAGTGGCGAACATCCGAGACGCGCAAGTTGGGTCTCGGACTGAGGAAGCGGCCCGTATCCCGTGTGGTGCGTCTCACATAAGGGAGCCAATGGCCTTTTCCTCGCCTCGACCCGACCTAGGCCAGACTCGGACCAGACATGGAGCGGACACCCGCTGGCGCGATCGACCTTAGGATCCCCACCCGGAGACCCGGTCCCGGCGCGGCGGCTTGCCCGCAGACATTTGGATGCCCACGACAGCCAATGTCGCCGTGCGAGACGTAGTGCTATCGAGTTTTGCAGGCTTGCAGGCGTTGTCCCGAGGCCCGTGTAGCCTTGTGGACAACCGAAGAGTGGCAGTCACCCAGGTCATAGAGCCGGTTAACTCCCGCTACCCGTGGCAGCGAGCCAGCTCATCGCCCAATCGGTCAGCTTGCGGCTGTTAGGCAATGCAGCGCAGCTGGTCGGCAATTCGTGAGTGTGAATGTGGCAGGATGCCCGCTTCGCTCAATTTCACTCGGGCGAGGTGATCAGCATCGAGACGTGGTTATCTCTAGCGGCATCGTGGTCGCCCGGCTCCTGCAACTCTTGGTGGGGACGTCGGGCACGCTGCGCACACGTGATACGCCCTGAGGAGGGCGTAGGGGGTGGCGGCCTCGGCAGGTACCGCCGCGCCCTGCTTGATCGAGCCCTGGTGCGCCTCATCACACGCCGCTGGTACCCGTCCGGCCAAGCCACGAGATTGCCACGTGCGCCGACGCATGGGTGTGGTCTTCCATCGGCCGCTGCGCAGACTGCTTGAGCGTCCGGGGGCTATGGACTCCGCCAGGTGGCTACTACCCGGGGCTGCTGACTGTCGTGACGCCTGCCGCCGCGCAGAAGGAGCACATGGTGGCTGCCGAAGCGTCCCCCGACAACGACGTCGACCGAAAGCCGCCAACCAACATTGAGGACGTGGGCGCTCCCCGCAAGCTGGGGCGCGCCATCTTGGCTTATCGCGCTCTTGTGATTCTGGCGGTGGCGGCCCCCCACCGCGTAACCGCCGACGACTTCACGGACACGCTGGCCGGCATCAGCACCGCCGCCCGCGTGCTCGCTGAGCCAATTCCCGAGGCGCGTCTGCCGACCTTGTAGCGTGGCGGCGAGAGCCGGACGCTCGACTGGACGATCCAAGCGTACGGCCGTCCCGCCTCGCCCACCCACGCGGCCGACTTGGCCGTCGCGGCCAACAATCTCATGGCAACCATCGGCTGCGGTGCCAGTGGGCATGAGTTGTCGGAAGAACAACTGGCCGAACACCCAGGAAAGCTCTGATTTAGTCCCCGGTCGCGGCCCGACGGCAGGACCTATGTTCAGGGGTGACCGCTAGCCGGTGCGGGCCTCGATGCATCCCCATCGCTCATTTGCCGACGTGGAGTGTGACGGACAGCCGCGCCAGACTCGGCGCGAACGCTTTCTCCAGCGCATGGACGCGCGGCTGCCGTGGGCACGGCTCGAAGCGCGCATCCGCCCGGTCTACCCCACCGGCGAGAGCGGGCGGCCGCAGTATCCGCTGGCCCTGCTGCTGCGGATTCGCTGCGTTCAGTTGTTCTACAACCTCAGCGACGCGGCGATGGAAGACACGCTGTACGACAGCGTGGCGGAGCAGCGGTTTGTGGGGTTGACGGCGCGGGGCGCCGCTGCCGCATGCGTGCACAGCGTGATTCGCATCGAGTAAAGCTCCCCTCGCCGGCGGCGCTCACCGAACGGCTGGACCCGCTGCTCGAGGTGCTGGCGGACCACTTTGGCCCGCAGCGATGGTGGACCGATACCGACCCGTTCGAGGTGATCGCCGGCGCGCTGCTGGTGCAGAACACTGCATGAGCGGGGGCGGCGAAGGCGATCGAGAACCCTCAAGCCGCCGGCGCGCTGTCGGTCTACGGCGTGCTGGGCTTGGACGAGCTGCGGTGCCAAGAGCTGGTACGTCCGAGCGGCCCTTTCGGCAGAAGACCGCCAAGCTGAAGGCCTTCGCCGGGCACGTGCATGATGCCCACGACGGCGACCTCGACCACATGTTGCGCGCCCCCATGGAACCGCTGCGGCGCGAGCTGCTCGGCATCTGGGGCGTTGGGCCGGAGACGGCCGACGCCATCCTGCTCCACGCCGCGCGAAATCCGAGCTTCGTGGTGGACGCCTACACGCAGCGCGCGTTGGAGCGGCTGGGCGTCATTCCCGGCAGCGTCCTACGGGCGGCGCTGCGAGCGCTGCTCTTGGAGGCGCTGCCGCGGGATCCGTGGCAGCTTGCCGAGGCGCACGGGCTGTTCGTGCGGCTGGGCAAGGCGCATTGCGGCTCGACGCCGGATTGCGCCACCTGCCCGCTGCTGCTGGGTCGCCAGTACGGAAGCGGCGGGAGCGTGCGGTAGGCGACGGACTGACGTCACCACTCGTGGCGGAGTTTGCACAGGCCAATTCGAGCTCCAGGGAGGATGCAAGGCAATTCGTCGCCAGGCCAACACTAATGGCCGCTGGCTTGAGTCGCAGACGACGCTCGCAGCAAGACTTGCCTAGCAACTGCCCTCGGCCGCGCCGAACATCTCTACGCGCACCTCACAGACTTGCGGCGTCCACCAAGTCTTGAGGTAGCTGAGGACGTCTCGAATCTCCTCGTCGGATAGTACGCCTCGCCAGGCCGGCATGCTCAGGCGAACTTCACCGTCACCCCCGGTCCCATCCTCACGCGGCCCCAGACCCTCGAGGATTATCCACTCCAACACGCTGTCCGCGTGGAGCCATGTGTGGCCGCTGGGACCGTGGTAGGGCGCCTGGGCATGCTTGCCCACGCCATGCCGGTCGCCATGACATTCTTGACAGTGCTTGGCATAGAGCATCGCACCGTGCGCGGTGTCTCCGTCAACGGGCACCGACGCTGAGCAGCCGCTGACCGTGAGCCCAATCCAGACCAGGAACAGAATCGCCGCGCGACCGCCGCCTATTGCACACTGTCGTGTTGCAGCCCCCCAAGCACGCCGCGCCGGAGCTGCGGAGACGACAATACCTACGGCTACTCCTACTCCCGACCGAGCACTCTCAACAACCGTGGGCGCAGACGATCAATCGCCGCGAGAGCGAATTCATGCGTTTGCCTGACGACCTCGTCTGTGGATCCCGTCGCGAGGTTTGGAAGTTGCACGGACATTCGCACGCCGTCATCGTATTGATCGCTGGGATTCCACAACTCGATCTCCAGGTGGCCCTGGTAGGCGGCGTCATCAGCACCCATTCGGGGCGGCGGCCCAAGTGAGCCGCCGCTTGTGCGTCGGAAGGTGCTTGTCGCCTCCCAACCGCTCGGGTATCGCTTCGTGACTGTCTCGACCGAGCCACTCGCAGCAGAATCTTCAGCCATGTGTCCCCCTTACCTTTCTAGTATGAGCTCACAAGCATACTGTGAGCAGGGATTGCAGCTGCCCCTAGCACTGAATGCATGCGCCGACGTTGCCGATGCAGTTATTGCAGCAGAGAAGTAGCGCGATAGCACGTCCACAACTTCCAGTTCCTTGCTCCCACTTGTAACACACACAAATCATCCGGCAGTAGCAGCTTGTGTCCGGGCTGATCGTGTGCACAATGGATGCGCAGGGATGGCACGGCCCGTTAGCAGCAGTGCAGTTTGAGGCAGCAAACACCGGGGGAGCACCGACGCCCATCCGAGTCAATACGGCAGCTACACCAGCCGTAGCTCCAATACCAACGGTGCCAAGAAACCCCCTCCGCGAGAAGCGCCGAGCGAGTCCGACATACAACCCGGTCACTCCACCTTCGCTCATTCAAACCTCCTTAGTCCTTCACAGAGAAGATGCCTACCCCACCATGCCATCAATGGGATGCCTCCTCTCTTCGGGGTTTCGACCTGACGCCTCCTCCTTTCAAGCTTCGTGCTAAGCTTCTATTGACTTAGAATCCCAAATCGCCGGGCGAAGTAGGTCCTTTGGATCATTCTGAAGGATTTCGCGAATCTGGCTACCACTTACAACCGGATATGTTCGCCGCACGAGTCGTGCGCTATCAACGACTATCACAAATGGCGTGGTGGTGATCCCCCATGCTTTCGACGTCTTGCCTGCCACATCAAACAATACTCTAATACCTTCATGGATACTATATGACTCTGTGATCGCCGATACATCTTGTGGATTCGATCGAACAACAACGACTGGCATCCATTTGTCGCTCCAGCGTTCGGTCTCACCATTGCTAAGCGCGGCAAGTGCGTCCGCACATGTTGGGCAGCCCTGATCGACCAGCAAAAGCACCAGGTTGGAGTCGCCAAGTTGCTCTATTCCTACGACAGATCCGCTTGAATCTGCTAGCTCCGCTTGAGGCAGCGGTTCGTCTGGACGAAGCCGAAAACCGCTACGACTGAACTGGAGTACAGGATCCACGGCCTCGAACATCACTCCCAAATGTCGTAGCGTCGCGACCATCAGAATCCCCAGAATTATCACGAAAACCCACAAAACTATGTATGAGATCAAGAGCGGCAGATTGTCAGCCATTTGTTCCTGCCTGGTGCATCTTCAAAAAAGCCGTGTATTTGTTGCTGTGCGAGTGCAGAAGAACGTATCCATCGATCCATATTGGAAGAAGAACAAATAATGCCAGCGATGCGAGCGTAACGGGCGTCGCGTTAAGCGAAAGCATGAATTGGAATACGTCGGATTGTGATGAAGTTCCATATGCGACGCATGGAAGGAGAGCCAAGGTGACGAGAGCCGCGTTGCGACCGACAGAGTGCCAGCCAATCGTATTTGACTGCATAATCCCAAAGCATCCACAGGAGACGCGGTTACCCCGGAATACGTTGATCACGATTGCGGCCGTGAAGAAGGCCAAGAGGCCTATCGAGACGCTCGAAGTAATCGGCCACAAACCGGGGATCAACCAGGCGAGGCCAAGAGCTATTTCCAGTCCCGGTATCACACGGGAGGCGGCATTCCGTGCGGCCGCAGGGCCAAGATTGTGTGCGTCTACCGCCTCACGGAATTCGTCGTAGTTGCGCCACTTGCCGGCGCCAGCGGCCAAGAACACTGCCGAAAGCGCCAACTGAGCCCCTTCGGCAAGGCCAAGCAGCGCAACGTCCATCTGACGGATTCAACCTCGTGTTCGGACGTTGATTCTAGACCGAAGCATATACGCTGTCAAACAATTCGGGCCAGAAATATTGCGTGGTTGCCGGAAGCGCGTGAACTTAGTGGTGCGTTCGCAGCCGCTCGCCCGAGGTACCGGCCGTGCGCGCATCTCGGGGGAGTCGAACGAGCTAGAGCACCGGCAACGGCTCCGGCTTGGCGGAGGTGAGCGGGCTCAGTTGGGCGGTCATGCGCTTCGCGGCGTCGAAATACGCCGACCTGAGTGCGTCGTCGGCGCCCGCTGCGGCGGGCGGTCGGCCCTGGTCGCCGCCCATTCGAATGCCTGGGTCCAGTGGGATCTCGCGTAACAGCGGCACCCCCGCCGTCTCCGCAGCGCTCCGGCGGCCGCGCGGCCCCGAAAGCACCTGCCATGAGCTTCGTCCCGCGCTCTTCGATCACGAATCGGATCGCGGCTGCGCTGACCGACATCGAACGGGCCCGCGGCTTCCTCGACGCCACCACGCTCTCAGATGCGTGGATTCACGCCATGCAGTCCACGGCTTCCTTACTGGAAGCCCACCACGCGACGCACATCGAAGTGACGCAACTCACGATCGACGAGGCGGCCGAGCTCCTTGCCGGAGCCTCGGTTCCCAGTGCCGATCCCGATGACGCGCGCGAATTGCTCAACTACCGCGATGCCTTCGAATTCGTCAGCCGGAATCTGAACGATGGCGGGCCAATCACGGAGAGCCTCGTCCGTGAGATTCACCATCGCCTCGTGGCGGGGCGTCCGTGGTGGCGCTGCCGCGCCCGGCGAGTAGCGAACCATTCAGAACTACACCATCGACTCAGCCACGGGCGATGTGATCTACGTCCCGCCCCGCCGGCCGATGACGTGCCGGAGCTCATGCGCGATCTCATCCGGTGCACGAACCACCCGCACGACGTGCATCCGGTGATCGCCAGCGCCATCGCGCAGTTTCAGTTGGTGCACATTCATCCGTTCCTTGACGGCAACGGTCGCACGTCGCGGCTGCTGTCGATGCTGTGTCTCTACCGGGCCGGCTACGACTTCAAGCGGCTCTTTGCGATCAGCGAATACCACGACCAGGACCGGGTCGCGTTTTACAACGCCATCCAGAGCGTACGGCAGATGCAGATGGACATGACGCGGTGGATCGAGTTCTTTACGCACGGGTTGGCCACGCAACGCGCCGAGGTGAAACAGCGCGGCGAAGTCGCCATGCGGCAGGATGTGCTGGCCCGCCGTCACGCCCTGACCGGGCGGCAAGTGGTTGCGCTAGGCGCAGTGCTTGCGCATGGCTGGCTCACGATTGCCGAGTTTCAAGACCGAGTTCCGGGAGCTCCGCGACGCACCCTGCAACGGGATCTACGGGCGCTGGTCGAGAAGGGTGCGCTTAAACGTTGCGGGCGGACCAACCGCCTGGAGTACGTGCTGGCAGGCGGCGCGGTCCGAGCTTGCGTCAAGACTTGCGCCACAGCTCGCGCCAAACTTGCGCCACCACTTGTGCCACCGGCGGGTATCCCTGACGCATCACCGCGGCTGGCACGCCTACGTCGGGCGCTCTGACAGCCCCGGAATCAAGCGGCCGATCCTCTTGCCGGTCGAACCCCGTCGCTGCGTAGATCTGCTCTCGGGGTCGGCTCGGCTGGCGCCGCCCGCACCTCCGACGTGGCCCGCTCTCAGCCGTACTAGCACGAGGACACACCGCGCGAGCTTCTCGACGTGTGGGGGAGCCCTATGGCCGCGACCGCGGGGCGTATATGACTCCATGACCGGCGGATCGGCATCGTGCCGGCTGGCCCTGTATCACGCCTCCAACCGCGTCGCAGCCGTACCGACCATCGGCAGCGTCCACGTGTCGGTTTGCGGTGCCGTCGGTCATCCGCGGAATGCCAATTGCGGAAGCCTGGGTAGCCGCAACGACCGAAGCTGCATGCTGGGGGTACCGCATATCCCGCGCAGCGAGCAATCGACGCGGGCCTGCGGCACTGACTAGTGCGACCGGACGCCGGGAGGTCGTCCGCGTCGCGAGAATGAGGACGACGACGCCCCGGGAGGTCGTGCCCGTCGTCGGTGTAAAGATGCCCGAGCGGTGGGAAGTCGCTCGGGACTTCAGACTTCGTTGGCGGCGGATCGAGCCGCCGGCCAGAGTGCCGCCGTATGGTGTTCGCGGCCCGCCAGCGCTAGGACGCGGCGGGCCTTGACGGTCCGCGGACGGGCGGAAGGAGGAGCGTCGTGGTGCCAGGATGTGAGTGTTAGCTGCCATAGGCAGTCCAACGTGTGCCTCAGCGTGGCACCCGCCCGGTGCCTGCACTTGGTGCGGGACTTGTCCGTCTCCAATTGCCACACGCCAATCCGCATTCAAAATGGGCGGACGCTGGCTGTCGCCGTACTCGGGACTGGATGGTTAAGTCTCGACTTTGGAGCGGCATCGAGGTCCGAAGACTGCACTCAGCAAGGGGACACCCGGCGACGTCTGCCTCCCCGACCTTATGGAATCCTGCATACCCATCAGGACTCTGCGTCTGCATCCTAGAGCCGTACTACTCGTTCGATCGGAGCCTGCAGATGACCGGGGCTGCCCACATGCCAATTCTTGGGCGTGGACTTGCGCACCGCCGAACGCTGCGGCGCGGCCGGCGGTCGTTTGCCGCCTATTACCGGTGGGTCGACGACGCGTTGCGTCACCGTGCGGACGGCTATCGGTTGCTCGACTCTGCTCTCGTCGGACTGCCGGGCGTGCAACGCCTGGCACGCCAGCGCTTTCGACGAAGCGCCTTTGCCGACATTCATGCGGCCCGTACGCTCCTTCAGCAGGCAACCGAGCGGGCATCGGCGATCCTGACGCCGCGGCAAGTGCTGGCTTTGCAGCTCTATTGCGAGGGCCAACCGATGGCCGCCATTGCGGCGCGCCTGGGACTTCGGAGCCGCCAGCATCTATGGGCCGCCTATCGGCGACCCGCGGTTGAGGCCGTGACTCGCGAGTTTCTGGCACTTGCACAGGCGGAATTTCCCTCGAAATAACGTAGAATTTCCGTGCCATTGCTCCAAGAAGGGGGCAACGGCCTGTAGATCGGCCTCGAGGCCGTATCAGGTTTGGCGTCGCGCAAACGCGGCAGTTTTTCCCGCGGTTCTTCTAAGATCGAGGTCGAATTCGCGTTGATCGACTTAGCGAGCGCGGGCATCGCCGTCGAGCGGATCGTCTAGCGTGATCATTCGTGGGTGGTTTGCCAAGTCCGGGTCAGCGCATTCAATGAGTCGGCAAGCCAAGACTAGCGCCGAAGGCAGAGATCTGACGGACGCAGACGATGGCAAGGACAAGGTGCTCGGGTTCGAGGTCAATGACGAAGAGTTTGGATGGGGGCCCGACCGCCCCGTCGAGCTCTCGCCGTCGGCACCCGAACGGTGACTCAAGGATATGCCACCATAGCCTGTATGCGATCAAGATTCGGAGGACAATTGTTCGACTCGCCTGACCCGAAGTGGCCCAGTCCGGATGACGAACTGTTCAAGGAAGACGAGGACTGGTGGAATACTGCCATCGTCGGACAATCCGGCGGGGTAAGTCTAATAGCTGACGGCTTTCTCCAGGCTGGTGATCTGCTTGTCGAACATGTGGCTTCTACCCAGATGGACCAAGATTCCCTCGTGTATCCAATCATGTTTTCCTATAGGCATTACCTCGAATTGAAGCTCAAGACGGTGATTGTAGATGCGCGCTCTCTGCTCGGGCACTGTGGTGCATATCCAACGGGACATAACTTGTGGAAGTTGTGGCGCGAGTGTAGGCCAATGCTTGACGAGATCTTTCCTGAGTCAAACGAGCCACACGATGTCGTTGAAGCGAACATTAAGGCGTTTATGAAGGTAGATCCAACATCGACGGCCTATCGATATGACGTTGGTAAAGACGGTAAGCCGATCGAAACACAAAAGGACAGGGTTCCGCTGGCAAACGTCGCGCATGTTATGGAGGGGCTGGGAAATCTCTTTAGTGGAACAATTGACGCAATCGATGCATATCGCGACGCACAGCCGTCCATGGACGATTATGTCTAGCGGTTCATTCTGGATTCTGGTACCGGAGCACGGCGGGGCTGGCGCCTAGTCTTTCGCCCCTTGGGTCGGTCGGCGGTCGACAGCCTCATCCATGAGCTGTCGCGCCTTCCGATGAGATTGGGACGGTGGTGGCAGAGTTGGCTGAATTGCCGGCAGCCTTCGACAAGAGGCGAAGCACGGGGAGGCCAGCCTGCGGGAGACCGTAATCACACTTGGCCGTCTGCGGCACGCATGGCAGCAGTGCGTGGTGGACGACACTGCGGTGAATCGTCGCTTGGCTACCGCGACCATGGTCTTCCAGCACGAGGCCACCGCGCGGCTACGAGCCGTTTTCGGCGAGCTTCTCCAGACGTCCGACACGTCGTTGGACGGGGACCTGGGCGTGGTGCAGCCTGGCCTTTTCGACATCACGACCCGGGATTGTCGGAAGCCCTGACCCCGGGAATCCCTTGGGTGGATCGGCCTCATTCGCGGTTTCGGATCAGAATTGGACTACCATCGTCTTAGCGAAAGCTCCGCAGAATCCGGACATTCGAAAGCGTGCAGCCGCTGAACGTCATGCCCAACCACATCGGGGGCGAAATCTGCCTTGGCCGAAAGTGGTGTATCGAGCACGAAATCGGTTCAGGTGGCTTTGCGCGCGTTCACCTCGCTCGGTCAGAATCCGGTGAGACCGCAGTGATTAAGCTCATTCCGAAGGCCCCAGGTGCCGACCGAGAGATCCTGTTTGAGGACTTGGACGGGGTTCCAAACATCGTGCCTGTCATCGACCGGGGCGAGTGGAACGACTTTTGGGTCCTCCTCATGCCGAAGGCCGAAAAGTCGCTGAGAGAGTATCTTTGCGAAAACGTCGAACAACTCTCGGCTGATGAGTCGGTGCGAGTGCTCTCTGATGTCACTCAAGCCCTAGCAGCAATCGAAGCACGAGTTGTACATCGGGACATCAAGCCCGACAACATTCTCCTGTTTAATGGACAGTGGTGCCTGGCAGACTTTGGAATCTCCAGATATGCCGAGGCCACCACGGCACCAGACACGCATAAGTATGCGATGACTCCCCGCTACGCGGCTCCTGAGCAGTGGCGAGGAGAGCGAGCCAGCAGTGCCACAGACGTGTATTCCCTGGGAATTGTCGCCTACGAGTTGCTTGCCGGACAGGTGCCATTTGTAGGCCCGGAGGTGCATGACTACCGGCGTCAGCACCTCGAAGAGACTCCAGAGTCAATCTCAGGTATTCCTCTGAAGATGCAATCCTTGATAGATGAGTGCATTTACAAAGGTCCCGAAGCAAGACCGCGGCCTCGCAACCTATTGGCGAGACTGGGCGAGAGTTTACGGGAAGCTTCGGAGGGAGCAGGTAGCCTACAAAGGGCGAACGCAATTGCCGTTAGTCGGCAGGCCGAAGAAGATCGGCAAGAATCTGTAGCTCGATCAGAAGCCATGCGACGCCTTGAACTGTGTAGGGCAGCAGATCGGTCGTTGGCGCGTGTAATCGGTCTGTTGCACGCACAGATCATGTTGAATGCACCCGCGTCCGAGCATTCAGGACCGATTCCAGGATGGTCATGGTCTTTGAATGAAGCGAAATTGAGTGTAGAACCCTCTCGGATGGCGGAGGAATGCCCTGACGGTGATACCCATGGCTCACCGTTTGAAATCGTGGCTTACTCGAGCATAACGCTCCAGATTCAACCAGATTCGCATGGCTTCGAAGGGCGATCTCATTCGCTTTGGTACTGTGACGCCCAAGAAGCCGGAGTGTTCCGGTGGTACGAAACTGCGTTCATGATCAGTGCGTTCATTGCTAAACGAGGCCGTATTGACCCCTTTGCACTAGGTCCCGGGCGCGAAGCGTATATCGCGCTTGCGCCAATCACAGCGGAATTCCAGGTTGCCCGGCCGTTTGAGGCGATTGACCAGGGAGATGAGATCTACTTTGTTGAGCGTTGGCTTGGTTGGTTTGGCCAGGCTGCACAAGATCTCCTCCACCGTCCAATCCACCTGCCAGAAAGTGACCCCAGTGGCACTTGGAGACGGGCGAGCTAGTGTTCTTCCAGTCAGGGTAGGAGCGAAGCGTGGCTTTCGAGTGGAGGGCACGCCCGGCGAATCCGAGTGGACGGTCAAGTCTTGGCCGGGGTGAGGCCGCGAAGACGAGTCCCACAGCAGGGGATGTCTCGGCATGGTCGGAGATAGAGGAAGAGTCTCCAACCCTGAAGGCTGGATGATCGCCGCGCCTATTGGGTGCCGTCTGGTCTAGTCCTGAAACGTGTGCCTCCCACCGAAGAGTTTGCGAGTCCGTGCGTCTTAGCCCACCACACTTGATAACATCGAGAACTCTCGCTTGAGATTCGCTCTGGATCTGTCGTCCGAGCTTGATCACTTTGGGGGTATGGTCTCAAAGACGTCATCGTCCTTAGCGATAGGCCCTCTCCTGCAGCCCATAGAGTTCCGCGTAGAGCCCGCCACGAGCCATCAGCGCGTCATGGTTGCCGACCTCGATCACCCGGCCGCTGTCCAACACGACGATTGAGTCGGCCATGCGAACGGTGGAAAAGCGATGCGAGACCAGAATCGTGATCGTCCCAACCTCAGAAGCCGTCGCCTTCACCGCGGACGCATACCGGGCGAACAGCGCATATTCCGTCTCCGCGTCCAGACTGGCCGTCGGCTCGTCCAGGATCAGCAATACGGGCCGCTCCCGCATCAGCGCCCTGGCCAGAGCCAGCTTCTGCCATTGACCTTCGGAGAGTTCAACCCCACACTTCCATTCCCGTCCCAACTGCGTCTCCAGGCCAGAAGGCAGACCCGCTGAGACATCTTCGGCGCCGGCCCGGGAAACCGCCCGTTCCACGGCCGATAGGTCTTCGACAGCCTGCAGGTCCCCAACGCCGACGGTCTCCCGGGCGACGAACTGGAAGCGAGCGAAGTCCTGGAAAGCCGCCGTTACTCCCGCTCGCCAGTCTTCAAGGTCGTGCTGATCGAGCCCCGTCCCATCAATGACGATGCGCCCCTGCGACGGGTCGTAGAACCGACACAGGAGCTTGACCAGCGTC
Source organism: Chloroflexota bacterium (assembly GCA_026706485.1). Taxonomy (NCBI): domain Bacteria; kingdom Bacillati; phylum Chloroflexota; species Chloroflexota bacterium. The sequence continues at coordinate 20,714 of JAPOYR010000002.1, read as the reverse complement.
GTCTTCCCGGCACCGTTTTCCCCGATGATCGCCACCGTGCTGCCAGCCGGCAGGTGCAGGGAAACATCAGAGAGCACCTCATTGCCGGTTCCCGGATATGTGAAGGACACGTCCTTGAGGTCTATGCCGGCCGTAAGCCGTCGCGGCGAAGGCGTGTGACCGGTATCGGTCCTGGCGGCATCCGACGAGTAGTCGGACAGCCACAGAAGCCGCTCGACAGCCTTGAGGGTGCCCAATATCCACGCGAACAGGCCCGCGCCGCCCGCGACGTACCCGTGAACCTGGCCGGCCAGACTCAGCGTCATCAGGACGTCACCGGCAGTTGCCCGACCCTCGACGGCCAGCCACGTGGCAAGCGCAACCGCCGCCGCGTAGCCGACCGAGAGCACCACCCAGCCCGCGGTCTTGAGCGCCACCTCGTGGATAGCCGCCCTGGTCCGCGCCCGATCGATCCCGCCCCAGATGGCTCGATGCCGCCGCAGGAACTCATCCCCAAGACCGAAGACCAGCAGCTCTCTCGCGGGCCCGGCGGAGGTCGCGGTCTCCACGAGGTGGTTCGCCGTTCGCAACGGCTCTGCCGTTTCCGCCATCGCCGATTGGCGGAGCCGCTCGGCCTTTCGTCCAGTCTCCAGGAGAACGAGCCCAAAGACGGGCAAGAGCACCAGGGAGAAGTGGACCGTGATCAGCAAGACGAGGGTCGCGCCGAAGCGCACTACCAGCTGCAGCCCCGAAATCGTCGCGTAGAAGGAGTCGCCGAGCCTGCCTCGCTCTTCGCGCAGCAGGGCGAGCGTGTCCCGATAGTCGGGGCGTTCGTGATGCTCCAGGCCGGGAACGCCAAGGCTGAGCCGGGCCAGACGTTCCTCGAGCGCGAGACCGGTTCGCTCTCGCAGAACCGTCTGGCCGTTGGCTCCCAGCCAACCCGCGAAGATCCCGATCGTGACCGCGCACGCTCCGCCCGCGGCCGCCACGAGCGCCATGGTCGCGTCACGGTCGACGGCGGCGTCCGCCAGCAGTTTCAGCCACAGCGGCAACGTCGCGACGCAGAGCCCGTTCGCCAGCTCCATCAGCGCGACCAGCAAAGCCCGCCGGGGGTCGGCGCGCGCGGCCAACGTCACGACGAGCCATATCGAGCGCAGGGGCTTACCCATCCGGGTCCACACCTTCAGCCGCCTGTTCCCTGAACCGCTCGGCCTGGATCGAGTACATGCGCGCATAGTGGCCGCCAAGATCCATCAGCTCGTCATGGGTACCGCGCTCCACGACACGGCCGCCGTCGAGCACACAGATGGCATCGGCCCTTCGCACCGTCGAGAAGCGATGCGAGATCAGGATCGTCGTCACGCCCCTCGTGAGCTCCAGGAATCGATCGAAGAATTCGACCTCCGCCCTCACGTCGAGGTGCGCCGTGGGCTCGTCGAGGACCAGCACGCGGCTGCCTGCCTCCAGGGCACCGAGCGCCCGAGCGATGGCCACGCGCTGCCACTCTCCCCCCGATATGTCCGAGCCGTTGCGGTACTGCCGCGACAGCACCGTGTCCCACCCGTGTGGGAGCCCCGCAATCAGGTCGTCGGCTCCAGCCCGCTGCGCCGACCGCTCCAGCAGTGCACGGTCCCAGCGCCGTTCGACCGCACCGAGACCCACGTTGTCGGCGGCGGTAAGCTCGTAGCGCACGAAGTCTTGAAATATGACGGCGATCTCGCGCCGCCAGGCGACGAGATCGAGGTCACGCAGGTCCGATTCACCCAGCGCGATTTGGCCGTCCGTCGGCTCGTAGAGTCGGCACAGCAGCTTGATGAGGGTCGTCTTGCCCGCACCGTTGGTCCCAACGATCGCCAGCGACCGACCGACGGGGATTCTGAGATCGAGATGACGCAAGACCTCGACGTCGGTTCCCGGATAGCCGAACGACACGTTTGCGAAGCGAATATCTGTGCCGGCCGCCGACCTTGGATTCCTAGTGCCGGAGGTCAGCCGATGCGACCGCGCCTCCCGTTCGAACTCCTCAACGGCGGGCACTGTGAGGGACCCCTCGTCAAGCCACCGCTCCTGCTGGGGAAAGCTGAAGAGGATGCCGGCCATGCCGAGCACGGACTGGCCCACGATGGCGAGGGCCGTCAAGCTCAGGTCGCCGTTCGCGGCCGCACGCCCGGCGATGACCAGGGTGGCGAGTACGGAGAGGAAGACAATCGCGACGACCCACGGAGCGGCCGCCTGGGTGCCCGCACGCCGGGCGGCCCAGAGTCGTTCCATGCCTTCGAACCAGTGGCCGCGAAACCGGTCGACGATCCAGTCGCCGAGTCCGAAGACTCTCGTCTCTTTGGCCACGCCGGGTGCGAGGGCCAAGTCGGCGTAGTAGTCCGACCGCCACAGATCGGCCGTCGTGTCCGCGACCGCCGCCACTACGCCTGCCGATGGGCGGCGCACGAGGACCCTCGCCGCCAGCAGGACTCCAGTCAGTCCCGCGGCAAGCCACCAGTGGAAGTAGATCGCGGTCATGGCGACCACGCCGACCAGCTCCAGGCGCGTGGTGGCAACGTAGACGAGCCCGTGCAAGGCCATCGCCGGCGTGTGCTGTCCAAGCGCGGCACCCCGTGCCCGTGCGATGAGATCGCGAAGCCTCGGATCCTCGAGATGCCCGATCCCCGTCGGCGGATGGAGGCCGACCGAGGCGGCGATGATCCTGGTCCGCAGGTGTCCTTCAAGCTGCCTGCCGAGGGTGTCGGCCACCGTGGACCGCAGCGGCTCGACCACCTGCCCAACCACAAAGAGAACCACGACCACCGCGAGGGCGGTCAGCAGGCGAGTTCCCGCGGCGGAGCCGAGCCCTCCGCCGATGGCGTCTGGCACCGCGCCGACGAGCACCCCCGTCGCGAGAATGAACCCGAGGCTTTGGAGTACGCCCACCACGATGAGTGCGCCAAGCAACGTCGTGAGAGGCCCGCTCACCGCGGGGAGCCGACGGGCTAGGAGCCAGCGTGCATCCTGGCCTGGGCGAAAGGACAAGGGCCTACGCCATGCCATCTGCCTAGCTTAGGTGCTGCAACTCGCGGCCGAAGGAGTCGGGACTCTGATCACGATCGGCCCGTTTGCACCGATACTCAGCCCGCACCTGGCGTGGGAAAGAGATAGGTGCTGGCTTGAGGGAACATGGCGACACTGCCGGCGCCGCCGGGACCCGCTGTCCCCGGTAAGCGCTCCGCCGCACTGTCAAAGTGACGCCGCGGTTGGCATGGCGAGTCGTGTGCGCCACTTGAACCTACGCACTTGCGCTGGCGGTGCTTGGGCGTGGTGGTCGTTCCGGTGCGAAGCGCGCGGAAGACGGGGGATCACTCCACTGGATTGGTCGTCCGTGTGTGCGGCCAATGCTCCGTAACGAGCTCGCAGGGCGTAGATTCGCAGGCATTCGCCATCGCCCTACATCTTGGCTTCGGTGATCACCGCTATCAGCCTGCCCCGCAACGGCCGATCAGCTGAGAGAAGCTCGTACAGTCTCTCCTCAATGGCGTCCTTGTCAGGAATCTTCCAGTCTGGATAGCCAAACACCCTCTGGTGAACGTAGGCTCTCAGCCCGACCTCGTCATAGCTCTGTTTGGCTGCCAATAGTTCCATTAGCAGTGCACGACGGTGGGCGTACGCGTGTGACCTACCAGCGAGCTTGTGGCCGATCTCGATCTGTTCGTGGTATGCGACCAGATCCGCATTCGACGGGTGGGATCTGACATAGCTCTCTGGCAGGTAGATGTCTCCGTCGTGATCGTAGATCGCAATCTCTCCGCCAAGTGGCCATGGGTCGCAGATCGAATACGTGACCTTGACGTCGGCGATTACCACCGTCCGGGTTTCCCAGACGGCATCTTTGACCTCGCGCAACAGTCGATCCACCCATTCGCCCTCGTGCGGCAGCCGAATCCGGTTGGCCATGTCTTTCCCCCGACCGTGCGCTACGAGGCGTAGTCGTTGACGAAGCAGGTCGTCTTCTCTGCCCAAGACTATTAAGACGCCTAACGATGGGTCAAGTACTCCTCAGTTACCAAACGCCACGGCGCTCTTCAGGTTTCTGGACTCTTCAGGTCAGTGACTCTAGATGGACGCATGTCGTCACTTTCGAGGCGATGGCCGGTGACTCTTGGCTACGCGTACCAAGAGTGGCTGCCTCGGGCGTCTCGAACGATCAAGGGGGAATTGGCGGCTTACGGAATCCTGTCTTCCGGGCGGGGCGAAGTTCCGGCACCCTTGGGGCATTCCGACAGAGCACACCTAGGCTGCGAGAGCCTCAGGCCGCTACCGTGCCGTTCGTCGGGAAGAAAAGTCCTCACCGTGCACCGCGTCGCAGTTGCCGGCCGATTGCGGCGTGCCACTGGTGGGTCGACGATGCCTTGCACCATCGCGCGGATGGCAATCGCCTGCTCGGCTCGGCCCTGCCTGGCCTTGCTGGAGTGAGGCGCCTGGCACGCCAGCGCTTTCGCCGATGGGCATGCATCGCGAGCCCTTCTCCAGCAGGCCACCGAGCGAGCCTCAGCGGTGCTGGAGCCACTGCAGGTCTGGCACTGAAGCTCTATTGCGAGGGCTCCAATGGTCGCCATTGCGGCACGTCTGCGCCTGCGTAGCCGCCCGCATCTGTGTGCCGTACATCGGCGACCCGTGGTTGAGGCCGTGACCTGCGAGTTCCTGGCGCCGGCGTAGGCGGAATTACCCTCGAAATAGCGTAGAATTTCCGTGCCATTGCTCCAAGAAGGGGGCAACGGCCTGTAAATCGGCCTCGAAGCCGTAACAGGTTTGGCCTCGCTCAGAAGCGGCGCGTGTCGGCGCGGTTCTTCTAATCGCTTGGCTTCCTAGTTCGAGTCTCGCTCGGCCCACCAAACTGGATAAAATCAAGAACCTTCACCCTGAGGTTCGCCCTGAGTCTGTAAGGGCAGGGCCGGCCCTCGTTGCATCAAGCTCCGCCCTCTGGGGCACTACCGGCGGGTGTATAGGCCATTGACTGATGAAATGCTATACTGCATACATGGCAGATATGGCAGACCTTCGGCATATTCTCCCGACTCTGCAGACGAACCGGGCACGGATAGACCCCACCCAGGAGCAGCTCGCCGAGCTGTTCGGCGTGTCGTCCACCACGGTGAACCGCTGGGAGGGCGGCGCGACCATGCCCCAGAAGGCTGCGGGCGGACACCCCGCACTGGCTGCCGAAGAGTCTGGTGACCGGTCAAGGTAAGGGCTATGGCGCGACAGCATGTTGATCATCTCGACATCGCGAGGTTCGCCCAGGACAGGGTGAACCTCCCGCGAGACAAGGCGAGTGAATTTCGGGCACAGGCTCGCCGCCTCCGGGAGAAGCTCGACGGATATCTGAGTGAGAATCCCGACTTCACTCTCAAGAAGATGCTGCTATCCGGCAGCCTTGCGAAGGGGACGGCGCTGCGCTCGCTGAATGATATCGACCTGGCCTGCTACATCAGCGGTGCTGACACACCCCAGGATGTGGCAGATCTCCTCGACTATCTGGCTGAGCGCCTCCGCAAGGCGTTCCCCAACTTCAGTCCAGACCAGGTAGAGCCCCAGACATACAGTGTCACGGTCTCTTTTCGCGGGACGGGACTCGACGTTGATGTGGTTCCGATCCTCTACGATGGGGATCCGCAGTGGTACGGGAGGCTTGTCAGCCAAGACGATGGTTCCTTCCTAGAGACCAGTATCCCGCTTCACCTTGAATTCATAGGCACGCGCAAGAAGGCGCAAGAGCAGTATTTTGCCCAGGTGGTACGCCTGGTGAAGTTCTGGGCAGATAGGGTAAAGACTGAGTTACCGGGCTTTCGATTCAAGTCCTTCATGATAGAGATGATCCTCTCCCATCTTTGCGACAAAGGGCTCGACTTTTCCGACTACCCTGAGGCCCTTCAGCACTTCTTCACGTACGTCGCCCGTACCGACATGCGGGAAAAGATCATATTCACCGACTATTACCGAGCATCGGCGGTTGGTCAGTTCTCCGATCCGGTGCAGATCATCGACCCGGTAAATGAGGAGAACAACGTTGCCGCTCTGTATACCGACGCGGAGGCTGACGCGATAGTAGACGCCGCCCTCGACGCGGGCGATGCTATCGACGCAGCCCTCGCTGCGCCGACAAAGCAGGAGACAGTCTACTACTGGCGGAAGGTCTTTGACCCTTCGTTTCAAGTGTGAGGAGAAGATGACTTACAGCTATACGGTTGCCGACACCATAAGCTTCACCCGGACACATGCGAGGCATATAGCAGCGAAGGTCGCCACCGACCTCAAGCGGATGCAGAGGTTCTACGACGAGCCATCGGACGACTGGATCGGCGCCTTTGAAGCGAAGGCCATCGAGTGCCTCAAGGAAGGTCTCCTTGACACTGTGGCCTATGGCTTTCGAAGGAATGGCTACTGGATCGAACCGACGCTGTTCTACACAGCACGAGATCTAATGGGTATCACTGCTAACGATGATGACCCCGGACGGATTCGACCCGGCGCCCAGGTAAGCGGAGCGTCCTTCTACAGCTACCTAACCTACAACTCTGCGTGGAACCAGTTGACGTGGAAGCAGCAGGAGGAGTTCGCCAAGAGGCTCCCCTTCCAAAGAACTGCGGGAGCAGAACCCGGCATCAACGGATACTGGAGCCAAGATCTGACCTACTCGGCGGGTGGTCGTGCCCTTGATCGCGCCAGCTTGAGGAGCTACCGGTGACGACTCGGCCGACCATCGATGTCCTGTTTGACCGTCCAATCACCTATCCAGATGTGGATGCGCGGGAGCGTTTGGCTCGCCTGGTAGGGCTAGATGAACATAAGGCACGCTTAGCGAAAATCCTAGGACTACTCATCAACCCGGCCGGCCTGGATTCTTGGGCGAGGAAGTACCACCCTGGAGCTAATAGCCTGCTCGATGTAGTGCTGAGAAGGCCGCCTCTTGTTGTACTTGCTGGTGATGTCGGATCCGGAAAATCTGAGCTCGCGGAGACCATCGGCGACGATGTTGCCCGCCGGGAGGGCGTTAGCATCAACCTTTTCCCGATGAGTCTCTCTACGCGTGGACAGGGACGCGTGGGCGAGATGACCCAGCTATTGTCCGCTGCTTTCGATCACACTCTAGAGGAAGCTCGGAAGCTCAAGGACTCCAGCGGGACTTCACGAGGAGCCGTCATTCTCCTGGTAGATGAGGCGGACGCCATCGCCCAATCGCGCGAGGCACATCAAATGCACCATGAGGATAGGGCAGGCGTCAACGCTTTTATACGAGGGATAGATCGCCTTGGCCGTGGCAAACTCCCCGCTGCCGTCATCATGTGCACAAACCGGCTCGGGGCCTTAGACCCGGCGGTACAACGCCGCGCAGCAGATATCCTGACATTCGCCCGGCCGGACGCCGAGCAGCGCTTGGCCATGCTAGAGCCGCCCTTGCACCAGTTGGGTTTCTCAGACCCACAAGTTTCGGTCTTGATCGCAGCCACGGGACCTCAACAGGACTGTGGCTACGGCTTTACTTTCTCGGATCTCACGCAACGGCTCTTGCCGGCCATCGTGCTTGATGCTTATCCGGATAGTCCAGCCGATCCCAACCGAGCACTGGAAATCGCTCGAAACATGTCCCCGACAGCACCGTTTCGGGATGGTGCATCGTGAGCGAGTGGTCACTGAACCAACTTCTCACCGGACTGCACGACGACATCCAGCGACGCCTGGAGACCGCCCGCCAAAGTTTCGCACACCCAGGCACAAAGGGAGATGCCACCGAGGGTGTTTGGTTGGACCTTCTCAACACGTACTTGCCCAAACGATACCAGGCCGCCAAAGCCCATGTGGTCGATAGCAAAGGAGCATTCAGTGATCAGATCGATGTGGTCATATACGACCGTCAGTATTCACCTTTCATCTTCCGCTACGAAGAGCAGAAAATCATTCCCTCAGAAAGCGTCTATGCTGCGTTTGAGGCGAAGCAGACGCTCAATGCAGAGCACGTCAAATATGCACGTGAGAAGGTGGCCAGTGTTCGTCAGCTTCACCGAACCAGTCTACCGATTCCCCATGCAGGAGGAACCTATCCACCGAAGCCGCTTATTCCAATATGTGGAGGGCTGTTGACCTTAGACAGTGATTGGCAGCCCGCCCTTGGCGAACCTTTGCGCACAGCACTTGGTGATGGGAAGAGTGATGACCATCTCGACCTTGGTTGTGTTGCGGCTCACGGGTACTTCAGATTCGATGAGGCCAACTCGCGGTACGAGACCTATGAAGGTGGTAAGACCGCGACTGCATTCCTGCTAACGCTGATCTCGCAGCTTCAGTTTAGCGGCACGGTCCCGATGATTGACGTTGAAGCCTATGCTGCGTGGCTATCGCGATGACTCAGCCGAATTAAGCGGTATTACAAGACCTGAGACTTGTACATGGTAAGTGTAGCAGACAAGCAGGCGGTCCGAGCGACCCTACACGCCGTTCGTGCCAAGCTGGATCTGACACAGGAGCAGCTGGCGGAGCGGCTTGGCGTGTCGTTCGCCACAGTGAATCGGTGGGAGGGGGGTGTCACGACGCCACAGAGGGCGGCGCGGACGGCGATCGCCGCCCTTGCTGCCGATGCAGGCATTGACACCACTGATCTGGCCATTGACGAGGTGGAATCAGCGGCCAGTGTGACTCGGCGGCGGTCCCGTCGCCGGCAAGCCGCAGTTCCCACAACCAAGCCCATGGAGCAGATGCTGTGGGATGCGGCCTGCTCGATCAGAGGGGCCAAGGACGCAGCTAAGTTCAAGGACTACCTGCTACCGCTCCTCTTCCTCAAGCGCCTGTCCGACGTGTTCGACGACGAGATCGAGCGTCTAGCCCAAGAGTTCGGGGATCGTGTAGTCGCGCAAGAGATCGCGGAGAGCGACCACGACCTGCTGCGATTCTATTTGCCGCCTGAGGCTCGGTGGAGCGTGGTCAACGGTCGAGAGACTCACGACTGGTCCCTGGACGCCCAGGGCCGCAGCACCCGCCCCCGCGACATCGGCGAGCACCTGACGCGGGCGATGCGCGCGGTCGTGCGGTGGAACCCGTCGCTCTCCGGCGTGATCGACCTGGTGGACTTTGCGGCTGAGCGCAGCGGGGAGCGGGACGTCAATCCGGCCCGCCTGGCGACCGTAGTCGAGACCTTCTCCGACCCCCGCTACCGCCTCGGCCTCGCCGACGTGCAGCCCGACTTTCTGGGTCGTGCCTACGAATACCTGCTCAGGAAGTTCGCGGAAGGCTCCGGTCGCAGCTCCGGCGAGTTCTTCACGCCAACTGAGGTCGGATTCCTGATGGCGCACATCATGCGCCCACGGCCTGGCGAGAGTTGCCACGACTACGCGTGCGGCTCGGCAGGGCTGCTGGTCAAGCTTGAACTCGCCGCCCGCGAACTCGATCCGACCAGTCGCGTCCCACTGAAGCTGTACGGACAGGAGCTGCAAGCCGAGAGTTATGCAACGGCCCACATGAACGCCATCGTCCACGACATGGAAGTCCGGATCGAGCGCGGCGACACGATGCTCAATCCCAAGTTCAAGGATGCCGCCGGGCGCATCGCCACCCATGACATCGTCGTCGCCAATCCAATGTGGAATCAGCCTTTCAGCCCCGATGTCTTTGAAAACGACCCGTTCGACCGGTTCCGCGGCGCCGGCGGCGTCACCACCGGCAAGGGGGACTGGGCCTGGCTGCAGCACGCCCTGGCCTGCCTGAACGAGCGCGGGCGGGCGGCGGTGGTACTGGACACCGGCGCGGTGACGCGCGGCTCCGGCAGCCGGCACGAGGACCGGGAGCGCAACATCCGCCGGTGGTTCGTGGAGCGGGACTTGGTCGACGGCGTGATCCTGCTGCCGGACAACCTCTTCTACAACACCAGCGCCGCCGGAATCATCATTGTGTTATCCAAGCGCAAGCCAGCTGTGCGCCAGGGCAAGATCGTGCTGCTGAACGCCAGCCGGCGTGTGCGCAAAGGGCGGCCCAAGAACTACATCCCGGAGGACGACATTCGTCCGCTGGCAGCGATGTTCCTGAAAGGCGAGCCGGTGGAGGGCGAGGTGGCCGTCGTCACGCGGGAGCAGGCGGCGGAGGCTGACTACAACCTTAGTCCGAGTCGATGGGTGGGGCAGACAAACTCAACAGAAGCGGGTTCGGTTCGCGATCTGCTTGCGGAGCTTGTCGCTCTCGACGAGGAAGCGAACAAGCTTTCAGCTTCGCTGCATAAACTCTTGGCTGGGGTTGCTGATGAGTCTCCTTGACGCTGCACTCACTGAAGCTCGCGAGTGGGATCGAGTGGGAGACGCCTACGAAGTCACGAAAAAGCCTCGTGGTCTTGACATGGATTCGTTGCCTGTAGTCCCGTTCGTGCCGATGGGCGCCGTTCCGCAAGGCGGTGCGTACGAGCCTGACTACGCACTGAGATCGCCGGGTGAAATCAGGAGTGGAACCTACTTCGAGCGTGGCGATGCTCTGATCGCCAAGATCACGCCATCGTTCGAGAACGGAAAGCAAGCTCTAGCGACCGAGTTACCGGCACGCTTCGGTTTCGCCACTACCGAGGTGATCCCGCTTCGACCGCGCGAGGAAGGACAAGACAGGCGGCTGTTGTTCTTCTATTTGTTACATCCTGATGTCCGCCATCACGTCGCCGAGCGTATGGAAGGCACGACCGGGCGACAGCGCGTACCCACCGAGGTGCTCCTCAATCTGCCGTTCCCAAGATTCGAGCCCGAAGAGCAAACGGCAATCGCGGACCCCTTGGAGATGATTCAACGGCTGAAGGCTTTTGAGACGCAATCGATTCAAACAACTCAATCTCTCAAGCGCGCCACGATGCAGACGCTGTTCACGCACGGGCTGCGGGGAGAGGCGCAGAAGGAGACGGAGATTGGGCCGGTGCCGGAGAGTTGGGAGATTACGACAATCAACGACGTGGCCGTGGCCACTCAATACGGCCTATCAATGCGCGGCCGAACGTCCGGTACCTACCCAATCCTGCGAATGAACTGCCAGGAAGACGGCAAGGTGCATTATCGAGATATCCAGTTCGTCGATCTAGATGCCGAGAGTTACGACCGGTTCCGGGTAAAGCCTGGCGATCTCCTCTTCAATCGCACAAACAGCATCGACTTGGTTGGGCGCATGGCGATTATTGACGAGGATAGACCCGCTGTCTTTGCGTCCTATCTCGTACGCGTTGTGGTTGATGCCGGCCGATGCATCCCGGAGTTTCTGAATTATTTCATGAACTGGCCGAGAACGCAGGGGGAGATCAAGAAGCTCGCTAGCCGCGCCGTCGGGCAAGCTAACATCAATGCGACCAAGCTCCGTACGGTACTGTTTCCGCTGCCCGCCATCGACGAGCAGCGGAGTATCGTCGCCGTCCTCGACTCGGTCGACCGCAAGATCGATCTGCACAGAAGGAAGCAGATGATCCTAGAGGAGTTGTTCAAGACTCTGCTGCACAAGCTGATGACGGGTGAGGTACGGGCGAGGGAGTTGGATCCCTTATCATTTCATAGGGCTTCAAACAGGACCAATGGCAGATAGCCGACTACGTTGAAGCTGCGCCATCGCAGCCATAAGGGGGAATGCATGCTTCCAATAGTCTACATAAAGCACGCCAATTACGAGAATGTCATAGCAGACTGCCATTGGTGCGGTCACGAGTGTATATTCAACCGCGCGTCTGATATTGGAACATTTGAGCCTATATGGGGGGAGGATGTGAAGTGCTTGAAAGACAGCTGTCAAAAGCCGTTCCGTATTGTTAGTGACACGGCAAACGAGCGTCACGAGATGCTTGTTTTCGATTGCCACCAGCTTTTTGAGCGTAAGCAGTACATGTACTGCATTCTCAATTTGACTATGGCCTATGAGATGTTTTTCAGTCTATTCCTACGAGTTGAACTTCTGTATAAACTTTTTATCGCAGATCCTAATCTCAGGCATTCGGAGAAGTTAGATCGGATGAATACGCTATCCAGGAAGCTCGAACGTAAGACACGGGGATGGGCCTTTGGCAAAATGCGAAATATCTTTCTGAGTGTTGCCACTGATCAACTTCCAGTGCCGGATTTAGACACGTCTGAAAGAAGAATTGCATCCCTCAATTCTCAGAACACGTCAGAATGCAGGATCAGAGATCTGAGTGATAGGGAAATGGTTCCGTTTCTTGTACGGTTGAAACATACAGATATCAATGTAATACGCAATGCTGTCGTTCACAAACGAGGCTATCGGCCTACTGGTATGGAAGCCGAGAAATACCTGGAAGAAACCAAGGATATTCTCTTTAACCTGACACGCCACCTCGATCTCCACGATAATCTGAACTACTGGATTGGTACAAGGTCTCTGCCTTGAGGCTCTACGAAGTCACAGCTCTCGTTGCAGCCGGTGAGTCTGAGACGCTGGAATTGAAGACTACGACCGGGACGCGCCGGGATGCCACCAGGACAGCGTGCGCCTTCCTGAACCAGGGCGGCGGGCAGGTGCTGTTTGGTGTGACCTCAGACGGAGACGTGGTTGGGCAGCAAGTCAGCGAGCGCACCATCGAGGAGTTGAGCGCCGAGCTTCGGCGAATCGACCCTCCAGCGTTTCCGAAGGTCGAGCGGGTCCCCGTGGACGGCGGCCGTGAAGTCATCTTGGTCAGCACAGCCCGGGGTGCATCGAGGCCGTATTCCTACCGGGGTACTGCTTACCGCCGCATCGGGAACACCACGCTGGGAATGTCCGCCGACGAGTACAACCGAATGCTCTTCGAGCGGATGCACAGCGAGCAGCGCTGGGAGAACCAGCCCGCCGCCGGGTGGTCCGTCGACGACCTTGACGCGGCGGAGATTCGCCGGACTGTCGCGGAGGCGGTCAGGCGCGGGCGGCTTGAGGAGCCTGTAAGCGGAGAACCAACCGACCTGCTACGCGGACTCGGCTTACTGCGTGACGGCGTGCTGCTTCGGGCGGCGGCGGTGCTGTTCGGCAGCACGGAGCGGCTGGAGTTCGAGATGCCGCAGTGCCTGCTTCGTATCGCCCGTTTCCGGGGACTCGACCGGATGGAGTTCCTGGACAATCGCCAGTTCAATGGCAACGCCTTCATGCTCTTGGCGAACGCGGAGCGATTCCTGCGGGATACCCTGCCCATCGCCGGGCGGTTCGAGCAGGACCGTTTCGAGCGGATTGACGAGCCCCTGTACCCGCCCCTGGCCACTCGGGAGGCGCTGGCAAACGCCCTGTGCCATCGTGACTACTCCATCGGCGGCGGCTCGGTTGGCATAGCGGTCTACGACGACCGTCTTGAGGTCACGTCCTCCGGCTCGCTGCACTTTGGCCTGACGCCGGAGAAGCTATTTGGTCCACACGAGTCCAGGCCGTGGAACCCGTTGATCGCGCGCACCTTCTACCGGCGCGGGATCATCGAGGAGTGGGGAAGTGGGACGCTGAAGATGGCGGAACTCGCGAGCAGCGCCGGCCTTCCGGGCCCGGAGATCGAGGATGACGGCGGGGCCGTGACTGTCCGGTTCCGGCATGGTCGATTCGTCCCACAGCGACGCAGCGGCGAGGCCGGCCCCGCCGAAAGGCAGGAGGATGTCCTCGCCTTGCTGGACGGTGCGCCGGATGGTTTGACGCGCCGCGAGATTCATGCCCGGCTGGGTCCTGGCGTCAGTGAGCGCCAGGTGCGGAGGATATTGGAGGAATTGAGGGATAGAGGGTTGGTGATGTCCCCAGGTCGGGGGCGATCTGGGCGGTGGAGACGTGAACAGGGGGCGTGCTAGGGGCGCTATACAGCGTTTAGGGGCGTCTTGGGGGCGTTATGAGGGCGTCTTGGGCAAGAGCAGAGACAGGGGCACGATGGGGTGCAATCGGGGACGCGATAGGGCCTATAGAGTCCGACCATGACTGAGTTCAACATCACAGAAGCCGGCACAGTTCAGTTTCCGATGGTCCGCCACGCGGCGGAGGTCGGGTGGATTCCTGTGCGGCCAGTGGATGCCCTGGCCATGCGAGAGGGCGAGGCCGGGCTGGTGTTCCGGGGTGAGCTCGAAGAAGCGCTGCGCCAATTCAACCCCTGGATGACGGACCACGCCGTGCGTTCCGTGGTGGAAAACTTGCAAGCGCTCCCGCCGACCATCGAGGGCAACCGGCGGATGCTCGCCTGGCTGCGAGGCGAGCGGCAATGGTATGACGAGGCCGAGCGGCGCAATCGGCGGGTGACGCTCATCGACTTCGACGACCCGTCGACTAACGTCCCCCACGTGACCTGGGAATGGCGGCTCAAGCCGCCTGCCCGCAAGGGCAACCGCGCCGACGTGGTGTTCGTGATTAACGGCGTGCCGGTTGCCATCGTCGAGCACAAGAATCCGACGGACGCCGACGCTATCGAGCGGGGCCTCACGCAGCTGCGGCGCTACGAGACGGAGACGCCCGAACTGATGGGCGCGGCGCAGCTCTTCAACGTGACCCACCTGGTGGACTACTGGTACGGCGTCACCTGGAACCTGTCTCGTCGCTACATGGCGCGGTGGAAGGAGCGCCCCGAGGAGAGCTATCGCTTCGCCGTCCAATCGTTCTTCGAGCCGACCGACTTTTTGCGCACGCTGCGCGACTGGATTCTCTTCTACGTGGAGGACGGCGAGACGCGGAAGACCGTGCTGCGGCAGCACCAGCGCCGCGCGGTTGACCGCATCGTCGAACGTTGCGCCGAGCCGGCGAAGCGCCGGGGCCTCGTCTGGCACACCCAGGGCTCCGGCAAGACGTTCACGCTGCTGACCGCCGCCCGGTTGATCCTGGAATCCAAGGACCGGTTTGGCGCTTCGACGGTGGTCGTCGTGGTGGATCGCCGGGAGCTGGAGGGCCAACTTGCCGGTTGGGTCGAGCGGCTGCTGGGCGAAATGCAGCAGCAGGACATTACCGTCTGGCGCGCCAGCTCGAAGGAGCATCTGCGGGAGCATTTGGCCACTGACAAGCGAGGGCTGATCATCTCGATGATCCACAAGTTCGAGGGCATCGAGAAGGACGCCAATCTCCGCGACAACATCTACGTGTTCATCGACGAGGCGCATCGATCGGTGGCGAGGGAGCTGGGCACGTACCTCATGGCGGCGGTGCCGAACTCGACCATCGTCGGATTCACCGGCACGCCAATCGCCCGAACGGAGCACGGCGAAGGCACCTTCAAGATTTTCGGCGCCGACGACCATCAGGGCTACCTCGACAAGTACTCGATAGCCGAGTCCATCGAGGATGAGACGACGCTGCCGCTTCGCCACATGTTGGCGCCCAGCGAGTTGACGGTGCCCGCAGCACAACTCGACCGGGAGTTCTTCGCCTTGGCGGAAATGGAAGGCGTCACTGACGTCGACGAGCTTAATCGCGTGCTGGACCGAGCCGTGGGCCTGCGCACATTTCTGACCGCGGCCGACCGGATCGAGAAGGTCGCGGCGTTCGTGGCCCAGCATTTCCAGGAGAACGTGTTGCCCCTCGGCTACAAGGCGTTCCTGGTAGGTGTGAACCGCGAGGCTTGCGCCAAGTACAAGCGTGCGCTGGACCAGCTGCTGCCCGCGGAATGGACCGTGCCGGTGTACTCGGAGAACACCAATGACGTGGTCGAACGGCCGCTCGTCGCGGAGCTGCAGCTATCGGAGGTGCAAGAAAAGGACACCCGCCTGACGTTCAAGAAGGCGAACGGGGACCCGAAGATCCTTATCGTCACGGACAAACTGCTGACCGGCTTCGATGCGCCCTTGCTGTACTGCCTGTACCTCGACAAGCCCATGCGCGACCACGTGCTGCTGCAGGCCATCGCACGCGTGAACCGGCCCTACGTGGACCAGAATGGCGTTGGCAAGCCCATCGGCTTGGTCGTGGACTTCGTGGGTGTCCTGCGCGAACTGAGGAAGGCGCTGCAATTCGACTCGTCGGACGTGAGCGGCGTGATCGAGGACCTGGACCTGCTGATGCGGGACTTTCGATCCAAGATGTCCAAGGCCCGAGCGGAATACCTGGACGTGCCGATTGACCACGCCGAAGGGCAGCTCCAAGCGGCCGAAGCGAGCGCCGAGTACGTAACGAGCGCCGACGATGACGCGCACCTAGAGCAGATCGTTTTTGGTCGCTTCCTGTCGCCTGAAGCTAGGGAGGAGTTCTATTCGGCCTATAAGGAGATCGAAGCGCTCTGGGAGGTTTTATCTCCATCAGCCGAGTTGCGCGACCACATCAGACCATTTCAGCGGCTGGTCAGGCTCTACGCGGTTGTCCGCAACGCTTACGCCGACCGTTCTGACTTCGTGACCGAGCTGGCCCACAAGACGCAGCGGCTCGTGGAAGAGTCGGCGGCGATGTATGGCCTGGGGAACCTCACCAAGGCCGTGACCTTCGACCTCCGCACGCTCGCCGCGCTCCGCAAGGAATCCGGGCCAGATGAAGCCAAGGTGTTCAACCTGGTGCGCGGTCTTCAGGCAGAGGTAGAACGCGAGCCGGAACTTGAGTCTGTGCTGCGACCCATCAAGGAACGCGCCGAGCACGTGCTCAAGGATCTTGAGGAGCGCACGACAACCGGACTCGCGGCGATGGAGGTCCTCGAGACCCTCGCCAGGGAGAAGGATATCGCCGTGTCCGCCGCGAGGGAGAGTACCCTCCCTAATAGAGCCTTCGCGATCTACTGGACGCTGAAGGACGACCCGGCGCTCACAGCCGCCGGCGTGAGCGTGATGCAGTTCGCGGCAGAGGCCCAGGCCCTTGTGGGTCGGTTCCCCAACGCCGCCGTCAACGCTGACGAGCGGCGGCGGTTGCGAGCTTCGCTGTATCACCCCTTGTTGGGCGTCGACGGTCACGCGCGGGGTCGAATCGTCGATCACGTCCTAATAGTCCTGCTGGGCGGAGACGCTGATGCCGACGCATGACAACCGGCACGAGGACATGCGACAACGCGTGGAGTATTGGGCGGAGCGTCTGCACGTTGGCACGCCGCGAGTACGTGTCCGCGACATGACACGCAAGTGGGGGTCTTGCTCGACGTCTGGAATCATCACGCTCGCGACCGACCTGAGCTACCAGGAAGGCGGGTTCCAAGACTTCGTGATCGTGCACGAACTGCTCCATCTGCACGTGCCCAACCACGGGAAGCTCTTCAAGGCGCTTATGACGGCGCATGTGCCCGCTTGGAGGGCGCACGAGATAGCGAAGTAGACGCACGAACCCGTTGCTCCCCTTTTCGCCGTCTCAAGCGTGTCGGCCGAGCACATGGTCCCTTTCCGCGAGGCAGACCAAGCCCTCTCGATCGGCAGGAACAATCTGGTCCGCCGTGAGCTATCGAATCTGCGCCGGGAGTACGAGAGTGCCGGGGTGAGCGTACCGGACTGCGCCCGTCGAACCATTGAAGTCGTTGCGAGATTCGGACTGCGCCCGGTCGAAGCCCCCCAAGCACCAGAGCCGATAACAGAGGGCAACTAGGGAGTCGTATGCTACCAAGTGGTGCTGCCGCGATAGAGACTTGGTCGGTGATTTACGGCCCAAACCGGCGTGAGTGGAGGCAAAGATGACACGATGGAGAAAGGACGAGTTAGAGGCTGCTCTCAATAGCAAAGGCTGGGTTCTCGACTCACGTGACATAGAGCACGCCGTCGAGTTCGAGTTGATAAAGGGTGTAAAGGTCAATCTGTATAACACAGGAAAGTTCACATTCGGTGGACCCAAGAGCGATTTCAAGTCGGCAGTTGAGGAATTCGTCAAGGCAGGGCCAGATGCGGCAGATGCTGGGGACAAGAGCATGGTATTGAAAAGGGAACCCCCCAAGCTCCTAGTGAATCTGAACGTAGGGTGTTCGTCGTGTACGGTCACAACACGGATGCTCGAGATGATTTGGAGCTGATCCTGCGACGAGTCCAGGTAAACCCGATCATCTTGCAGAATATTCCAGGTGTCGGGGATACACTGATAGAGAAGCTTGAGGCACTGACTGATGCGGACTTCGCCTGTGTTTTGCTTAGGGGATTATATACTTGGCTTGACGCGGTGAGCCAATCGGCCTACCCTCCGCGCCATGGCTCCCAACTGGCGCAATCGCACGCTGTGGACCGGCGACAACCTGCCGATTCTGCGGGGGATGAATGCCGCCAGCGTTGACCTGATCTACCTGGACCCGCCCTTCAACTCCAACGCCGACTATGCCGCGCCCATCGGTTCACGGGCGGCCGGGGCGGAATTCAGCGACACATGGACGCTCTCCGACGTTGACGCGGAGTGGATCAATCTCATCGAGGCCAAGCACCCGCGCGTCTATCGCGTGCTGCTGGCGGCCATGACGGACGGCGACAAGTCGTATCTCGCCTACATGGCCGCCAGGCTGCTCGAATTGCGCCGCGTGCTCAAGCCGGCGGGGTCGATCTACGTCCACTGCGATCCGACCATGAGCCCCTATCTCAGGCTACTGATGGACGCGATCTTTGGGCGGCGCAACTTTCAAAATGAGGTCATCTGGTCCTATCGGCGCTGGCCGGCGAAGCAGAAGCGCTTTCAGCGCATGCACGACGTGCTGCTGTTCTACACGGGGGGGGGGGGATTACCCGTTCAACGTGAGCTTCGAGCCGCCCAGCGAGTCCACGCTTCGGCGCTTCAAGGGCGAGAAGGTGTTGCAAGACCCCGTCACCGATTCCCGCAAGCTCACAACCGGCGAACGATCCAAGGGGACGCCACAACGCGACGTGTGGAATATCGGGATTATTGCCGGTTTCGCCAAGGAGCGCATCGGCTACCCGACGCAGAAACCGCTCGCGCTCCTTCAGCGGCTGATCGCCGCCAGCTCCAACCCTGGCGACGTCGTGCTGGACCCGTTCTGCGGCTGCGCCACGGCATGCGTCGCGGCGGAACTTCTGGACCGCCAGTGGGCGGGTGTCGATATCAGCCCTAAAGCCGTCGAGCTGGTAAACCTCCGGCTCCAAGAGCCGCCGCCGCTAGGCATCGGCTCACTGTTTCACCACGGCTACGTCACGACGCGCACGGACGGGCCAGCTCGCACGGACCTCGGGCCGCTCCCGCCGCCAGTGGCGCACAAGACGGCGCTATACGGCGAGCAGGGGGGCGATTGCGCGGGCTGCGGCGAGCACTTTCGCATCCAGAATCTTGAAGTGGACCACATCATCGCGCGGGCCGCAGGCGGCACCGACCACGTGGGCAATCTCCAACTGCTCTGTGGCGCGTGCAACCGCGTCAAGGGTGACCGCGGCATGGCCTACCTGCGGGCCAAGCTCCAGTTGGGGCGCTAGCCGTAGGCTCCCCACACAATCCCTACGGCTAGCGTTTTGCGGAGGGTGAAGCAGAGAGGATCTGCCGGGGTCTTGGACACCCACGGCCGGATGCTAACCCATCCGGTGCGGTTCGAGTCCGCCGCCCTCCGCCTAACAGGATGTTAGCGCGGTTGGGAGACTTTCGGGGCTGGGGCCGGCGGCCGCAACAGGGCTTGGGCCAATTCCTCGGGCGTTGCGGTATTCGGTGGCACGACGACGGGTAGCCGTCGCGCTGGCTTGGTGGCCCTCCGTTTGCGCATGGCCTATCCACTCCCCATGGGCAATCACGTTCACGCGATAGCCGTACGCTAGCGCGTCCATCATTTCTTGACAAGCGCTCCCGCTGCTACCGCTTGGGGTACGCCGGGCCGCCGGCGGTGAGGTCGGTGTAGGTGAGCCGCTGACCGACCATGCGGGCCGCGAGCTCACCCATGAGGTCCGCCGTGTCCATCTCGCGCAAGCTCTGGCGCGTCGCCATTTCGTCCACGTAGCGCTGCAAGTGCTTCGGGCTGAAGTAGTGATGCGTGCCGTGGTAGGCCCGCTTGAGCATGGCCCAAAACGACTCGATGCCGTTCGTGTGCGCCTGGTCCGCGACGTACTCGCCGACGCTGTGGCGGACGGTTTCGTGGTTGGACAGGTGCGAGTAAATGGGGTGCTCGTCGGTGTAGATCATCGCGTTGGGCGCCGCGTTGCTGGCGATGAAGCTGGCTGGCAGGGAGCGGGTGACCGTAGCGATCGCCTTGGCGCGAACCTCGCGCGTGGTGCGGTCGCGCATGGCGATGACCGGAGCCTTGTTGACGGTGCCGCGCCCCGCGTGCTGGCGGTCCTTCGCGTGGCGGTTCTTCTCGCGTCCGCCGAAATAGCTCTCGTCCACTTCGACCGGCCCGGCCAGCAGGTGACCGTCGGCGGTCAACGCTTCGCGGATACGGTGAGCCATGAACCAAGCGGACTTCTGCGTGATGTTGAGGTCACGGTGGAGCTTCAGGCTCGACACGCCCTTGAGGTTCGTGGTGCTCAGGTAGATGCCCCACGCCCACTTGCGCAGCGTGATCTTGGAGCGCTCCATGACGCTGTTCGTGCGGACGGAGAAGTACTTGCGGCAGTCGCGGCAGCGGTAGGGCATGGGCTGGCCGCTGGCTACCGGGGTGACCTTGTCGCCATCGCAGCGGGCGCAACGCACGCCGTCCGGCCAGCGCTGATTCTCGAACCACTGGCGGGCGGCATCCTCGGTCGGGAACCGGTCGGCCAGTTCCATCAGGCTGATGCCCTCGCGGTGTGCTCGTCCAGGTCCGGCCATGTCGTGTGCTCCCTTCACTACCTACCCTAAGAGTAGTGGAATCCGCCCCCGTTGTCAAGCCAAGTATATAATCCCCTTACTGAATGTCCTGCGAACTATCATCACGATTACGGTGATGATCTTGCTGATTA